>NZ_JAEHQE010000001.1:0-485234 GCF_016238545.1 Proteus sp. PR00208 | reverse complement strand
CTAATCATACATTATTAGCAAGTTGCATTTTTAACCAAAAACTTTGCTGGCATAAATTAAAAAATTCTTTTCTACAAGGAGAAATCGGTTTGTTATTCGACTCTACAATTTCCCAAGTTATCCAATGTTCAGGACATTGAGCATCATTATCATAGTGTTCTGTTTCTATCTCTTCTGTGCATTTCAAGATGACACCATCAGAAAATAACCAAGTATGAGTTGCCCTGGTTATTTCTGTTAAGTTATCCAAAAAATTCTGAGTACTTAAAATTTGATAGCTATCTTCTTGGTTTACAATTTGAGATATATACTTCGCTAACATCACCTTCTCTCTTGCCTTACTTCTTATTATTTAGTGTACCCATTATAAATGAGTCTAGTTTTATTACTTTATTTTTCATCAAAAGCATCCGCCATAAGTAAAAATTTAGGCTCAGCTTTTTTATATGCATTAATCATAGGGACTAATCGCTGAAAATGTTCACTAGCACAATGCACATCAAGCGCAGCATGATCTGGCCATTGTTCAATAAAGACAAAGTGACCAGGATCTTTCTCATCAACATATAAATTGTAGCTAATACACAGAGGCTCTTTCTTAGTCGCCTCAACAAGTTCTCGATAAAGAGGTAAAACAATTTCTATCGCTTCTGTTTTAATAAAATCTTCAGCAATTACTTTTAACATCACATTTCCCTTAGCGTAATTGATTAATACAGAATACTGTATAAAAACACAGATAAATATAATCGAGTTAACTTAAGAGATCTACTCTCTTTACATAAGAAAATTGCATCTTTTTTAAATGCTAACAATAGAGTGTAATCCATTGAAGTGATAACAGAGTGCTGTTTCAAACAGAAAGCAGTAAGCATCAAACATTTATCTTCTATATGAGTGAAAATATGCATTTAAATAAGGTGGATTCTCTTTATATAATAGCAATTCATTAAGTAATACAGAGAAAGTAGGATTGGGGGTTAACGTGTGGCTTGAACAATTTGGTGTACTCAATATCTGGACATACCTCGCAGGCATGTTTTTTATTATCCTCGTTCCTGGCCCTAATACACTCTATGTGCTAAAAACAAGCGCATCAGGTGGCGTCAGTGATGGTTATCGTGCTGCATTTGGTGTCTTTTTAGGTGATGCCATTTTGATTTTTCTCGCCTTTATTGGTGTCGCATCTGTTATAAAAGCCTCTCCAGTACTCTTTACTATTGTCCGTTTTTTAGGTGCTTTTTATCTCCTGTATTTAGGAATAAAGATTATCCATGCGACTTTTTTCTCCAAAAAAGTACATTCAGAACAAACAACAACGGTACAGAAACACATTTTCAGAAAAGCGCTTACATTAAGTATGACCAATCCTAAGGCGATCCTATTTTATATTTCATTTTTTGTTCAGTTTATCGATTTTAATTATGCACATACCGGATTATCTTATTTAATTCTCGCTTCCATGCTTGAAGCGTTTAGTTTTATCTATCTCTCTTTTCTAATATTTGGTGGTGTAGCCCTTGCTCGTTTCTTTGGCTCACGTAAAAATATCGCTAAACTGGGTAATGGTGTTATCGGGCTTTTCTTTATGGGATTCGCAACTAAATTAGCAACATTATCATCATAGTTTTTAATAACAGATATCCATTAAAGAAACGGCAATCGAAATAAGATTGCCGTTTTTTCATCTACGATTATTTACGTATATTATAAAGTCTTATTCCTATTATTTTATTAAATACTATTCATTCTCATTTGATTTTAAGTTTAAAAAACCCTTTTTTATTTAGTTGTTATTATTTGACCTTATTTATTAGAGATAATATTGATTAATATTACTAAAATAAATCATCAAACATTATATTATAAGTTATATAACCCTATAAATAGGTATTGAGATGAATAGCCAAATTGTTATTGACTCTAAAAAATGTATTGGCTGTAAAACATGTGAAGTTGTTTGTTCAGTCGGTCATACATCAGAAAAGGATGGAAATGATTTTCTCAATAAAAAGAATTTTCATCCAAGGATCCGCATTATTAAATTAATGCATCAATTTACAGCTTCTGTTTGCCATCAATGTGAAGATGCACCCTGTGCCCAAGCTTGTCAGACAAAAGCATTAGTGCGTGGTGAAAATTTTGTCGAAACACACCCTGAAAATTGCATTGGATGTAGAGCTTGTCTTTTAGCTTGCCCATTTGGCGCCATTGAACTTGAGAAAAAGGCGCATTCGGCACCTACTTATTGTTTAGATCTTGGTCAACAATTTCAAATTGATATCGTTAAATGTGATTTATGTAATCATAGAGAACAAGGCCCTGCTTGTGTTGAGTTTTGTCCTCAAGATGCCTTAATTTTTGTCTCTGATAATGAATTGTCACAATTGACTGCTGAACGTAGAAAAAACTCTATTTTACGAGAACTACCAACGATACCTTATTAAAGTCTATGCTTATTTAATAATCACCACGTGATACAAAAAGTTTATAGCCTTATTCAGTTTATATAAGGCTATTACTTCTTACTTTTTACCGCCTTGAAATCGCTTAACTGTAGTTATCTATATCGAAACCACCCTACCATCTGGTATCATTGGCGACTTATCAATTTTCTTGCCATAAATAACTTTGTTTTTCACACAACTTATTACTTGAGCCTATAAGATATTTTATATATTTATCATATTGTTAAGGCATCAAAACAGCGAAGAACAAAGCCTTGGTTAGCAAGTTACAGAATAATCAGCAACGATATAGAACCGTAAAAAATGAGCATCCCAAAAGAGCAGTATAATTTCAACAAACTACAAAAACGCTTACGCCGTGATGTTGGGCAAGCTATCGCTGACTTTAATATGATTGAAGACGGCGACAAAATCATGGTCTGCCTCTCTGGTGGTAAAGATAGCTACACGCTACTTTCTATCTTAATGAATCTGCAAAAAAGTGCGCCAATTAATTTTTCACTTGTTGCAGTCAATTTAGACCAAAAACAACCCGGATTCCCTGAGCATATTTTACCTGAGTATTTAAATGAACTTGGTGTGGAATATAAAATTGTTGAAGAGAATACCTATGGGATCGTTAAAGATATTATTCCTGAAGGTAAAACAACCTGCTCTTTATGCTCACGTTTACGTCGTGGTATTTTATATCGCACAGCGACAGAACTTGGTGCAACTAAAATTGCTTTAGGCCACCATCGTGATGATATTTTAGAAACATTATTCTTAAATATGTTTTATGGTGGAAAACTTAAAGGTATGCCACCTAAATTAATGAGTGACGATGGCAAACAAATCGTTATTCGCCCTCTTGCTTACGCTCGTGAAAAAGATATTGAGCGTTTTGCACAAGCAAAACAGTTTCCAATTATCCCTTGCAATCTTTGTGGCTCACAACCGAATCTCCAACGTCAGGTTATTAAAGAGATGCTAAGAGATTGGGATAAGCGTTACCCTGGTCGTATTGAAACCATGTTTAGAGCAACACAAAATATTGTCCCATCACACTTATGTGATACTCAATTATTTGATTTTGTGAATATCAAGCATGGTGATGAAGTCATTAATGGTGGCGACTTAGCTTTTGATAAAGACGATATTCCAGCCGTTCCAGTCATGTTCCAAGAAGAAGATGATGAACGCCCTGACTTTAGCCAAAACAAACTCGATATTGTTGAAGTGAAATAATGCACTATCTCCTAAGCCTTGCATTCAGGGCTTAGGATTTTTATGGCTAAATAATCGCCAATAATAAATTTAAGCAAAAAAAAACCGATGTTAATAAACATCGGTGTAATAATGGTCAATTATTCTGTATTAAGAACTCAATATGAGAAAAACTACAATTATGGAGCACAACGTTCATCGCTCAACGTTGTATTCACCTGCGAGAGTTATAATGCCAGATGTTCTATTTTAAAAAATTGATATATCTCAAACAGGGTTAGAGAATTCTTTTTTAAATCCATTTAGTTACGATTAATTTGCTGAAATTTTACAACCATCTACTACGCTTTAACCACCAAGTAACAATCACAATCAAAACAAAGAGAGATAAACAAAAAATGGTAAAACCATAAGGAAATTCATTTCCAGGTATGCCACCTAAATTGACACCAAATAGCCCTGTTAGAAACGTTGTTGGTAAAAATAACATCGCCATTAGAGACATAGTATAAGTACGTCTATTCATCGCATCAGCCATCATTGATGTTATTTCATCTGCAATTACCGCCGTACGAGAAATACTACTGTCCAAATCTTCTAAACGTCGAGAAAGTCTTTCTGAGATTTCTAACATCGTGACTCTATCGCTATCACTCATCCACGGTAATTTTTCAATAGAGAGTCTTGAAAATACATCTCGTTGAGGTGCCATATAACGACGTAAAACAATTAACTGCTTTCTTAATAATGCAAGTTCACCTCTTGCTGGTATTTGTTGATCGAGGATCATATCTTCCAATTCAATTAATTGGTCATGAAGCGTCTCAACAAATTCGCCTATTTCATCAGTCACTGCATCAGCCATTGTAATTAGCCAATCACCGCTATTTTCAGGGCCATTACCAAGTTCTAATGTATGAATAACAGAATCTACAGAATTGACTCGGCGATGGCGACTTGAAACAATTGTTTGGCTGTTAATATAAATTCTAAAAGCGACAAGCTCATCGGGCCGATCATTAGGATTATTATTAATTGTTTGCAAATTGATGACGATACCTTCACCAATGCGTTGTGCTTTTGGTCTGACGTTCTCTGCAAGTAATATATCTTTAGCAATAGGTGGAAGTAATTCTGTCTCTTGTATCCATTGAGCACTTTGTGGCTTGCGGTAATCTAAGTGCACCCAATATGGATTTTCATTTGTTGCAACAGTTTCGGCCGTGATTTCTGCTGCTCCTCCATGCCCATTAAGTTGTGCTGTATAAATAGCATCTGAATCTTGTATAACAGAGTCATTAATTGTTTTCACTTAACTTCCTCCATAACTTTTGCTTTAAAAGTAATATTTGAATTAAATACTCAACTGTCAAATATGATTAATCTACCTTCATTTTATAACGTTATGTTTTGAACCGTTATTCTATACTTTTTTTCTAGTTAACTGTATATCAGCACTATTTTTGTTTTATTCATCTAAAATATCTAATTATCTTTATTACTTTAGGATTATTACACTAAATCAAATACTGATAGTTGCGTTAGTATATTAATACTTAGAACAACCGCAGGTAACTTATTTTATTTTCAGGAGAAAAGTTACCTACTGTAATTTATAATAACTATCTAACTGGTGTATACTAAATATTCTTTAATGCATTTGTTGCACCCTAAAAATAAGGTCATCAATATGAAAAAATTTATCGCTATTCCTTTATTTTTGCTTTTGGCTGGATGCAATGACGCAACTTCAACTGAAAGTGCAAATACAACATCATCTACGGGAACAACAAAAACGCTTCTAGTGGACTCACAACTGTATGATTGTGTGGGTGTCGCGCCAATGAAGTGTATGAAGGTGAAAGAACTGCCTTCTGGAGAATGGTCCCTGTTCTATCAAAATATTGATGGTTTTGAATATAAAGCAGGCACTGAATATACATTAAAAGTTAATGTTACAGATATTCCTAACCCACCAGCAGATGCATCAAGTGTAAAATATACACTGATTGAAGTTGTAGATAAAAAATAGAACATCGCACTAAAATCTGGCTCACAATAGGTATTAAAGCTTATTGTGAGTATTTTACCTATTACGCTCAATTACTACTCCCTTCTATTTAAGTAATTTCTTATCATTTCATTGCACTATCATTAAGATAATTAATAAATCTTATGCTGTTTAATAATTAGCTATTTATAATAGTTTGATTTTTTATTGAGTTTAAAAATAAGCATTCAAACTTTTTTTAAGAGTAATTTCAATCAATTAATATTGAAATCGACATTTATTTTACTAAAAATGGTGTTCTACACATCAACATAGAAACTCCATAATGAATAAATTAGTCCTTATTTTAATTAGTTTAGCTTTATCTTATTCCTCTACATTACATGCCTATGATAAGACGCATACCCTCTCTGGTGGCTATATTTATGGCAAAATAAAAGGTGACACAGCAAAAGGTGAAATAATCAGTTATCGTTATGAAACAGAAAATGCTTGGGGAATATTAATTTCTCTACTACGTTTAAATGCCAACCATAAAGAACATTTTATTGATCCTCGTTTTACCATACCTTCAACAATAAAATACCGAACTAAAACCACAGGACTATTAATCGGCCCAACTTATAGAATAACACCTGAAATTTCTGTTTATGCTCAAATGGGGCCTAATAAATTAAAGCATCAGGAAGATAAATATCACCCTAAAATAAATACAACAGATTCCCATATAATTAATACAACAAGTGTAATTGGTCAAATTGGCATCGATTATAATCCTGTTAAGGATATCTCATTTAGCTTGGGCTATCTTTATTCTGATACCACAGCCAATAAACGTCATATTGAATTAAATGCCTTACAACTCTCTTTGGGATATCGTTTTTAAATCGTGTTGACAATCTGTAGTGTCATTTAACACTTACAAAAAGAAAAACAGATAGATTCATTTATAAAACCATCAAACACCATAACAAAAGCATTAATTATTGTTATAATTAAGAGTTTACAACTATAAATAAACAAAAATACAATATTTAACATCACACACATTGCACGATTAGTCAAAACAATGTCGCAAAAATGTATTAACATCCTACTTGCAATGTTTATTCCTTTTGAGTCTCCTTCTGTTTTCATAACAGAGGGATTTTTTTTGTTATAAATATTTTATTAATCACTGTAACAGTTAGATACAATAAAAGGCGTGCAAAGAAAGTATTAACAATATAATTTATATCTAGATAATAAGTTACCCTGCTTTATTTTGCTACGCCCCTTTCTAAAAGGGGTTCTTTTTTATTTTTTCTATAAAAAACACTCAATTAAATTGAGTGTTTTCTGTTTATGTTAAAATAAAGAATTGAATCAATGTTTCAATATATAAAGTGTATGGCTATAAGCAACATCTTCTGGGTTCTCAATGGGATAACCTTTTAACCACGGCTTTATCAAGCGTCCATTTGTGTATTGATAAATAGGTGCGATTGGTGCATCTTCAGCAATTATTTGCTCAGCGCGGTTATACAGACTATTTCTTTCGTTTGTATCAATAGTCATACCAGACAATGTTAATATTTCATCATATTGCTTATTCTGATATTTAGGGATATTACCAGCGTGTTTAGAGCCTAATAAGCTTAAAAAAGTAGAAGGCTCGTTATAATCGCCAACCCATGATGCTCTTATAACATCAAAATCCCCAGAATTTCGGCTATCAATATATGTTTTCCATTCCTGATTACGTAATTCGACTTTCACGCCTAACTTTTTCTTCCACATAGAAGCAACTGCAATAGCAATTTTCTGATGATTCTCTGAATTATTGTATAGCAATGAGAGTGTTAATGGATTATGAGGGCCATATCCAGCAGCCGCTAATAAGATCTTAGCTTGACTATCTAATTCATCTTGATTGTATTCATCATAAATTGTAGGTTCTGGGGTAAAGCCTGCCGTTACATCAGGTGTAAAACGGTTTGCTGATTTCTCCCCTGTTCCTAATACTTTATCAGTGATAATTTTTCTATCTATTGCCATCGCTAACGCTTTACGTACACGAATATCTTTTGTTGGCCCTGATTGGGTATTAAAAGCATAATAATAAGTTCCTAACTGGTCAGGAATATAAACCTCATTAGGAATATCTTTCATTAATTTATGATATAAATTTTTCGGGAACGACTCTGTAATATCAATATCACCCGCTAAATAACGCTTAGTCGCATGTGATTCATGATTAATCGGCACAAAAGTGACTTTGGTTAATACTGTATTTTTATGATCCCAATAATAAGGATTTGGCGTTAATACGATCTTCTCATTAACGACTCTATCTTTTAAAACAAAAGCTCCATTTCCGACTAAGTTGCCAACCTTAACCCATTCAGTGCCATATTTTTCAATGCTATGATGAGGTACAGGATATAACGAAAAATTAGTCGTTAAACTTGGAAAATACGAGACTGGTCGCTCTAATGTCACTTTTAGCGTTTTTTCATCAAGTGCTTCCACGCCTAATGATGTTGGTTTTAATTTTCCATCAATAATCTTTTGTGCATTTTCAATAGATGCAAGTGATGCATACCATGCAAAAGGTGAAAGATTCTTAGGGTCAACTAACCTTTGCCAGCTATAGACAAAATCTGTTGCGGTTACTTTTTCACCATTAGACCATTTGGCATTATCGCGTAAAGTGAAGATCCACACACGATTATCTTCTGTACGCCAACTTTGAGCAACACCTGGAATGGGACGTCCATGCTCATCTTCTATCGTCAACCCTTCAAATAAATCACGTTGCACTTGAGCTTCTGTTAATCCTACTGCATTAATGGGATCAAGTGATGCAGGCTCATCTTTTAAATGTCGAACTACTTCTTGCTTTTTATCGAGTATCGTTCCTGCGGGGACTACTGCCGCATTTATCTGCGATGTGAGTAATCCTTGAACGACAAGTGCACATGAGATGACGAATATTTTGCGCATGTCTGTTTCGTCCTGTAATCTGTATGAGAATAAACTGCACAATTATAAGAGCCTGATAAAAAGGCACAATCACTGATTACAAATATTTTATAAATTTTTATGTTTTTAGTGATGACTACGCCAATAGTGGCAAATTTTAATAATGGTTAAGCATTAACGAAAATTATCGTTAATACTGAGTATTAATAACAGTTAGTCTGACAACTAATAAAGGAGAACAACAATGGCACATCAAGTTACTTTACAAGGAAATGCAGTGGCACTATCGGGTAATTTCCCAACAGTCGGTCAAAAAGCAGCTGATTTTTCTCTTGTTGGTAAAGATCTTAATGATGTTTCTTTAGCGAATTTTGCAGGTAAACGTAAAGTTCTAAACATTTTTCCAAGTGTAGATACTGGTGTTTGTGCTGCAAGTGTTCGCCAATTTAACAAAGTTGCAAATGAATTAAATAACACAGTTGTTTTATGTATTTCAGCTGATTTACCTTTTGCTCAAGCGCGTTTTTGTGGCGCGGAAGGCTTAGATAACGTTGTGACATTATCTACAATGCGTGGTGCTGAATTTAAAGAAAACTACGGTGTTGCAATTACATCAGGTCCATTAGCTGGCTTAACAAGCCGAGCAGTGATTGTTTTAGATGAAAATAACATGGTTATCTACACCCAGTTGGTTGACGAAATTACAACTGAACCCAATTATGATGATGCGTTAAAAGCACTGAAATAATACTGATAAAAAAATAGACGAGTATTATGCTCGTCTATTTTTATTATGCACAAAATCTTACTACTCAATTATTCTTCAGACTTATCACTCTTTTTATTCGTAAGATTATATTCTCTTAGCTTATTCGCAATAGCGGTATGAGAAATACCTAAGCGTTTCGCTAATTTACGTGTACTTGGATAATCACGGTATAAACGCGTTAAAATCGAAGCTTCAAAGCGTTTTGTCATTTCATCTAACGAGCCTTCTAATAGATTCTCATCAAATAATGTTTCATCCGTGTGCTCAGGTAACGTAATATCTTGAACACGCAATGTATTTCCGACTAACTGTGCCATTGCTTGATAAACAGTATTCCGTAATTGGCGAATATTACCCGGCCAAGAATATTGCATTAAATAATTTGAGAAATCAGTAGAAATGGACGGTACACCCACTTTTTGTTCTTGACAGTACTGATTAATAAAATGAGTTGCCAACGGAATGATATCGTCCTTTCTTTCCCTTAATGGCGGTAATGTTAATGTTAATACATTCAAGCGATAATAGAGATCTTCTCTAAACAATCCCTTTTGTACTAATTCCCACAAATTTTTCTGAGTAGCACAAATAATGCGCACATCTACATTCACTTCTTCTTCTTCACCCACTCGGCGGAACGTTCCATCATTTAAAAAGCGTAGAAGTTTGATCTGCATTTGCGGGGACATTTCACCGATTTCATCAAGTAAAACAGTACCGCCATTGGCTTGCTCAAAAAAGCCCTTTTTTCCTTCAATGGCATTAGGATAAGCACCCGCTGCATAGCCAAATAACTCACTTTCAACAACATCATCAGGCATTGAAGCGCAATTTAAGCCAAGAAATGGATATCTTAAACGGCTACTTAGTAAATGGCAGGCTTTTGCTAATAAATCTTTTCCTGTACCTGTTTCACCCACTAATAACAATGGATCATTCATTATTGCCATTTTCTTTGCACGAGTAATAAGCTGCTTCATTTTAGGTGTTACGGCAATAATTTGGTCAAACCCACTTTGATCATTAGTCACTAATCTAGGGTAATTATAAATAATTTCATTATATTTCAGTAAAACAAAAGCCCCAACGCAATGATTATATTGGTTATCGTCTGTCAGTTTAATTGGGACTATTTCCATTTCAAAATTCTGTTTTTTCACAGTAATAGGCACCTTTTGAATAAAGTGCTCTTTTTGTTCTAAAAAACGATGAATATTAAAATTTGGGATAAATTGGTTAAATGTTTTCTCAGCATGATCATCTGGAGATAAACCAAAAAGCTGTCTTGTTGCAGGGTTAAGTAATTTTACCTTACCCTTGGTATCAATAGAAAACACAGGAACAGGAACAGATTCTAATAATGTCCAAATTGCACGATGTTCTTGCTCTGACGGCATAAATGCAACAGTACGTACATCAATAACACCATTTATTCGACGTATCTCCGCCATAAGAGGTTGAAATATATTAAAATCTATCTGTGAGAAATTCAGGTAAATAAGACCAATTGGGAATATTTCAATTCCACGCAAATCGATATTTTTTAATACGAGCAGATCTAATAATTCACGGGTTAACCCGATGCGATCTTCACAAGTGACCTCTAAACGCATTATAAACCTTCTTAATACTGAGTGACCCTGAACTAATTCTAGATATTATACATAAATATCAACGAAATAAAGAGGATTGTCAGCAAAGGTTGACACCACTAGCATTTATTTTTACACAACTAAATCAATCTCCTAATTTTTAAGCAAGATTATTTATGCTTTAAAAAAACCGAATAACGAAAATGAAGAGGTTTTTATTATTTTTTTTAGTTCAAAATCGATAAGATATTCGACATCCTTTACCAAAGGGCTTAATTCTCGACGGATCACCTTTTTGATAGTTTTACATCCATTATCAAAACAAAAGAGGAGATACTCTAATGCGTTTATTGCCTTTTCTTTCTTATCCGACTCAGTCAGATATTCAAAAAATTGGGATATCTCTTTTATTTGAAATGACTTAGGTTGCTTTTGATATTGTCTTTTTTTAATCTCACTGATCGTCTCATCAAGAATAGGGATTAAAATACTTAATTGGTTGTCAATGTTTGAAACATTAAATTCTGAACTTAGGTAGAGTTGACGTCTTGCTTTAGAGAGTTTTTTTATTACTGAAATTTGTATTTCTTTCATTTTTTACCCTTCTTAGAATAATTATTTATTAACTATTTTCTATTTTTTACAAATAAAAAACCGCCTCTGTTTACTAAATAACGAATAACTTACAAATTAGATGTTTGAAAATATATTGATAGAATAGGTCTTGCGATACATTTTTGCGGTAACATTTAACGCTATTTATTAAACCAAACTCAAGACTATTTTTCTTTCAAAAAAGGAATATTTTGACTGAAATTACAAATATTTCACTAGAGGGATGCACATTAATCTTTATATACAAATAGTTATAACCATCTCAAATTTTGTAAAAATTGACTCTTTTTAAAATTTTTTATCACGATAGTTTCCATTTAAAACAATAACATTATTGGTAGTAAAACTATAAAAACACTTTATAGCATTCAGTGACTTATTTTAAAATAATATTTTATCATCTTTATTATTATGGCTATTTTATATAAATAACACCTTGCCAATCTTTATACAAAAAAACCGCAGAATGGCTTCTGCGGTTTTTATTTAAAATTATTAAAAGGTGAAAATAATAAGTTATTCTTTTTTCTTACTACCAATGGTATTTTTTAATTTTCCAATTAGCTCTTTTCTAAAATCGCCTAGCTTAGGTTTATTATCATCAATCCAAGGTAAAGGACGGCATAATTCCATTGCTTTTATTCCTAAGCGTGCCGTTAATAAGCCTGCTCCAATACCTTGAGCGGCTCTTGTTGATAATCGTGCTGCAAGATCTTGTGAAAGCCAGTCCATTCCAACTTCTCTAACCAGTTCTGTCGCACCCGCAAATGCAATATTGACTAGAACAAGGCGAAAGAGTTTTAGACGACTATAGTAGCCTAATTCGATACCGTAAATTTCTGCAATACGATTAATTAAACGAATATTACGCCAACCAATAAAGGCCATATCAACCATTGCCAGCGGACTAACAGCGATCATTAAGGTTGACTCTGCTGCAGAACGACTAATTTCAGCTCTAGCTTGTTTATCCAAAATAGGTTGAACAAGTTGACTATAAAGTTCTAATACTTCTTTGTCGTTATGGGTGTCGTGTAATGCACTTTGCCAACGAATTAATGCAGGGTGTTGTGAGCTAATACCCGCTTGTTTAGCAAGTTTTTCACAAAATGGTCGACCATTCCCCATCGCATGGCTATAAAGTAACTCTTTTGCTTTATCTCTTTCATCTGCCCGTTGACGTAAACGATAAATACGGCGCCACTCTGTTATAACTGATCCAATCCCAGCGACAACAATTAATCCACCCGCACTGGCTGCACCCAACGCAATCCAGTCAGAATTTACCCATGAGTCATAAATCCATTGTCCCGTTTGGGCAATAACACTAATCCCTAAAATGGTACTCGCAATCGTTAATAAACGTTTCCAGATATTTTTTTTCGGTTTTAAAATTGATTGAACATCACCTTCTAATTGCCCTTCATTCTCTTCATCCAATTGTGGATCAATAGGCAAAAATTGCTCATTTTCATTAAAGCCAACACCTTTTTTCAAGATGACTTCTTCGTGAAGTATGGGCTCTTTAAAATCAATTCGCGATTTTAATGGCTCATTCATTTTAATTTATCCCCTAACAAAAACTCCATTGCACTATCCATACGAATATGAGGAACCGCACTATCTCTTGATATTTGTTGCGGCCTAAAAGATTCGAAACTAAACCCTTGTTTTTCCCAAAATGTTTTTTCAGGTAATCGCTTAGGAACCTCACCGGGAAAATATACTAATGGTGTGTTATCGCTTAAACGAAAACCTTTTAAGGCTGGTATTTTTTCGCCATGATGATCAACAATCCCACTTTCAGTTGCCGCAATAGAAGCTAGTCCCATGCAATCTATACTGATCCCCTCAAAAATAGCATTTTGTTTAGCATCTTGAATAAGCTGTTGAAGCAATGACACTAAGTTTTCGTGTTGATCAACCGTGATATGGTCGGCTTTTGTGGCTGCAAACAGAAGTTTATCGATACAAGGTGAAAATAAGCGTCTAAGTAAAGTTCTTTTTCCATAATGAAAACTGCGCATTAATTGTGTTAATGCTTGGCGCATATCATTAAAAACATCTGCACCTTGATTTAAAGGTTGCAGGCAATCAACCAAAACAATTTGTCTATCAAATCCTTGGAAATGATCACGATAAAAACCTTTTACAACATGCTGTCCATAATATTCATAACGCTGTTTTAGCATACCAATATTAGTGCGTTTATCTGCATTCTTTAATTTAGCAATATCATATTGTTGCAAATCAGCCCAAGGGAAAAACTGTAAAACAGGTGCTCCCGCTAATTCACCGGGTAATACAAAACGTCCAGGTTGAATAAAGTGAAGCCCTTCTTCCTTGCACGATAATAAATAGTCAGTGTAAGCGGAGGCAATATCAGCTAATAACGTTTCATCAGCTGGCGCAAAAGGATCACATTTTTTAAGGAGTAATTGCCAATGCTGTTCTGGTGATGTTCTTTGGCGATTGACCTTATTCATTTGCTCTGACCATTCAAAATAGTCTTGCTCAAGCATAGGTAAATCTAATAGCCATTCGCCGGGGTAATCAACAATTTCTAAATAAAGAGAAGATGTTTCTTTTATAAAACGTGTTAAAGATTCATTCGAGCGATAACGTAGTTGTAAACGAATTTCGCTGACCCCTTTTGTAGGAACGGGCCAACTTGGCGGTGTATGATAAAGAGATTCCATTCCCTCATCATAAGTAAAACGAGGAATATTTAAATTATGTTGAGGAATGCGTTTTACACCTAGTAGTTGTTTATTTCGTGCAGCCGAAAATAGTGGTAAACGCGCGCCTGTATGCACATTAATAAGTTGATTAACTAAAGAGGTAATAAATGCTGTTTTACCACTTCGACTTAATCCAGTTACGGCCAAACGAAGATGTCTATCAACACCACGATTAATAAAAGCGGTAAGTTCATTTTGTAGGCGTTTCATGTTTCTCCCAAGACATTTGACGCGATAGCTTATTAAAACCTGCTTTGATAATAGGTTCAGCTATCAATAGAACCAGCCAACGTAACGGTTTGCTACTTACTCGTTTTAATATACCGCCTGTGATTGCAGCTGGCCCAAATAAAGTGAATAACATTAACCCAAATGTTAACCCTTTTTTGGCTAATTGGGCGAGTTTATTTGTTTTTAAAGAAACGAATACTTGATTGGAATTCACAATAGGCTCCTCAATCAGAATTTTTATTCTCTCACAATACAAGCGTTGAAAAAGATAAACGGACTGAAAGAAAGACGCTCCTAAAATGGAGCGTCTTATCAGATTAAATGGCAAAAATATTACAAATCTCGAAAACGTTTATTTAACTGATAAGTAGAAGAGGTAATATAACGTTCCATTTGTTGTAAACGTTTTTCACCTTGCATCAATTGATTATCTACCCCGCTTAAAATGTCTTTTAAGCTCTCTTGCTGATTTTCACCTTGCTGGTAATTAGCAGGAGCTGGCTCCATAAAGAAACTTAAAACAAAATAAGCAACAATAGTTAAACCGAAAAAACCAGCAAACAGCGCAATCACCGCAATAACCCTGATAAGTAAAACAGGAATATTAAAATAATGGGCAAGCCCAGCACATACACCACGGATCATGCCCTCTTGTGGCAAGCGATACAATTGCTTGCTTTGCATCGTCATTGTGATTGCCTCCAGTTAGGATGTTCTGCATCAAGTATTTGTTCTAACGTCTTAATGCGTTCCTGCATTTGCTGAGCTTTATCCACCAGCGCGCTCAGTCGCTGCATTTCTTGATGGGTTAACTGAACATTACCTCCACCTTTCTGACTGTTGTAGTGCAACCACAACCAAATAGGGAGAATAAATAAAACGAAAATTGTCAGTGGTATTCCCAGAAATATATAGCCCATTACATATCCTTTATAAGATGGTTATTACGCTTGCTGTTACTCTTTATTGATATTGATTTTAGCTTTTAATGCCGCTAATTGCGCGCTAATTTCATCATCAGCTTTTAATTCAGCAAACTGTTGGTCTAAAGATTTTTCCTTTCCTAAACCATAACTTTGAGCTTCACCTTCCATATGGTCAATACGGCGTTCAAATTGTTCAAAACGCGCCATTGCTGCATCCATTTTACCACTGTCTAATTGGCGACGAACTTGGCGAGATGAATTTGCTGCTTGATGACGCACAACTAAAGACTGCTGTTTTGCGCGTGTTTCAGTTAGCTTGTTTTCTAATTCGCTAATTTCGCCTTTTAAACGAGTTAGCGTTTCATCAATAATAATCAGTTCGTGTTTCAATGTGTCATTAACTGATGCTACACGTTGTTTTTCGATTAATGCTGCACGAGCTAAATCTTCTTTTTCCTTGATAAGAGCTAACTCTGCTTTATCCTGCCAATCTTTCATCTGTTTTTCAGCTTGTTCGATACGGCGCTCTAATCCTTTCTTTTCAGCTAAAGTGCGTGCAGAAGTTGTACGGATCTCAACTAACATATCTTCCATTTCTTGGATCATTAGGCGGATCATTTTTTCAGGATCTTCCGCTTTATCTAATAAAGAAGCGATATTGGCATTAATAATGTCAGCAAAACGTGAAAATATACCCATGATGTTATCCTTAATAGCTATGCTAATTAGTGACGTTAAATTATTTCAGTAATGGCGCACTGTCGTAACGCCGGCATACTTTAGTTAATACAATTTGCGTGCCAACTTTTAAAATTCACTTAACCTATTAATAATAGGTAATTTATATTGTTCGCCTATTTTTCAAACACCTGATAGACTGGTAAAAAATACCTCAATATGGTGAATTTAACCAATGAATGAGAATTTAGAGACAATAATCGGCGTTGATAGTCAATTTATTGATGTATTAGAACAAACCTCAGCACTTGCTCAATTAAAAAAGCCTGTATTAATTATTGGTGAACGAGGTACAGGCAAAGAGTTGATCGCTCATCGCTTACACTATCTTGCTCCTTGGTGGCAAGGACCTTTTATTTCAATCAACTGTTCTGCGCTCAATGACAATTTACTTGATTCTGAGCTTTTTGGTCATGAAGCAGGCGCTTTTACTGGTGCTAGAAATCGTCATCAAGGGCGTTTTGAACGTGCGGATGGAGGTTCTCTTTTTCTTGATGAACTGGCGACTGCTCCCATGCTTGTGCAAGAAAAGCTTCTGCGCGTCATTGAGTATGGTCATTTAGAGCGCGTTGGGGGCAGTCAATCTCTGCATGTTGATGTTAGGCTTATTTGCGCGACAAATGCAGATTTACCCGCAATGGCAGAAGAAGGTAAATTTCGTGCCGATTTACTCGATAGATTGGCGTTTGATGTTATTAGACTCCCGCCATTAAGAGAGCGACGTGCAGATATTATGTTGCTTGCTGAAAATTTCGCTATCTCAATGTGCCAAGAGTTAGGTTTACCTTTTTTTCCTGGTTTTAGTGATAGTGCGCGCCAAGTACTTTTAGATTATTCATGGCCAGGTAATATTCGTGAGCTAAAAAATGTTGTTGAACGCTCGGTTTATCGTCATGGAACCTGCGATAACGTACTCACCAATATTATTATTGATCCCTTTGCCGGTCTTCAGACGTCAAAAACACCCACATTAAAAAAATCACCTAAAGAAAATTTTTCACTACCTATATTACCGTTGGATTTACGCCAATGGCAAAATGATGTAGAAAAAAAATTAGTAAATAGTGCATTAAAAGAGAGCTTATATAACCAGAAAGAGGCGGCTGAAAAATTATCACTAAGTTACGATCAATTTAGAGGGCTAATTAAAAAACATCAAATAATAACTTAATTTATTGATAAATATAGTTTTTTAATTGCCAAGGGGGAGGCGTAAACAATAGGCAAAAAAAAAGCCAGCACCCGAGCTGGCTAGTAAAAAATACTGGAAGCAATGTGAGCAATGTCGTGCCCTCTGCGGAAAACCTCTTACCGCTGAAGGGCAATACGGATGATAATCTTTATCATTAGCATTTGTAAAGCATTTTATTGAGAATTTTTCTCACTTTGTTTTTTTGACTATTTGGGGATAGAAAGTTTTTTAAGTTACAATAGCAAAATCGTTTCTCTAAAAGACATTATTTATGCGCCCTATTTTATTTATTGGTACTTTGCTACTCACCTTTACAAGCGTAACTTGTATTGCGGATGTAGCACCAAAAACACAAGCACCATCTATAACGCTTGAGCCAACTCCAATTAATCAAAATGGCTTTGTTTACTGTGTTGATGGCAGTGTAAATACCTTTAATCCACAACTATCAAGTAGTGGATTAATTATTGATCCTCTAGCTGCACAGCTCTATGACCGTCTTTTAGATGTCGACCCATACACTTATCGCCTGATCCCTGAAATTGCAGCTCGATGGGAAACATTAGATAACGGCGCGACATACCGCTTTTATTTACGTAAAAATGTCTCCTTTCAACAAACATCTTGGTTCACACCAACACGTAAACTTACCGCTGATGATGTTATTTTTAGTTTTGAAAGGATGATCAATCCACAAAATCCTTTCAATCAAATTAATGGCGGGAAATACCCCTATTTTGACAGCTTAAGTTTTGCCAATAATATCCAATCGATAAAAAGACTAGGTCAATACACGGTAGAATTTAGCTTAAAAGAGCCTGACGCCTCCTTTCTATGGCATTTAGCAACACATTACGCCCCTATTCTTTCTGCCGAATACGCCCAAAATTTAGAAAAATCAGGCGATCAAACACAGCTTGATTGGAAACCAGTAGGAACAGGCCCTTTCTTTTTAGATGAATATCAACCAGGGCAATTTGTTCGTTTATTTAGAAATAAAGATTACTGGAAAGGCCAACCCAAAATGCAACAGATTGTTATTGATATGGGTGCAGGTGGTACAGGCCGTATATCTAAATTACTCACTGGTGAATGTGATGTTTTAGCCTATCCTGCCGCAAGCCAATTAAAAGTCTTACGTGACGATCCACGACTAAGATTAACGTTGCGTTCTGGTATGAATATCGCTTATTTAGCCTTTAACACCAGCAAACCACCCCTAAATGATCTTAAAGTTCGTCAAGCTATTGCTTATGCCATTAATAACGAACGTTTAATGGAATCTATTTATTATGGTACGGCAGAAACGGCAGCATCAGTGCTTCCTCGCGCATCTTGGGCTTATGATAACCGAGCAAAAATTACAGAATATAATCCTGAGAAATCGAAACAAATTCTTAAAGAGCTAGGCCTTGATGGGCTGAAATTAAATCTTTGGGTACCTAGCGCCTCACAATCTTATAATCCAAGCCCATTAAAAATGGCGGAACTTATTCAAGCAGACTTAGCGCAAGTGGGTATTCAAATGAGCATTCGTCCTATTGAAGGACGATATCAAGAAACGAGTATGATGGATCGCACCCATGATATGACCTTATCTGGTTGGTCAACTGACAGTAACGATCCTGATAGTTTTTTCCGTCCTCTCTTTAGCTGTGCAGCCATTGGCTCACAAACTAACTTAAGTCATTGGTGTTTACCTAACTTTGATGATATTTTGAAAAAAGCGCTTTATAGTCAGCAACTTGCTTCAAGAATGGATTATTATCATGAAGCTCAAGATATTCTTGCTCAAGAGTTACCAGTGTTGCCTTTAGCAAACTCTTTACGTATGCAAGCATATCGTTATGATATTAAAGGATTGGTATTGAGTACTTTTGGTAATGCGTCTTTTGCTGGTGTTTATCGAGAGGCAGAAGTAGACGAACAAAATCACAAGAAAGAGGCTGTAAAATAATCCATGATTATTTATTCAATACGTCGATTGCTTTTATTGCTTGTGACACTGTTCTTTTTGTCGCTAGTGAGCTTTAGCCTAAGTTATTACACACCAAATGCCCCGTTAAGTGGTGCATCACTCACCGATGCCTACTTTTTTTATGCCCATAATATGATCCATTTTGATTTTGGTATTTCCTCTATCAATGGTGAACCTATCAAAGCGCAATTGGTAGAGGCACTTCCAGCGACCATGGAGCTTTGTACATTAGCTTTTCTTTTTGCCCTTATTGTAGGTATTCCTGCTGGTATTATTGCGGGAGTTTGGCGTAATAAATCCGCCGATATTATTATCAGTAACTTCGCGCTTTTAGGTTTTTCTGTGCCAGTATTTGGACTTGCATTGCTGCTAACGCTTTTCTTCTCACTAAAATTGGGTTGGCTACCTGTTTCAGGCCGTATTGATTTGCTTTATAACTTACAACCTATTACAGGCATTGCATTAGTGGATGCGTGGTTATCTGATTCACCTTATCGTCAACAAATGATCATTAATGTATTACAGCATTTAATTTTACCTGTAATAACTCTGGCTATTGCACCAACAACCGAAGTTATTCGATTAATGCGAAACAGTACGGAAGAAATTATGTCAGAGAACTACGTGAAAGCAGCCGCAACTCGAGGTCTTTCACGTTTTACAATTATTCGTCGCCATATTCTTCATAATGCTTTACCCCCAATCATCCCTAAATTAGGCTTACAGTTCTCCACCATGCTTACGCTAACTATGGTAACAGAAATTGTATTTAACTGGCCGGGGCTTGGTCGTTGGTTGGTTACAGCAATCCGTCAACAAGATTACTCTGCTATTTCAGCTGGCGTAATGTTGGTGGGTTCAATGGTCATTATTGTCAACGTTTTATCGGATATTGTGGGCGCAATGAGCAACCCAATGAAACATAAGGTGGGATATGCCTTTAGATAGCCAATTTTATAAAGAGAAAAAAACACCCACACCCGCTGCGGTGATTTGGCAATGTTTTTCTAAAGACGTTATCTCAATGGTTGGGTTTTATGGCGTTCTTTTTCTCTTAGTGCTCAGTATTATAGGCCCTTATATTGCGCCTTATGCACTTGACCAACAATTTTTTGGCCATCAACTCACTCCGCCATCTTGGTATCAAAACGGCAATGTCTCTTATTTCTTTGGTACAGATGATTTAGGACGTGATGTATTCAGCCGAATTTTAATTGGTACAAGCATGACCTTTGGTGGTGCATTTATTGTTACTTTTGCAGCGACACTGATGGGATTAATTATCGGTTGTTTTGCAGGTATGACTCATGGCTTAAAATCCGCTATTCTCAATCATATATTAGATACCCTGTTATCAATTCCATCCCTACTGCTTGCTATTATTGTTGTAGCTTTTGTTGGAACAAGCCTTGGTCATGCGATGATAGCGATTTGGCTAGCGCTGTTACCTCGTTTAGTCAGAATGATTTACTCTGCGGTTAATGATGAATTAAACAAAGAGTATGTTATTGCTTCTCGACTTGATGGTGCATCGAACATTTCCATTTTATGGTATACCGTACTGCCTAATATTACGCCTGTATTAGTTTCTGAATTAACACGCGCTTTCTCAATTGCTATTCTTGATATTACAGCATTAGGTTTTCTCAATTTAGGTGCCCAACTTCCTTCACCAGAATGGGGAGCGATGTTAGGTGATTCGTTAGAGTTAATATATGTTGCTCCTTGGACAGTCTTAATTCCGGGCGCCACAATTATGATAAGCGTTTTACTGGTGAACCTTTTAGGTGATGGTTTACAGCGTGCAATAAATGAGGGAGTTGAATAATGCCTTTATTAGATATACGCAATTTAACCATTGAATTTATGACACCCGATGGCCCAGTAAAAGCGGTAGATCGTGTTTCTATAACCTTAAATGAAGGTGAAGTGAGAGGTCTTGTTGGTGAATCAGGGTCGGGTAAAAGCTTAATTGCAAAAGCGATTTGTGGCGTTACAAAAGATAATATCAGTGTGACAGCCGATCGCTTTCGTTTTGATGATATCGACTTACTTAAATTATCACCAAGAGCTAGACGCCGAGTCATTGGTCATAATGTTTCAATGATTTTCCAAGAGCCACAATCTTGTCTTGATCCTGCTACAAAAATTGAACAGCAACTTATACAGGCAATTCCTGGTTGGACTTTTAAAGGCCATTGGTGGCAACGCTTTCATTGGCGAAAACGTCGCGCAATTGAACTATTACACCGTGTAGGTATTAAAGATCACAAAGACATTATGCGCAGTTATCCTTATGAATTAACTGAGGGTGAATGCCAAAAGGTGATGATTGCCATTGCTATTGCAAATCAGCCTCGATTGCTGATTGCGGATGAACCGACTAACGCTATGGAGCCGGCAACACAAACCCAAATCTTTCGTTTACTGACTCGACTTAATCAAAATAACAATATGACCATTTTGTTGATTAGCCATGATTTGCAATGGATGAGCAAATTGGCGAATAAAATTACGGTTATGTATTGTGGTCAAACCGTTGAAACGGCATCCCCTGACGAGTTATTAGTGACACCTTATCATCCTTATACTCAGGCTTTGATCCGCTCTATTCCCGATTTTACCAACTCATTGGCACATAAGAGCCGTTTAAATACATTACCCGGTGCAATCCCCTCTCTTGAGCATTTACCTGTGGGATGTCGCTTAGGGCCTCGCTGCCCTTATGCGCAGCGACAATGTATTGAAGCACCTCGGTTACGTTTATTTAAAAACCATGCCGTGGCTTGTCATTTTCCGTTAAATGTGGAGCCAACTGATGTTCGATAAGCTGCTTGAGGTGAAAAATCTATCAAAAACATTTCGCTATCGTACCGGATTATTTCGGCGTCAGCAGTTAGAAGCCGTAAAACCTGTGAGTTTTACGCTAGAACCCAAGCAAACTTTAGCTATTATTGGTGCTAATGGTTCGGGAAAATCTACACTAGCGAGAATGTTATCAGGAGTGACAGAGCCTACGGGTGGCGATATTTTTATTAATGGGCATCAACTGACTTTTGGTGATTACCCTTATCGTAGTCAGCGAATTAGAATGATATTTCAAGATCCCACCAACTCATTAAACCCGCGCCAGCGTATTGGTCAAACATTAGAGATCCCTTTACGCCTGAATACAGACTTAAGTGCGATTGAGCGTGAAAAACGAATTTATCAAACATTACGCCAAGTGGGTCTTTTACCTGAACATGCAAACTATTATCCTCATATGTTTGCATCAGGTCAGCGTCAACGAATTGCGCTTGCACGAGCATTGATATTACAACCTCAAGTCATTATTGCCGATGAGGCAATAGCTTCGCTGGATATGTCTTTACGCTCACAAATAATAAACTTGATGTTAGAACTGCAAGAAACCCATGATATTGCCTATATTTATGTGACACAAAACTTAGGCATGACAAAACATATTAGCGATAAAATCATAGTGATGGATAATGGCGAAGTCGTTGAACGTGGTAATACAGCAGAAGTCCTTGCGTCACCATTACATGAAGTTACTCGAAGATTGGTAGCAAGTCACTTTGGTGAAGCCTTAACAGCAGAAGCTTGGCGTCAAGATTTGACTTAAGTGTAAACAATATAAGCATAATGTTGATTGTACATTATTTCACCCTTTTCCCTTAACTCCTCGGAGGTGCTAGGGAAATTAAACAAATTTACAAATGTCGTGGTAGAATCAGCCACGTTTATTAACAATAAGCGTGATAACCTAACAGATAAATAAAACTGTGAATGATGTTATTATCGCGATTTACGAAAAAACAAGGATACAGCTATGGGCTTTATGACCGGCAAACGCATTCTTATTACTGGTGTTGCTAGTAAATTATCAATTGCTTATGGTATTGCCAAAGCTATGCGTGACCAAGGTGCAGAACTTGCATTTACTTACCAAAATGAAAAACTGAAACCACGCGTTGAAGAATTTGCAGCATCATTAGACTCAAATATCGTATTAGAGTGTGATGTGTCAAAAGACGAAAGCATCGATACCATGTACGCAGAACTTGCAAAAGTTTGGCCAAAATACGATGGTTTTGTTCACTCTATCGGTTTTGCTCCTGCTGACCAATTAGATGGCGACTACGTTAATGCCGTAACTCGTGAAGGCTTTAAAATTGCTCACGACATCAGTGCATACAGCTTCGTTGCTATGGCGAAAGCAAGCCGTGAAATGCTAAATCCAAATTCAGCTCTATTAACTCTGACTTATTTAGGCGCTGAACGTGCAATCCCTAACTATAACGTTATGGGTCTGGCAAAAGCCTCTTTAGAAGCTAACGTTCGTTATATGGCAAATGCTATGGGTCCTGAAGGTATTCGTGTTAACGGTATCTCAGCAGGTCCGATCCGTACATTAGCGGCATCTGGTATCAAAGATTTCCGAAAAATGTTAAGCCATTGCGAGTCAGTAACTCCTCTGCGTCGTACTGTAACAACGGAAGATGTGGGTAATACAGCCGCATTCTTATGCTCTGACTTATCTGGTGGTATCACAGGTGAAATCATTCACGTAGATGGTGGTTTCAGCATCGCTGCAATGAATGAATTAGAATTAAAATAATTCTATTCTATAAATAAATAGAAGCCAGTCTTACTGTTAAGGCTGGCTTTTTTATTATAACAATGCTGCTATTTATCCTTACTTTTTAATTGATTTTTTTCTTCTATTTTTTAGCTTATTCCTATAATCTTTTTTATACTAGCGATAAAATAATCACCTATTAATAAAAGGACTTAATGTATGAAGAAATTTAGATTTCTGTTTTATATTTTTGCTCTTATTGGTGCAATTATTTTTGTTGTGGCGTTGTTTGTTATTAAATCTGAATTAAATGTAGTAAGAAATGGAATAGAGACAACAGGTGTTGTTATTGACCAAAGTGTGAGTAAATCTTCGGATGATAGAAGTATTTATCACCCTATTATTAGATTTAATACGGAAGATAATAGAGAAATAACGTTTCACTCACCAGAAGGTGGCAATCAATCCCGCTTTTATCTTGGTGAAAAGATTAACGTTATTTATCTTCCAAGTGATCCACAAAGAGCAACAATAAACAATTTTTTAGGCTTATATGGCGCGGGTACTATATTAAGTATTTTTGGATTGGTATTTGCATCAACAGGGCTTATCCCTTTGTATTTTATCAGAAGAAGAGCAACAAGGGATCAACGACTAAAACGTGATGGGATGCCTATCAATGTAAAAATATCCGAAATTATTATTAATAGTCATATTCGTTTTAATCACCGTTCTCCCTATCAAATTATTGCTGATTATCATGATACATTAAACAATCGATTAATTCGTTATAAAAGTGGTTATATCTTTTTTGATCCCACACCTTATATTAATAAAGAGCTTGTTACAGTCTATGTTGATAAACGAAATCCAAAAATCTATTACCTTGATATTTCTTTTTTACCCTCCTTTGAAGAGTCATAATTGAAGACGTCTTATATCCTATTAATATAAGGAGCATTTGTTTTCGTGTATTTTCATCAATTAACTGCCTTGTTCACAGATTTACAAAAGCCTTTTTTATTCGCACCATTTGAGTTTGCTAATTTCTTAGAACCTCTTATCATCTTATATTAGTGAAGATATTCTGATATCTGTAAGTTAATTCACCACCTCATTGATAGGGAGCTATTCAATATGAAATTGTACTACACGCCAGGTAGTTGCTCGCTTTCCCCTCATATCGTTTTACGTGAAACCGGTTTAGACTTTTCAATAGAGCGCATCGACTTACGTGCTAAGAAAACAGAATCGGGGAAAGATTTTCTAACCATCAACCCAAAAGGCCAAGTCCCTGTTCTTCAATTAGATAATGGTGATATTTTGACTGAAGGTGTTGCAATTGTTCAATACCTTGCAGACTTAAAACCAGATAGGAATTTAATTGCACCGCCAAAATCGCTAGAACGTTACCATCAAATTGAGTGGTTAAACTTTCTTGCCAGTGAAGTACATAAAGGCTATAGCCCTCTATTTTCACCAGATACACCTGAAAGCTATATACCTGTTATTAAAACTAAATTAAAAAGTAAATTTGCTTATATTAATGATGTATTAAGCAAGCAAAAATGTGCATGTGGTGAGCATTTTACGGTTATTGATGCCTATTTATTTACATTAAGCCAATGGGCACCGCATGTGGGTTTAGATTTAACTGACTTAACACATCTGCAAGATTACCTAAAACGCATTGCACAACGACCTAATGTGCATAGCGCACTGGTCACTGAAGGGTTAATTAAAGAGTGAGTTAAAACGTAATAAAAAATAAACTTAATACAATAAAAAAGCGGACGTAATATTCATATCCGCTTTTTCTTTTCTTAGGATTTTGTGTGGTTTAATCTATCTGTGTTGCGCAGAATCTGTGTGTTGGATGCACCATTTGATCTTGAGCAGCAACGAGTTGCAGTTCGTACTCATTCATCTCTTTCGTTTTTAGCATCACTTCATAAACTGCCGCGGCAACGTGTTCTAATGCAGTTTGTAATTCAACACCTTTAAGTAAATCCACTAGCATTAAACCACTGGTTAAATCACCGACACCCACAGGTTGACGCTCACCAAAATCAACTAATGGACGGCTCACATGCCAACTATGTTCTGCGGTAACTAGCAGCATTTCAAAACGATCATGACGATATCCAGCGCGTGATAAGTGTTTTACTAATACAACCTTTGGACCTTGTTTACACAATTCACGGGCAGCATTGACACACTCATCAACATTATGAAGGGCTTTGCCACCACTTAATGTTTCAAGTTCTAACAAATTAGGCGCAATGATATCGCTGATAGGTAACGCTTCTTCACACAGTACACCAGATACTTCTGGCGGCACGATACACCCTTTTTCAGGATGTCCCATTACAGGATCACAAAAATACCATGCGTTAGGATTCGCTTGTTTTACTTTTTTAACGATATCAACAATGCGCAAACCTTGTTCAGCCGATCCCAAATAACCACTTAGTACTGCATCACATTGTGAAAGTTTACCAATTGCGGCAATACCATCAACAATCTCAGTAATATGTTCTGCTGACATGACGCAGCCAGTCCATTTTTCTGGATATTGTGTGTGATTTGAAAATTGCACTGTATTTAGAGGCCAAACATTTACCCCCATACGACGCATTGGAAACTCAGAGGCGCTGTTACCTGCATGACCGAAAACAACATGTGACTGAATAGAGAGTATATTTTTCATGACATAAACCGATTATTGTGAATACACACAACACCCAAGCTTTATCATCATAGGCGAGGTATATACGTTTATTTATTGTTATTAAGAAAAAGGGCAACTCATCGGCTGCCCTTTACTGTCAATTATTTCCAGATAACGAGGCAGTAATGTTTTTTACCGCGACGCAAAATAGAATAATGACCAAATAAGAAATCTTTTTCTTCAAAGACGTATTCAGGATTGTCTTGTTTTTCGCCATTAATTGAAACTGCGTTAGAGCCAATCATTGTACGAGCCTGACCGCGAGAAGGAACTAATTCTGCGTTAACCAGTGCTTGTTGCAAATCACTGCCTTTTTCTAACTCAATTGTTGGCATACCATCTTGTGCTAATTGTTCAAGGTCAGCTTGTGTTAAGTCTGCAATTGCACCAGAGAATAAGCTTTCTGTAATACGTTTAGCAGCGATTAGACCTTCTTCACCATGAACTAAACCAGTAACTAGTTCTGCTAATACACGTTGAGCACGAGGCGCTTGACCGCTATTTTTATCTTCTTCTTCAAGTGCATTAATTTCTTCAATGCTCATAAATGTGAAGAATTTTAAGAAGCGATAAACGTCAGCATCTGCTGTATTGATCCAGAACTGGTAGAATTTGTATGGGCTTGTTTTCTTAGGATCTAACCAAACCGCACCGCCTTCTGTCTTACCGAATTTAGTTCCATCAGATTTAGTAATTAATGGTACAGTCATACCAAATACTTGTTTCTGATTGAAACGACGGGTTAAATCGATACCTGAAGTGATATTACCCCACTGATCAGAGCCACCGATTTGTAATTCAACACCTAAATGCGTATTTAATGACGCAAAGTCATAAGCTTGTAATAGGTTATAGGCGAATTCAGTAAAAGAGATACCCACGTCGTCACGGTTTAAACGTTGTTTAACCGCTTCTTTGTTGATCATTTGGTTCACAGAGAAGTGTTTACCGATATCACGCAGGAATGTCAGCACATCCATTTGACCAAACCAGTCATAGTTGTTTGCTAATTCCGCACTGTTTTCACCACTGTTGAAATCTAAGAAAGGTGACACTTGTTTACGAATTTTTTCTACCCATTCGTGAACAGTATCTTGGGTATTCAGTTTGCGCTCAGTGGCTTTAAAACTAGGATCACCAATTAGACCCGTTGCACCACCCACCAACGCCACAGGCTTATGCCCGGCTAGTTGGAATCGTTTTAAACACAGCAAAGGAACCAAATGCCCCAAGTGCAGGCTATCAGCGGTAGGATCGAAGCCACAATAGAGAGCGATAGGACCTTGCTCCAAACGCTCTACCAAAGCTGCCTCATCCGTGACCTGAGCGATTAGCCCACGCTCCTGCAATTGTGTGATTAGGTTCTTGCTAGACATCAATGACTCCATCGGTTTATTGTTTTTTGTCTATTAAAATATAAGTGAAACACAAGTGGTATAGCATAAAGCGCCACTACATTAAGTACCAGTAGAAAAAGACTTTTTGAGGCAAATTTATTAACACAGCATTAAGGTGCTAATCGCTCAATGTCCCATCCTTGTGGTGATTTTTGGTAGATAAAGCGATCGTGTAGACGATTTTCTCGTCCTTGCCAAAATTCAACAGAATCAAATGTCACACGATATCCACCCCAGAAACTCGGTAATGGCACTTCTCCATTTTGGAATTTCTGTTTTAATTCCAGAAATTTACTTTCTAATACGCCTCTTGCGGAAATGCGAGAAGACTGTTGAGAAGCCCACGCTGCAATTTGACTATCTTTAGGACGACTATGAAAATATTTAATCACTTCGAGTGAAGAGAGCCTCTCTGCTTTACCTAAAAAGCAAACTTGTCTTTCCAAGGGATACCAAGGAAACAACAGACTGATTTTTTGATTATGCTCTAAATGACTGGCTTTGCGGCTACCCAAATTGGTATAGAACACGAGCCCTTTTTCATCAAAGTGTTTTAATAACACGATACGTTGATAGGGTTGTCCATTTTCATCAACTGTGGCGACACACATGGCAGTAGGATCGCTTAAACGTGCTTCACAAGCCTGTTTTAGCCACTTTTCGAACAAGACTAATGGCTCTTCTGTTAATTCATGACGTCGTAATCCGCCTTTCATATATTCACGGCGTAAATCTGCAACATCAATAAAATCAAGTTCTGTCATTTTTCACTCTCTCTTTTGAGAAACTGCGTTCAGCATATCACGCTTAACGAGGATTTGTAGGGTAAATCGCCCCTAAAACGGTTTCTCTTGATGCCCCTGTTACAGAAGGCAAATTCCCTGATTCATTTGCGATAGTTCGAGCGGCTAACCAAGCAAATGCCAACGCTTCCATATCATCGCCACTTAAACCATATTTATCCGTTGTTGCGACTTCTGTACCTGGTAATAATGAAGCTAAACGATGCATAATTTGCCCATTTCTCGCCCCACCACCACAAACGAGTAAACGTTCACATCCACCGTTTAATTGGATCTGTTGCACAATACTTATCGCGGTTAATTCAACTAAAGTGGCTTGTACATCTTCAGGAAAAACATTCGGTACTCTTGCTAAATGGTAATTTAGCCATTGTGTATTAAAATATTCTCGCCCTGTACTTTTAGGTGCTGAACGCGAAAAATAAGGATCTGAAAGCATATCTTTCAATAAAGTTGCGTTTACAGTGCCAGTAGCAGCCCATTTACCATTATCATCATAGGGTGTTTGGTTATGGATCCAATTCCAGCTATCTAATAGCATATTTCCGGGTCCTGTATCGTAGCCTTTGACTGCAATACCAGGTAATAACAATGAGATATTGGCAATACCACCAATATTTAAAATAACACGTTTTTCAACAGAGTGTCCTAACACGGCAAGATGAAAAGCGGGTACTAAAGGTGCACCTTGTCCGCCATAAGCAATATCTCTGCGACGAAAATCACCAACTGTCGTAATTCCTGTTAGTGCAGCAACACGGTTGTTGTCACCAATTTGCATAGTAAATGGCATATCACTTTCTGGCTCATGCCAAACGGTTTGTCCATGACATCCTATCGCCGTAATATCACTCGCGCTAAGTTTTACTTTTGCGAGTAACTCTATAATTGCTTGCGCATAAAGTTCGCCCAGTTGGGCATCTAATAGGCCGATTTCATGCAAGGTAGTAGGTTGCCCTTGGCAAACAGCTAAAATTCGTTGGCGTAGTTTTTGTGGATAAGGCAGAAAGTGATTTTCTTGTTGTGCTACGAACTTATTATTGATTGCAGCTAATACAACATCAACACCATCTAAGCTTGTGCCAGACATCACGCCAATGTACCGCCCTGCTATCATGTTCTTTTCCTTATAATCAAGATGATGCAAATTTTTAACATATAATGTTATATTCTCTCTTTTCAGAAATCTCTTCTGTTTTTACGATCAGCCTTTACTATATAGTAAGCTATATATTATTAAAATCAGTGTCGACATACGCAAAAAACGAGCTATAACTGATACTAGATAACATTGGTATAATCTGAATAATTTACCTCAGATTTTCTTTAGGAGTGACTATGTTTAAGCATTTACTTATTGGTCTTTTTACAATGACTGTACTTACTGGTTGTGTGAATACAAATTCACTATCTGGTGACACTTATACCGCAAGCCAAGCAAAACAAGCTCAAAATATTACTTATGGTACAGTGGTTTCTGTGCGTGCAGTAAATATTCAAGCGGGTAGCGATGAGAATATTTTAGGCGCTATCGGTGGTGCCGTTCTTGGTGGTATGCTAGGTAACACTGTGGGGGGTGGTACAGGTCGTAATCTTGCAACAGCCGCGGGTGCAATAGCAGGTGGTATGGCAGGACAACAAGCACAAGGCGCTTTAAATACCACTAAGGGTGTTCAAATTGAAGTTCGTTTAGATAGTGGTAGAACTGTCGCTATCGTTCAAAAAGCAGATAATACTGTTTATAGCCAAGGTCAACGTGTTGCAGTTATTGGCAACGGAAATAACTTAACTGTTTCTCCTCGCTAATGAACAACAAAAAACAGGCAACATTAAAGTTGCCTGTTTTATTTTATGACTCAATAATAAGTAACCTAAAGAGAGAACGAATATATAATCTAGTTATGACAATTAGGATTATATAATGATTTTTGTTATATACTCGTCATATTTCAAATTTCAGTATTGTTGACATCGTTTACTCGCACCAGTGACATATTTTATATATCCCTAGTGACTCATTCACTTGTTATCTAGCTGAACATCAAATTATTTAGAGTATAGTTATCATCATGTCATTAATCTTATTTAAATAGAATATATATTAAATTTGAAATTATTAGTCATTTAACCTATTTATATTTTTTTCTAATTTTTGGATTGTACCTATTAGCCTTTCGATTTCGTCTAGTTGGATACCACCTAATATTTCTCGTCTCGTTTTTTCTATAACAGTATAAACCTCATTAATAAAAGGCTCAGATTCTTTTGTTAATTTTATACGTTTTGCTCTACGATCATTTGCACATGTATGCCGACATATCAGCTTTTTTTCTTCCAGTTGATCTAAGGTTCTCACTAAAGACGGTTGCTCGATCCCTATTGCTTTTGCCAATTGGATTTGTGACTGCTCTGGAGGTAATTGGCTGATATTGTACAAAGTAACCCAGTGGGTTTGGGTTAATTTTAATGGTTTGAGACGATGATCAATTAAAGCACGCCACAATCGAACTAAACGCGCTAAATCAGCTCCTAATGTTGATTCCACTTATCTCTCCTTAATTAGCATTTTCAGTCAACTTATTACAAAGTTTAGATATTCATTTTTAATACAATATTTACCTATTCTTTTTAATTAAAACATTACCTTTAATAACTAATATAGTTATAACCCTATTTATTAGATAAGTAATTATTTTCCAGATATAATTAAAGCTTTTCTTTCTAGCAAAGAAAGTTCATAAAGAATAACCTTGTTATAAAAACTAATCTATATTTTTTTACATAATAATTATTATTATTTTAAATCCAACACTAAAACCAAGAAAAAAACCATTCTTATCAATTGATTGCAAATAAAAATAGAGCAACAACACTTTAAAGTTATAACTTTATATTAATAAAGAAAAAATAATAAACCACATAACTACAATAAATAATAATAATGAATTAAAAAGATAGTTAATTATTATTTTAATATTAAAAAATAAGTAGCACATTTAAAATAAATTGAGTTGATCATTTTCTCTTTCAATTGAAGAACCCAGTTTTTTTAATGTTCTTAAATAACGTTGCTGACAAAGTCGTAATATATTTCTTTTCTCTTGTTGACTCATTATTGACCAATTAAACCGCTCTTGGCGACTGCGATAGCACCCAACGCAATATCCTTGCGCATTCATTTCACAACGCCCAATACAAGGACTAGGGATATCAAAAAATTCTAATTGTTCTTGCATTTGATTTTCCCTCCCTATTGTTTGTTACAATAGAGTATAGTTAATAGAGATATTATCTGCACAACATGATTTATTGAACTGTTAAAGGCGTAGTAAAATTGAACTTTAGGGCTTTAACGCGTTATAGTACTCCGCCATCAGTTTAACTGTAGGGTTTAATCATTAGAAAAACACAAGAGGTTTATATGCGAGTACTTCATACCATGATCCGTGTGGGCGATTTACAACGTTCTATCGACTTTTATACCAAGGTTTTAGGTATGCAACTTCTACGCACTAGCGAGAATGAGGAATATAAATACTCGTTAGCTTTTGTTGGTTATGGTGATGAAAGCACTGGTGCGGTTATCGAATTAACCTATAACTGGGGTGTAAACAGCTACGAAATGGGAACCGCTTTTGGGCATGTGGCATTAGGTGTTGATGATGTTTCCGCAACCTGTGAAGCCATTCGCCAAGCTGGCGGTAATGTTACCCGTGATGCGGGTCCAGTAAAAGGTGGCTCAACAATTATTGCTTTTGTTGAAGATCCTGATGGATATAAAATCGAGCTCATCGAAAACAAAAGTGCAAGTCACGCTCTAGGTAACTAATATTTATTAAAACCAGAAAGATAACATGTGTATCTTTCTGGCCTTACTGATTATCAATTTCCGATATTCTATTTTTATCGGATAAGTACAACTTAATGCCTGATATAAATAATCCCAATAAGCTTTGTAACCGTTTTCGGGGTTACTACCCTGTTGTCATTGATGTTGAAACAGGTGGATTTAATGCGAAAACAGACGGTTTACTTGAAATCGCCGCCATTACACTAAAAATGGATGAGCAAGGTTGGCTAAAACCTGATAACACATTACATTTTCATGTTGAACCCTTTGAAGGGGCTAATTTAGAGCCAGCAGCCTTAGAGTTTACAGGTATTGATCCAACTAATCCTTTACGTGGCGCAGTCAGTGAATATGAAGCCTTTCATGCCATTTTTAAAATGGTACGTAAAGGAATGAAGGATGCAGATTGTAATCGCGCTATTATTGTCGCTCATAATGCAAATTTTGATCACAGCTTTGTGATGGCTGCTGCTGAGCGTGCTGGATTAAAACGTAATCCTTTTCACCCTTTTGCCACCTTTGATACAGCGGCTTTAAGTGGATTGGTATTAGGGCAGACAATTTTGGCTAAAGCCTGCATCACTGCTGGCATTCCCTTTGATAGCAAATTAGCGCACGGTGCATTATACGATACTAATCGCACATCATTACTTTTTTGTGAATTAGTTAACCGTTGGAAAAAGCTTGGTGGATGGCCATTGCCTACACCTTGAAACTATGATTTCGCTGATACATTTATGAATAACAGAAAAAAGCCCGTTCATCATTGAACGGGCTTTTTTATCGAAGATCTCATTATTTTATGCGTTTCAATACCGACACAATAAAAATTAATTACTGTGCTTCTTCTTCACCACGGTATTTATCAGCAGTCTCTTTTAATAACTTCTGTAATTCACCGCGCTGATACATTTCTAAAATAATGTCACATCCACCGACTAATTCACCATCTACCCATAATTGTGGGAAGGTTGGCCAGTGTGCATATTTTGGTAGCTCTGCACGAATATCTGGGTTTTGCAAGATATCAACATACGCAAAACGCTCACCACAAGCAGAAATAGCTTGAACTGCCTGAGCAGAAAAACCACAACTTGGTAATTTTGGTGAACCTTTCATGTATAAAATAATTGGGTTTTCATTGATCTGGCGTTCAATTTTTTCAATAGTCGTCATTTGTAAGTCCTTACAGCCTTTTATATTCGATATGCTTTATAGGGGAAAACATGAAAGAAGAATACCACTTTATATTAGAAACCTCTATATAAGTTTAGTTCTCGATATAAAACAATAAGTTGGTATTAATCTATGAGATTATTGATGAGAAAAAACACAATAAAGCATAAAAAATAAATCAATACGTTACCGATGGTTATGAGTGTGTTTTATCCTATTAGCTCCCCTTTTATTTTTGCAGTTTTTCCTTTCTTAATTTTAAGAGCATTTTTTCTTCACTTGATTTTAAAGTATATGAAGCACTGCTTTATTATTAAATGAAATAACAACGGCTTTAGTTTTACATCAAAATCAATATATTAAATTTCATAATCTATACATTAAGATAAAACGCTACTTTATTAAAAGGATATAATGTATATAAATAAATTTGTTATAAACCTTGATGAGTATTAACTATGGATATGATTTTGCTGTTTCTTTTAGTGGGATGTATCACTGGCTTTTTTGCTGGACTACTTGGCATAGGAGGCGGTGCAATCATTGTTCCGGTAGTTATGTATGTAGTGAGTCAACAAGCTATCCCAACAGATATGGTGATGAAAATTGCCTTATCTACCTCGTTCTCTGTCATTATATTTTCCACAGCATCTTCAGCGTATTCCCATAACAAACATAAAGCCATTTTATGGCAGCAATTTCCTCTATTATCCATCGGCACTATCATTGGTATGCTTGTTGGGACATTTTTGGTACAAAAAATGTCAAACACGATATTGCAAATCGTGTTCTGTATTTTCATGGTATATACCATCTATGGATTATTAACTAAAAAGAAAGAAGCAGAACGCATAGAAAACGTGAAAGATCCTGTTGTTTCAAAACCAGCGTTAACCAGTGGTGGCTCTTTAATTGGCTTTATATCCAGCTTTATCGGTATTGCTGGTGGGACTATCACCATTCCTCTTTTAAGTCATTGGGGATTTAATACACGCAAATGTATTGCAACCTCTTCAATGATTGGTGTCATCATCGCTTCCATAGGCACAATCATGGGTATTATCTATGGTTGGAATCAAACAAATATTGATGACTATTATTTAGGCTTTGTTTACTTACCTGCCTTTATTGGAATAAGCATTACCAGCATTCTCTTCGCCCCTGTCGGTGTAAAAGTTGCTTATCGCCTACCTATTCCAAGAGTTCGCCAAATATTTGCATTATTCCTATTCTTAGTCGTAGTGAAAATGATGTATACACTGATGATAGAGTAAGCAAAAAATGCAACAATCAGAGGATATAGGCTCTGAACAAAGTCAATATTTTACTGCTTTACGAGTTACTCTGTGGGATATACTCTTATGAGTATAATTAATCTATATGGCTTATAACTATAGATAAAAGATATTTAGCTGTTATTTCAGCAGATTTTTGTTAAAATAATTAGCAAAATAGTAACAACTTAGTGATTCATTTGCCTCATTCTATCAATTCAAATGATTTTGATGGAATGATTTCAGGCACAAAACCCGAAATAGATAGTTTAAAGGAGTACGCAATGTCTTTCGAATTACCAAAATTACCTTATGCGTTAGATGCTCTTGAGCCACACATCTCTAAAGAAACTTTAGAATATCACTACGGCAAACACCACCAAACCTACGTAACCAATTTAAATAACCTGGTTAAAGGTACTGATTTAGAAAGCAAATCCTTAGAAGAAATCATCAAATCTACTGATGGTGGTATCTTTAACAATGCAGCTCAAGTATGGAACCACACTTTCTACTGGAACTGCTTAGCACCAAACGCAGGCGGCGCACCAACAGGTAAAGTTGCTGATGCTATCAACAAAGCATTCGGCTCTTTTGAAGAGTTCAAAAAGCAATTTAATGATGCGGCAGCTAAAAACTTCGGTTCAGGTTGGACTTGGTTAGTTAAAAAAGCAGACGGTTCAGTTGCAATTGTTAACACGTCTAATGCTGCTACTCCAGTTTCAGGCGCAGACAAACCACTGTTAACAGTAGACGTATGGGAGCATGCTTACTACATCGACTACCGTAATGCGCGCGTTAAATATTTAGAAGAGTTCTGGGCACTGGTTAACTGGTCATTTGTTGAAGCTAACCTTGCTTAATTGAGCTTGATAATCAAAGGTGAGTGATTGAGATTCATTTGTGGTGACAAAATAACAAAGGGCCTTGAGCCCTTTGTTATATTCAGATATTCGATAATTTATTATTTAAATTGATCGGATATTCTATAAAGCAGTGATTAGAACAACATAGTCGAAAATAAAACAATCATAACAAGCGCTGCTACTGCTGTACTCAAACCAAATTTCAGATCCGTATCCATCTATTTCTCCCTCAAAATGATTATAATACACTTTTTTAACCATAACCTTGTCATGGTTAATTATTATCACATATCAAAATTTGCTAAAATAGCGACTAGTGCACAATTTATAACATTGATTAATACTTTCACTTTTGAGCTAGATCATACAAAATTCACAGCTAATCGCTAAATTATTGCCAGTGTTTGCCCTATGTATGACTATACTGGCAGTTAAACCATAAAATTAGATAAAAGAGACCAATGAAGGTCAGGAGTTTTCCACACCATGGCAACAATAAAAGACGTGGCAAAACGCGCAGGCGTATCAACCACGACTGTTTCTCATGTGATCAACAAAACACGTTTTGTTGCTGAGAACACACGGGCAGCAGTTTGGGCCGCTATAAAAGAATTAAATTATTCGCCTAGTGCCGTTGCGCGTAGTTTAAAAGTCAATCACACCAAATCTATTGGCCTGTTAGCCACGTCCAGTGAAGCTCCTTACTTTGCTGAAGTGATTGAAGCTGTTGAAAATAGTTGTTATAGCAAAGGCTACACACTGATTTTATGTAATTCACATAATAACCTCGATAAACAAAAAGCCTATTTAGCGATGCTGGCACAAAAACGTGTTGATGGGTTATTAGTCATGTGTTCTGAATACCCCGATCACCTTCTGTCACTGTTAGAAGGCTATCGTAATATTCCAATGGTTGTCATGGATTGGGGTAAGGCGCGTGGTGACTTTACCGATACGATTATCGATAATGCTTTTCATGGTGGTTATATTGCGGGTCGTTACCTTATTGAACGAGGTCATCGTGATATTGGTATTATCCCTGGTCCATTAGAACGTAATACCGGTGGTGGTCGCTTACAAGGTTTCTTAAAAGCCATGGAAGAAGCAAAAATCACAGTAAAAGATGAGTGGATTGTACAAGGCGACTTTGAGCCAGAATCTGGTTATAAAGCCATGTATCAGATGTTAAATCAAAAACATCGCCCTACTGCTGTTTTTTGTGGTGGTGATGTGATGGCAATGGGCGCAATTTGTGCCGCTGATGAGCTAGGTTTACGTGTTCCTTTCGATATTTCCATTGTGGGTTACGACAATATTCGTAATGCGCGTTATTTTACACCAGCATTAACCACAGTCCACCAGCCAAAAGAGCGTTTAGGTCAAATGGCTTTGTCAATGTTGCTTGATCGCATCGTCAATAAACGCGAAGACGCCCAAACAATCGAAGTTCATCCACGATTAGTTGAGCGCCGTTCAGTTGCTGACGGTCCTTTTATTGACTACCGTCGTTAATTCAGATTTATTCGGCTATCTGATTTCTAGCGAAGCCATTCCTCATTTAAGGTTTGGCTATCTCCAAGATAATCTAACAACCATGTCAAAGCGGGTGATTCACTTTTATCGACCCACGTCAGGCAGCATGGGCTGTCTGGCAATGGTTGTGCCAGTTGTAAAGTAACCAGCTTACCTTGTTCAATTAAAGGTTCAGCACGATGCCAAGGCACCATTCCTACGCATAATCCCGCTAACAAACATTCAAGCCCCATATCCCATGTCGGAACAACCATTCTACGCTGATTATTTAGCGCCCAAGTGTCACGCTTTGGTAAACTGCGTGAAGTATCTTCTAAGCATAAACTTGGATAAGGTCGCATCTCATCATCCGTTAATGGATGTTGTGCTTTCGCTAAAGGGTGATCAACATGACAAACACAGCGCCAAGGCATAAATCCCATATCTCTAAAACTATAACGTTCACCAATTGGTGAGGCTCTTGTTGCACCAATCGCTAAATCAACACGACCATTAACTAAGGAGTCCCATACGCCATTGAACACTTCAGGGTAGACATACAACTCAATATCAGGAAAATGGCGGTAGAAATCGAGAATAAGTTGTTGTGTTCTTTCAGGTTTAACAATGCCATCAACTGCTATACTAAATTGACCACGCCACCCATTAGAAACTTGTTGACAAAGATGTCTAGTGTCATTCATTTTTTTGATAACAGATCGTGCTTCTTTGATGAAAATTTTACCTGCATCGGTTAATTCTACATCACGGTGACGGCGCTCAAACAAAGGAACGGCAAGCCATTCCTCTAATTGCCGAACAGTGTAACTAACGGCGGATGGCACTCTGTGCAATTCTTGAGCAGCGGAGCTAAAACTTCCTGTTCTTGCAACTGCATCAACAACTTCTAAAGAGTATTCTGACCACATAGAGTTTATTCCTTTGAAAATTTTTCACAGCATTAACCAAATATTCCCGTTTCACAAGTAAAATAAGTCTTAGTTACAATACATAAAATGTTCTACATCACATAGCATAGAAAATAAAATGAATTCTAAAACTTCCACACAATCAAAAACACCTATGAGCTTTATGGTGTACCTAGCGGGTTTGAGTATGCTAGGTTACTTAGCTATTGATATGTACTTACCTGCATTTGGTATGATGCAGCGTGAGCTCTCTATCAGCGAAGGTGCTATTAGTAATAGCTTAAGTATCTTTTTATTTGGCTTTGCTGTTGCTCAATTACTTTGGGGACCACTTTCTGACAAAGTCGGTCGTAAACCTATTCTACTTATTGGTTTAAGCCTTTTCTCTTTAGGCTGTCTTGGTATGCTGTGGGTTGAGAGTGCAACTGGCTTACTTGCTATGCGCTTCCTACAAGCTTTCGGCGTCTGCTCTGCGGCTGTTATTTGGCAAGCTCTTGTCATCGACCGTTTTGATGAATCTCGCGCTCAGCACGTTTTTGCTTTAATTATGCCACTGGTTGCATTATCACCAGCACTTGCACCTTTAATTGGCGCATCATTATTAAATCACGGCGGCTGGCGTATGATTTTCATGCTGTTAATGGCTGTAACATTAGTTCTAATGTTACCGACATTAATGCTAAAAAACATTAAACAAAAATCAGTCACTGATGAAAACCAATCTACCGCTTCATTTACGACTTTACTAAAATCCCCTCTCTACACAGGTAATGTATTAGTTTACGCTTCTTGTAGTGCAGGTTTCTTTGCTTGGTTAGCTGGCTCACCAATCATTCTTGAAAAGATGGGCTACTCTCCACAGGATATCGGTTTAAGTTATATTCCACAAACTGTTGCATTTATGGTGGGTGGTTATGGCTGTCGTATTTTACTGTCAAAAATGGCAGGTAAAACGCTACTGCCACTGTTGTTAATTGGTTATGCTGTCAGCATGACTGCGTTATACCTTGTTGCTAAATTTACTGAGCCAACATTAACGACTATTTTAATTCCATTCTGTATTATGGCTGCAATGAATGGTGCATCTTATCCAATCGCAGTATCTAATGCTTTATCCGCTTACCCTGAAATTAGTGGTAAAGCAGCTGCGTTACAAAATGCACTTCAACTGGGTCTTTGTAGCTTAGCGAGTTTTATTGTGTCCGCATTTATCAGCCAACAACCGCTGATTAACACCACGGCAATTATGGCGTTAACAGCAATTCCAATGGCGGTTGGCTACTTTATTCAGCGCAATAAATCTGTTACCAAGCACACGGTTCAAACCGCAGAATAATCGCCCCCTTATTTTAAGAATCATCTTAAAAAGGCCATTTTATAAAAATGGCCTTTTTCTTTTCTAGAGAAAAACATTCTACGTCTCTATACTTACTCATACGCTGTAATAGCGTTTTATTTATTTTTCTTTCGGATTTTGAGACATTAAACAGATTATTTGCTGATTATGTCAGATTAGTTGTTTTATTAATTCTATTCGTTCAATTCATACTGAACACAATACCATTTTAATACTATCAATCTGTACACATCCTTTCTTAGCTTTATGTTTCAAAACCCGCTTAGTTTACGCGGAGAGTATATGAGTACATCTTGTGTAGAAGAAGGCCGAAAGACCTCCAACGATCCTTATAAAAAGATCGCAACAGAACTGTTAGCTCACGCTGATATTCGAGTTAATGGCTCAGAACCTTATGATATTCAGGTTCATAATCAAAATTTTTATAAAAGAGTATTACAGCAAGGCTCATTAGGTCTCGGCGAAAGTTATATGGATGGTTGGTGGGATTGTGAGCGACTAGATATATTCTTTCATAAAGTTTTACGTGCTGGTCTTGAAAATAAGCTTCCACAAAATCTACGTGATCTTTTCAAGATTGCAACAGCCCGCCTTTTTAATCTGCAAACACAAAAACGCGCATGGATGGTAGGTAAAGAGCATTACGATCTTGGTAATGATCTATTTACCGCCATGCTTGATCCTAATATGCAATATTCCTGTGGTTACTGGAAAAATGCAGATAATTTAGCCCAAGCCCAAGAGCATAAATTAGATTTAATTTGCCGAAAATTAGATTTAAAGCCAGGTATGACCTTATTAGATATTGGTTGTGGCTGGGGTGGACTAGCAGGCTACGCAGCCAAATACTTTGGCGTATCTGTTACGGGTGTCACTATTTCTGTTGAGCAACAAAAACTGGCACAAGCTCGATGCCAAGGACTTGATGTTAATATTATTCTAGAAGACTATCGTGATTTACATGAAAAATTTGATCGCATAGTTTCAGTGGGGATGTTCGAACACGTTGGACCTAAAAATTATGCAACTTATTTTGATGTAGTTCGTCATAATTTAAAAGAAGATGGTCTGTTTTTATTGCACACCATTGGTTCTAACCGCGATAAAGTGAATGTAGATAGCTGGATAAGCAAATATATCTTTCCTAATGGGTGTTTACCGTCTATTCAAAAAATTGCTCATGCAATGGACAATAAATTTGTGATGGAAGATTGGCATAACTTTGGCGCTGATTACGATAAAACATTAATGGCATGGTATCAGCGTTTTTTAGCGTGTTGGCCAAGTATTGAATCTAACTACACACCGCGTTTTAAACGTATGTTTAGCTATTATCTTAATGCCTGTGCTGGCGCATTTCGTGCCAGAGATATTCAGTTATGGCAAATAGTGCTAAGCCCTAAAGGCCATATTGGCGGTTTACAGATCCCTCGTTAATTATTTTTTTCTAACAAGAGAAAAGCCAGTTTGATTGATAAACTGGCTTTTTCTTTGGTTCTCTTTAAGAACAACAACATTAATCATTAATTGTGTGAAGCTTGTTCTTCATTTTCAATTTGTTGTGTTGCGAATAAAGCTTGTTGCTGTGCTTGTTGTGCCATAACGCGCTCTACTGTATCGACAATCGCTTGAGTTTGAGGATCAAGCTCAATATTGACTTTATCACCAAGGCGCTTACGACCTAATGTCGTTCTATCTCGCGTTTCTGGAATTAAATGGACACAAAAACGGTTATTAACCACATCGCCCACAGTTAAGCTTATTCCATCAATACCAATAAAACCTTTGTGTAAAATATACTTCATTAATGCTTTATCAAAGATACGAAACCATATTTGTAGATTATTTTCTGAGGTAATAATTTTGGCAACTTCAGCCGTTGTTACAATATGACCAGACATCACATGCCCGCCAATTTCATCACCATACTTAGCCGCACGTTCAATATTTACTTCGGAGCCGACTTTTAATTCACCAAGGTTAGTTAAACGTAATGTCTCTTTCACCAAATCAAAGCTAATATGTGTACCTTCAATTTTAGTGACCGTTAAACAGCAACCATTATTTGCAACAGAAGCACCTGTTTCTAAATTGCCGACTAACTCGCTGGGTAATTCAATGATATGGGTACGAAAATCGCCTTTATCTTCGATAGCAATAACCCGCCCTTTTCCCTGAACAATACCTGTAAACATCTTACATCTCCTTGGATCGATAAACTGGTAAACTCAATTTAGGTTTATGCTATTAAGGATAACATAGCTCGTATTAATACAAAGGAACAATTATCGCATTTATTCCTTATCGATTATTGTCGTTAAATATAACGTAAAAACACCTAATAAATTATCAAAATTCTGTGCTTGAAAAGCTAAACTTCTTTCGTTGCTAATTAAACTTTTATCATTAGAATAGGCGGTCTTGAGGATCTCTTTACGTCATTTTAACAATACGACGTTTGTTCTCTTCCTTTCCTTTCGTTTTCTTATAATAAATAAAGGTGTATGCGTGCAGAAGTACATAAGAGAAGCGCGTAGCTTACTTGCTCTCGGTATCCCCGTTATCATCGCGCAATTTTCCCAGACAGCAATGGGTGTGGTTGATACTGTCATGGCGGGTGCTGTAAATGCCACAGAAATGTCGGCAGTGGCAGTAGGTACGTCTATTTGGTTACCAACGATTTTATTAGGCCAAGGCATATTAATGGCATTAACCCCAATCGTTGCACAATTAAATGGTTCAGGACAACGAAAACACATTGCTAATCGTACACAGCAAGGTTTTTGGCTCGCCACTTTCTTATCAATCATGGTAATTGCTATTCTTTATAACAGCCGTTTTATTATTGAAGCGCAACATGATATCGAACCGGAATTAGCCGAAAAGGCCATTGGATTTATTCACGCCATTATGTGGGGTGCGCCAGGTTGCCTTTACTATCAGGTACTAAGAAGCCAATGTGAGGGATTATCTAAAACAAAACCCGGCATGATAATTGGTTTTATTGGCTTATTAATTAATATCCCTGTTAACTATGCGTTTATTTACGGTAAATTTGGCGCACCACAATTAGGGGGTATTGGTTGCGGTGTTGCAACGGCCTCTGTTTTCTGGGCAATGTTCTTAATGATGCGTTATTACGTGCGTCGAGCACCGACACAACGTGATGTTATGCCAAAGAAACGTTTAGTAAGTCCTGATTTCCACACGATAAAACGTATTACATTTTTAGGATTACCCGTTGGTTTAGCCTTATTCTTTGAAGTAACACTCTTTGCTGTTGTTGCATTATTAGTTTCACCTTTAGGCGTTACTGCGGTTGCTAGTCATCAAATAGCACTTAACTTTAGTTCCCTGATGTTTATGTTCCCTCTGTCATTGGGAATAGCGGCAACAATCCGTGTTGGTCATAACTTAGGACAACGCTCCACAGAACAAGCCCGCACTTCAGCCATTACAGCACTTGCTGTTGGGCTAATGTTGGCAAGTTGTACTGCGATTTTCTCTATCATCTTTAGAGAAAAAATCGCATTAATGTATAACGATGATATTGAAGTGGTGACATTAGCATCTCATCTTATGTTATTCGCTGCGCTTTATCAGTTATCAGATTCTGTGCAAGTTATTGGCTCAGGTGTATTAAGAGGTTATAAAGATACCCGCTCTATCTTCTTTATTACCTTTATTGCCTACTGGGTAATTGGATTGCCTTCTGGTTATATCTTAGGGCGTACTAATTACGTTGTTGAAGCGATGGGACCTGCTGGTTTCTGGATTGGCTTTATTCTAGGTTTAACTGCCTCAGCAATTATGATGGGTTCCCGTATTTGGTGGATCCAACGCCAATCTGATGAAGTGGTGTTATTACGCTCAGAGCGTTAAAGATAAACAGTTATTTAGGCAAGGGAATGACACAAATATCAACAAATAGCTTTAAATACGAGCAGTTGAATATAAATTTGTGTTTTTCCTCTTGCCAGAATCGAATCATCTCGTTAATATTCGTCCCCGTTGTCACCCAATAGATAATGCGTCCATAGCTCAGTTGGTTAGAGCACCACCTTGACATGGTGGGGGTCGGTGGTTCGAGTCCACTTGGACGCACCATTTATTTTTCGGCAACATCTCAATACAGTGCGTCCATAGCTCAGTTGGTTAGAGCACCACCTTGACATGGTGGGGGTCGGTGGTTCGAGTCCACTTGGACGCACCATTTCTCTTTCTCTATATTTTCTTATTGTTGTTCATCTTACCTACCCTACAAAATAATTAATCTAGCTTGCAATATTTTATTGCGCAACAAATTGTTTAAAAAACAAGCAGTCAGCGCTGTATTTTGATCACATCACTTAAATTTACCTTTTTTCGATTTTCTTCATAGAAATTAACCTCTATAATACGAAACATAATTTTGTTGAAAGGTTTCAGCGTATTGATTTACGGGCATCTTTAGAAAACAGAACAAATGAATCGTGATAGACTATAATGTAAGATGTCTACCAACCCTTGAAACAAAATAGTGACAAGATTTTTATGATGTTGCTGAACCATTAACATGTTGCGCAACTTATCCATTAGAGGTGAGTTTGTACATCCTGTTTTGCACCGTTGATACAGTTAATAGAAAACGGCGACATTAATCCTTATTCATCCATTACAATACAACCATTAAATAGACTGCCATGAAAAAGACAAAAATTGTTTGCACCATCGGGCCAAAAACCGAATCTGAAGAAAAACTGAATCAATTACTAGACGCAGGCATGAACGTTATGCGTCTAAACTTCTCTCACGGTGACTATGAAGAGCATGGCAACCGTATCAAAAACCTGCGTAACGTTTGCGCTAAAACAGGCAAAAAGGCCGCTATCTTATTAGATACTAAAGGCCCAGAAATCCGTACCATCAAATTAGAAGGTGGTAATGATGTTACTTTAGTTGCAGGTCAAACTTTCACTTTCACCACAGACAAAACTGTTGTGGGTAACAAAGACCGCGTTGCTGTGACTTACGAAGGTTTCGCTAAAGACTTAACTGTTGGTAACACCGTTTTAGTTGATGATGGTCTTATCGGCATGAAAGTAACGGCTGTAACTGATACAGAAGTTGTTTGTGAAGTTTTAAACAACGGTGACTTAGGTGAAAACAAAGGTGTTAACTTACCTGGCGTTTCTATCGGTTTACCTGCATTAGCTGAAAAAGATAAACAAGATCTTATCTTTGGTTGCGAGCAAGGCGTTGATTTCGTTGCTGCATCATTTATTCGTAAACGTTCTGACGTTGAAGAAATGCGTGCTCACTTAAATGCACACGGTGGCGAAAACATTATGATCATCTCAAAAATTGAAAACCAAGAAGGTTTAAACAATTTTGATGAGATCTTAGAAGCCTCTGACGGCATCATGGTTGCTCGTGGTGACTTAGGTGTTGAAATCCCAGTTGAAGAAGTTATCTTTGCACAAAAAATGATGATCGAAAAATGTAACGCTGCGCGTAAAGTGGTTATCACTGCAACGCAAATGTTAGATTCAATGATCAAAAACCCACGCCCTACTCGTGCTGAAGCGGGTGACGTTGCGAATGCTATCTTAGATGGTACTGATGCTGTTATGTTGTCAGGTGAAAGTGCTAAAGGTAAATACCCAGTAGAAGCTGTGACTATCATGGCAACTATCTGTGAGCGTACAGACCGTATCATGCAATCTCGCCTTGATTACAAACAAACAGCTGCGAAATTACGCGTAACTGAAGCAGTTTGTCGTGGTGCGGTAGAAATGGCTGAAAACTTAGATGCACCTCTGATTGTTGTTGCAACTTTTGGTGGTAAATCAGCTCGTTCTATCCGTAAATACTTCCCAACTGCACCAATCTTAGCATTAACAAACAACGAAGAAACAGCTCGTCAGTTACTGTTAGTTAAAGGTGTAACAACACAATTAGTTAACGAAATCTCTTCTACTGATGACTTCTACCGTATTGGTAAAGAAGCAGCATTAGCAAGTGGTTTAGCTCACTCAGGTGACCGTGTTGTTATGGTAACTGGCGCATTAGTTGATAGCGGTACAACAAATACTTCATCTGTTCACGTTCTGTAATTCTTTATTCATTTAGTCGCTTTACAATTTAAAACACCACTTCAATATTTGAAGTGGTGTTTTTTTAATGCTTTATTTATTAGTGACAATTTCCTTTACCTGTTCGTCTTTTTATTACACGTTATTCTTATTTGTCTCTTCTTTATTTTCTAATAACAGATAATGTGTTGCACGAGCACGAGGATGAATAAAAAAGTGCCCTGTTGGCGCATTATGGCTTTTAATGTGAATTAAGGAGACGTTGCTGAGTGTTTTACCTTGTTTAGAACGACACGCGTAAACAATAAAGGGTAAAGCAAAGATAACAAAGAAGCCGACTATCAGTAAGGTCACATACGTTTTATCACTACTTGCGTTTGGCAAAGAGCTTGGTGGGAAAAAAGAAACCACAAACGCAATAATAGAGAGTAATAAACCAGCCATTGCAACAATAAGTTTAACATTTTTACCACCAGGAATACTAAATGCACGTTTTTTATCTACTTGCTTACAAGTAAGTTGCATATACCCTAAGAAAAGCATGAAATAACTACAAAGATAAATAACGACCGTTAAGGCTAAAGCAATCAAGAATGACATATTACCGCCGCCACCAGTGTTAGTCAGAATAATGATCGCAATACTTGTTATCAATAATTGAGAAATCACTAAAGCAACAGGTACTCCGTTTTTATTCACCTTCGCCAACGCTTTCGGTAAAATTCCTTTTTCAGCGGCAACATACATGCCACGAGAAGGTCCTACAATCCAAGAAGCTATCTCGGCTAAAACTCCTAGCAATAATAACGTAGCAATAATCCTAACCGTCCAATCAAGTGTACTACTGAAATGGGAGACTAAAACACTGAACGTTTGTACCACTCCTGCTGATAAATTAATTTCATTATTAGGTATCACTGCTGCAACAGATAATCCCCCAATAGAGCTTAAACAAATTGCCACTATCATGAGTAAAAACATGGCGATGGGGTAATCTCGTCCAGGGTTTTTCATCTCATTAACATGAGTTGCTGAAGCTTCTACGCCCATATAACTTAAAATGAATGCAACAAAAACCACTAATGTCCCAATTTGGGTAAAGTCAGGGAAAAAGGTTTTTGCGCTTATTTCAATCGCTAATGGTGCACCACTCATTAAATAGCTAACAGCTAAAATAATTAAAATTAAAGCTGGTAATAAAATACCTGCAAAAAAACCAAGTTTGGCAATAGATGCCGTATATTTTGTACCGCCAAATTGCGTAAATGCTAATACCCAAAGAATAATTAAAGCTGCGACTGTTTTAATTACTGGATCGGTATTTAACTCAGGCCAATTGAGAATATAAGAAAGCGCGCCTAAGACGAAGTAAAGCATAGGAATAAAACCAATAGCAATTTGTAGATAACCAAAAGAGATGGCGGCAAACCCCCAGCGTTCTCCTAATGTATTCGATACCCAAGCAAATATTCCCCCTTCTTGCCAGCCTTCTACGGTAGCCATTTCAGCTGCACATAATGCAACAGGAATAAACCACAATAATCCACCTAAAAGTAAGAAGAAAACAAGGCTAAAACCAGATGTGGCAAACGTCGGATATTCATATACCGCCATCACCATCGAAGCGGTAATAGCAAAAAAACCGACTAATGTAAGTTGTTTTGGTGCTGAATTTGTTGATGATGTAGTCATACAATCCTCCTGAACTTTATTCAGAAAAATAATTACGGTCGAGTTATTATCTAGAAAGAGGTTGAGAATAGATAAAGATCCTCAACCTCAAAACGAACAGAATTTAGCTATGGTTAAAACCTCTACCATCTTCTGCTGATAGAGGATTGCAGACAGGGTGCTTATCAAAATATTCTAGCGTACGTTTGAAATCATCAACTAATAATGAAGCAAGATCTAGACTTACACCATGACGAACTAAAATACGCTGGATCACTAAATCCTCCCGATTAGCTGGCATAGAGTAAGCGGGAACCTGCCAACCACGACTACGTAATTTATCTGCAACATCGTATAAAGAGTAAGTGACTTTAGCCCCTTTTTTTAGTTTCCATGCTAATGCGGGGATACCTTCTTTACAGTCACCACTAAATATCATTTCAAAAGGGCCTAACTTTTCAATTTCCCTTGCTAAATATTGTGCTGTTGAGTAGCAAGCATTATGAATTTTTGCATATCCTTCTCGGCCTAAGCGTAAGAAGTTATAATATTGAGCGATAATTTGACCACCAGGGCGTGAGAAATTCAGCGCAAAAGTAGGCATATTGCCGCCTAAATAGTTCACATTAAAAATAAGCTCTTCAGGAAGATCTTTTGCTTCACGCCAAATAACCCAACCCGCACCTAATGGTGCTAAACCAAATTTATGCCCCGAGGCATTAATAGATTTTACTCGTGGTAAGCGGAAATCCCATTCAATATCAGGTGCGCAAAATGGTGCTAAAAAGCCCCCACTTGCACCATCAACGTGTATTGGAATATCTAATCCCGTTTCTTTTTGAAGTTTATCTAATGCGTCATGAACCGCTTTAACAGGCTCATAGGTACAGGTAAAAGTAACGCCTAATGTTGGAACAACCCCAATGGTATTTTCATCCACACGTTTAATGACTTCTTCTGGGCTCATCATTAAACGATCACCTTCTAAAGGGATCTCTCTTAATTCCACATCAAAATAACGAGCGAATTTATGCCAACAGATTTGAACAGGACCACAAATCAAGTTTGGTTTATCAGTCGGTTTTCCCTGTGCAATACGTTTTTTACGCCATTGCCATTTTAATGCTAACCCGCCTAACATTGCGGCTTCGGATGAACCGATAGTAGAACAACCTAATGTATTTAATGCATCAGGCGAACACCACAAATCAGCCAACATATGAACACAACGATTTTCAATTTCAGCTGTTTGCGGATATTCATCTTTATCTATCATGTTCTTATCGATAGAAAGATCCATTAAATCGCGTATTTCATCATCAACCCAAGTTTGACAAAATGTCGCTAAATTTTGTCTTGAGTTTCCATCTAACATTAATTCATCACGAACAGCATCAAAAACATTACGTGGATTATTTTCTTTCTGTGGAATTTTTGTTTTAGGTAAGGATTGAGAGAGATCGATAGATGCATATACATCATCTAGGTCATTATAATTTGATGATTTGTTTTTCATATTATTACCCTACAATAATAAATATTATAAGACATGGAATAAGCTTAATGCTTATTTATTAAAGATAGTCAACAATATAAAAAGTGAGAAATTAAATTCAAATTTAATTTTTGGATTTTACAATTAACGCGAGATTTTGTTTTGAAAAAAAATCAAATTTCAATGTAAAACATTGAAATAATAAAAATTATAAGTGTAAACACCCATCATAAAAATATTTCATTATCATAAAAACAACATTAACATTATAAAAAAACAAGCGCCATTTTACTGAGTAAAATGCCCTCATCTAGTACTTATTAATATTTTTTTACCCTATGAGATTTATGTTTGGTCTAATACAAAAGTAACGCTATATTAAACAAATATAAAAAATATCTTATGTAAATGGTTGTATCCAATACTATGTATTACAAATACTGAATTAATTCTATTAGGAATAAACTATGCCAGAAAATAACATTGATAGTAGAGTATTCGCTTGTACTACCCTCGCAATTAAAGATAAGAAAAATCGTATTTATCATGGTAGAACAATGGAATTTTCAGTAGACAAGCCTGCTTCAATATTTGCATATTATCCTAAAGAACATACTTTCCAGCAAAAAGCCCCTGATGGCACCCTAGGATTAAAATATACTGTCAAATATCCTTTTATGGCGATCGTTGCGCCAATCAATTTAGAAGGCACAAAAGACGTACTTGAAGGTGTTAATTCTCAGGGACTCTCTTTTAGCTTAAATATGTTACCCGATTCAAATCTCGATGATATTAGCCCACAAGATTACGCAACGTCAGTGCCTATCGCGGCAATTGGTGAATGGGCGTTAGCACAATATAAAACCGTTGAAGAATTAAAACTCGCTATCCCTAAAACGGTATTTTGGTCACAAAAACTACTCCTTTTACGTAACTTACCCAGCCCTTTCCATTATGCATTTTATGACAAAACAGGAGCTTGTATTGTTATTGAAGTTTCTGATGGAAAATTACATATTTATGATAATCCTACTTATTGCATGACCAATGGTCCGTTATTTCCATGGCATTTAACCAATTTAAATAATTACACCCATCTTTCGAATGTTAATATTTCCAGCAGCACATTAGGAAATATAAAAATAAAACAACCTGACAGTGGAATTGCTTTAGCCTCGTTGCCCAATTCTGATACTTCTGTAGATAGATTTATTCGTGCTGTTTACTACACAACCTACTATCACAAAGTGTCTGATCCAGATACACAGTTAGTTGAATTAGCACATATTATGAATAGATTCGATCGACCTAAAAACGCCACTATTGATCCCCTATTAGGTCACGATACGTTAAAAGCACTTCATACTAGTGAATTTTCAGTATGGACAACACTAACGGATTTAGAACGCGGAATACTTTTCTTTAGGGGATACAACGATCTCAACTTCCAAAAATTTACACTTGAATCATTTAGAAATGAAGTAGAACCCATTTTCATAAAAGTAAATTTAGGTGGTGCTTTATAGCTATAAATATAAGTAACAATAGAACAATGTAGATAAAAATGTTTTTCTATCAGACTTTTATGAATAAAAATCTTTTGTGAAATAACACGCATTTTTTGTACTGAATATTTGCGTTTTAGGTGTTATTTTTTCTATTGTTCAACTAATGGTTCAGTAGAATGTGATAAATAAATCCAGCATTTTCCTATATATGTGCCATACTTATTAATGGTTTCATATAAATGCTACTTGTTCCTTTACACAAACTAATAATAGAGGTTGTAACTATGAAAGCGAAACTTGTACTAGGTGCAGTGATTCTGGCTTCAGGCTTATTAGCGGGTTGTTCTTCTAGTAATAATGCACAATTAGATCAAATCTCTTCTGATGTAAGCCGCCTGAATACTCAAGTTCAGCAACTAAGTGGTGATGTACAATCTGCTCGCGCTGAAGCTAAATCAGCTTACGACGAAGCAGCTCGCGCAAATCAGCGTTTAGATAACCAAGTCACTACTTATAAAAAGTAATTTGACTCACTGATAGGCTGAAAACAGCTTTAGAACAGTACTAATAGCAAATAGCAAAGCCCCAATCTACAATGATTGGGGCTTTATTTTTTCAAAAAATAAACTATAAATTAAGCTCCTCTAAATTCTGCTGTATTATCCTATTTTTCTCTAATTTATGATTAATTTTATCGGCCACATTTCTTTTTAATAGTTCAATCTCTCCTTGATATTTTTCATTTATATTTTTAAGTAATGCAATAATGTTATCGTTTTGAGTAGTTTCGCAATCACTTTTAATAGTAAAATTATTATTAATTAATTCAAATATCTGTGATTTTAATAAGTCGTTATGACCAGGATTAATATTCTTCTGAAAATGTTCATTCGCCTGTTGATAAACCTGATACAGTGTCGCCAGCATTATATTGACTGATTTATCGGAGTGACCTTCATTGACTGATAAAGATTTTTTTGTTTGATTTAATAGTTCATTTTTGATGGAAGAGAATAATTTAGTCACATCATTAGTCAATGTTTTATGGGTTAGCTTAGTACTAATACATCCACTATCATTCAATTTTTTTTCGTCTAATCTTTCATATTCATCATTTTTTGTTTTTGTTGAGATCCGCTGAATAAACTCACCGCATGTTTTATTAATATTCTGTTGTCTTTTCGCTTCACTTCCAACAAAAAGAGTTTCTGCACTATTTTTTATTGAAACGACTATATTTGCCAATTGACTAAATTTATTTTCAATACTGGAAGTAATACGTTCATAAATACCACGAGTAACATTTATTGAATTAATTTCCATATCTATAACTCACTTATTTTACAAAAAGAAGTTACTTATATTAAAGAATAAAACGTCAATTTAATGTTAAAAATATACCTTTATTAGATTAAACTGTTTTATATAAATTATTATTAAAAAAAAACAGATGCTTAAGGCATCTGTTTTTTTACAATATCATCCAATCTTAGTAGGCTGTAACCTCTACAGGAATACCTGAACGTCGAATAAGCTCTGCATCGACTTTATTTTTATCGACTTTGCCACTTTCATACCAAGTATTGAATTGTTTCGTGAATGTAAGAGGCATGGTTTGTGGATCATCATTTTCATTACGTGATAATGGCTGATGGACTTCAATAAACTGTCTGCCATCAGCAGTTTCAGTAAATTTAATCGGTTTATTGATAATTTGAACACGACTGCCTTTAGGAACCACATTAAACAAGGTTTCAATATCATTTGGTCTTAAACGAATACAACCTGAACTCACTCTTAATCCAATACCAAAATCTGCATTTGTACCGTGAATTAAATATTCGCCACGACTATGAGCTAATCTTAATGCATAAGCTCCCATTGGATTTTCAGGGCCAGCAGGAACGACCGCAGGGAGCGAGATCCCTTTTGCTGCATAGTTTTTACGAATATTGGCCGTTGGAGTCCATGTAGGATCTTTAATCAACTGAGAAATAGACGTCACCATTTCAGGCGTTTCTCGTCCTAATTGACCAATGCCGATAGGATAAACATCAACGGTGCCACCCTCTTTCGGGTAATAATAAAGACGTAATTCGGCAAGATTGATGACAATACCTTTATGTACCGTATCAGGCAAAATCATCTGCAATGGAATATTTAATGTTTTACCTGCATCAGGTAAAAGCGGATCAATACCAGGATTTGCTTCCATCATATTAAGCAATCCCACTTGATATTCAGACGCAATAGCTTCTAGTGAACGCTTATCATCTGGCACGATATACGAAACATTCTCGCCGATAATACGCTGACCATCAGTGGGTAACAGGTATTCTGTCGCATAAGATAAGTGGCTGTTCATCCCTAACAGCGATACTCCCAATAGGGTTAACCATTTATTCATCGTTTATCCCGTGTGTTAGAAATAAAATAAACTGACTATTATGATGATAACATTATCATTGTTATGCTATTCATATAATAAGTCAGTTTAGAACATTAATGTGGGATTAGGTAACATTTATGCTACAGCGTATTCTGAAAAACGCTTAATCAGTGTCGTGACCATCGCATGTAAGCCTTGAGTTCGAGAAGGTGTTAAGTGGCTTTCTAGCGCTAGTGATGAAAAATACTGTTTTACATCTGTGGATAATGCTTGTTCGAGCGTCTTCCCCTGAAATAAGATAATTACCAAGGCAACAAGCCCTTTGACAATGCCTGCATCGCTATCACCCGCGAGAATCAGTTGCTTATTCTCATTAAGAGCAACAGCGATCCACACTTGACTTTGGCAACCCTCAATAAAATTAGCTGAAGTGCGTTGTTCATCTGTTAATGGTGGAAGGCGCTCGCCTAACTCCATCATATAGAGATAACGTTGTTCCCAATCCTGACAACGAGAGAAATTGCGTAATAATTTTACTTCATCTGGCAAATTGGCCACTGCCATGAATAACCTCTTTTTTAATCTTTAACCTAATAACATTTCAACACGTAATAGCGCATTAACCAACGCATCGATATCATTTTTATTGGTATATAAACCAAGAGATGCACGACACATTGCAGGAACTTGGTAATAATCCATAATTGGCATCGCACAATGATGCCCTGTACGAATCGCAATACCATAATTATCAAGAAATGCCCCAACATCATAAGCATGGTGTTTACCTAAATTAAACGCTATCACACCTTGTCGAGAATCATTGCCATAAAGCGTTAAAGATTTTACTTTTTGCAACTGCTCTTGGGCATACTTCATTATACTATTTTCATACTCAGCAATATTATTCATACCTAACTGTGAAAGATAATCTAATGCAGCACCTAAGCCAATCATTCCCATTATATTAGGTGTTCCCGCTTCAAAGCGCCAAGGTGCATCTGCGTAGGTAATATCACCATTAATATGAACATGTTTTATCATTGCGCCACCGCCTTCCCAAGGCGGTAATTCATCCAGTATCGCTTTTTTACCATACAGCAAACCAATGCCAGTAGGCCCATAAAGTTTATGGCCGCTACAAACAAAAAAGTCACAATCAAGTTGTGAAACATTAATCGATTGATGCATGGCACTTTGCGCCCCATCAACCAATATATGTAGCTCCCCTCCTTGATCAATAGCATATTGGCGAGCATTACGAATAATTTGAGCGATAGGATTCACTGTGCCCAATACATTTGATTGGTGCGTAAGGCTGAATAATTTAGTTCGTTCGTCGATTAAGCGAGGTAATTGAGCTAAATCGAGCGTGCCGTCTTGTAATAGCGGTAACACACGAACATTAAAACCATACTGTTTTGCCAACATATACCAAGGAACAATATTTGCATGATGTTCCATTTCTGTAATGATGATATTGTCACCATCATTCAAAAATCGTTGGCTATAAACATTCGCAATTAAGTTGATGCCTTCGGTTGTTCCTTTAACAAAAATAATCTCGTCTTCGCTATTGGCACCTAAAAAATCACTAGCTTTTTTACGGACATTTTCAACTAAGGTTGTCGCATTTGCACTCAAGGTATGAATGCCGCGGTGAACCGCGGCATATTGTGTTAAGGCAAATTGTTTTTCATGTTCAATGACGCAAGCCGGTTTTTGAGCACTTGCGGCACTGTCGAGATAAACCAGTGGTTTTTCTTTCACTTGCTGTGAAAGAATTGGAAAATCATCTCGCGCTTTTTCAATGGAATGCGTCATAATGCCCTATTTTATACCTCTAATAAGCGCTGATTAATTCTGTCTAATACATGCGCCTTGATCACACTATTTTCTAGCGATTCAGTTAATTCAGCCGCAAATGCATGGATGATCATTTTACGGGCGTTACTTAAAGAAATACCGCGTGAACGCAAATAAAATAGTTGCTCATCATCAATTCGCCCCACAGTGGCTCCATGACTACATTTCACATCATCAGCATAGATTTCAAGCTGTGGTTTAGTATCGATTTGCGCTTTCTCACCCAGCAACAGATTATTATTAGTCATTTGACCATCTGTTTTTAAGGCTTGAGGTGTCACCGTGATCATACCGTTAAATACAGCTTTCCCTGCATCCATCGCAATACTTTTATGCAGTTGACGACTCTGGCAATTTTTCTCACTATGAACCAGCCATGTACGAGTATCTGCTATTTCGCCTGCTTTAGGTAATACAACGCTATTCATTGAAAGCTCTGTATTTTCACCTTTTAGTGCCGAACTCGTGTGATGACGACTAAGTTTAGCGCCTAATAAGAAAGCATAACTATTGACACGAGCATCACGCCCTATTGTCAGATCGTTATGAGCAAAATGCTGACTTACGCTATTCTCAAAACTTAATTTGATATGGTTAAAAGAGGCATTATCACCAATCGCTGCGGTTAATCTTGCCCCTGTAAAGTGACGGTTTTCGTTGTCACTGCTGATATAATGCTCTACCACTTGCATCTGAGTATTTGCACCAACATCGAGGTGAAAACGATAATTTGCACTATTTACCTCTGCGCTTTGATCACCTTGAGTAATATTGAGGATATAAAGTGGTTTATCCGCAATAACACCCGCTTTCAGGGTAATCAACAAAGGATGTGGCGCTAAGCTTTCAACTAAATGCAGGAAAATTTCACCATTTACCGCTGTAGGTAATTCACTTTGATTATCAAGTAACGTCACTTGATAAGGACCAAAATCTTTACTGCTTTCTGTCGGTGAGAATGTGCCATTCACCATTACAATACGATAGCAATCAAAAGATAAAGCTTGTTTAGCTATTAAGCTTTGCACATCAAAAGGTGGCAATTGTTGATAACTTTGGCTTAACGTTTCTTCTAATGGCGTATAGTGCCAATCTTCATGACGATAAGCGGGAAAGCCTATTTTTTCAACTTGCAACCAGTGATTACGTGCATTCAGATTTTCGTCACCTTTACGTTGATGATATAACGTTGAAAACGTTTTTAATGCTTGTTGATTACGCAGTTCAACTTGGCGCTGTTTTTCACGCTTTTCATTGAGGGTCAATAAGCCAGCCATAACCTTGTTCCTCCAATTTTTGCGCCAATGAAAAATCACCAGATTTAATGATTTTTCCCTGATAAAGCACATGTACAAAATCAGGTTTAATATAGTCAAGAATGCGTTGGTAATGTGTTACAACAATAAAAGCACGTTTACCATCACGTAAGCTATTAACACCATTAGAAACGATTTTTAATGCGTCGATATCAAGTCCTGAGTCTGTTTCATCTAAAATACATAATTCCGGCTCTAACGCAGCCATTTGCAAAATATCGTTACGTTTTTTTTCACCACCAGAAAATCCCACGTTAACTGAGCGTGTTAACAAATCTTGTGGCATATCTAGCAATTTAATTTTATCTTCAATAAAGTCTTCAAAATCAAAGCGATCTAATGGCTCTTGACCACGATATTCTCTCACTGCATTTACAGAAGATTGTAAGAAAAATTGATTGCTGACACCGGGTATTTCAACAGGATATTGAAATGCCATAAAGATGCCTTCACCTGCGCGATCTTCTGGTTCTAATTCCAATAAATCTTTATTTTTAAAGGTGATTGAACCTTCATCGACTTCATATTCATCACGACCAGCAAGTGTTGCTGATAAGGTACTTTTACCCGAGCCATTTGGCCCCATAATCGCGTGAACTTCACCTGCACGAACCTGCAAATCTAATCCTTTTAGGATCTCGTTGCCTTCAACACTGACATGTAAATTTTTAATCTCTAACATAATATATGCCTTCGGTATCTTTATACTCAGAATTTGGTTAATAGTTAACCGACGCTATGTTCTAAGCTGATAGCTAATAATTTTTGTGCTTCCACAGCAAATTCCAGCGGTAATTCTGAGAACACATCTTTACAAAATCCGTTTACAATCATTGAGATTGCATCATCTTCGCTTAATCCACGCTGACGACAATAGAACAACTGATCCTCACCAATACGTGACGTTGTCGCTTCGTGTTCAAGCTGTGCTGAGTTGTTCATTACTTCAACATAAGGGAAAGTATGCGCACCGCACTGCGTACCAATTAACATGGAATCACATTGGGTAAAGTTACGGGCATTTTGCGCACTAGGGAGTACTTTTACGAGTCCACGGTAACTGTTTTGGCTTTTACCTGCAGAAATACCTTTAGAGATAATGGTTGATTTGGTATTTTTGCCGATATGGATCATCTTAGTGCCCGTATCTGCTTGTTGATTGCCATTGGTTAAGGCAACAGAGAAAAATTCAGCGCTTGAATTATCCCCTTTTAAAATCACACTTGGATATTTCCATGTGATCGCAGAACCGGTTTCTGATTGCGTCCATGACATTTTGGCGTTTTCGCCTTCGCAAATAGCACGTTTAGTCACAAAATTAAGAATGCCGCCTTCACTATCGCCACCAGAGAACCAGTTTTGCACAGTAGAGTATTTTACTTCGGCATCTTTATGGATAATAACTTCAACCACAGCGGCATGAAGCTGATAGCTATCACGAACAGGTGCTGAACAACCTTCGATATAACTAACGTAACTACCTTCATCAGCAACCAAAATAGTTCGTTCAAATTGACCTGTTTGAGCCGCATTAATACGAAAATAAGTCGATAATTCCATTGGGCAACGAACCCCTTTTGGAATATAAACAAAAGTACCATCAGATGCGACCGCAGCGTTTAATGCAGCAAAGTAGTTATCATGGCTTGATACAACGGTGCCTAAATATTGGCGCACTAAATCAGGATATTCTTGAATAGCTTCGCTAAATGAACAGAAGATAATGCCATGTTCAGCAAGCTCTTCACGATATGTTGTTGAAACGGAAACAGAATCAAAAATAGCATCAACAGCAACGGCTTGCCCTTCTCTTACAGGCACACCGAGTTGGTTAAAAGCATCTTCAACTTCTTTGGTTAAATAATCTTGCGTGGCTTGTTTATCACTCGTAACCGCTTCATTCGCGCCACCAGCACAACTGCCATTAGCGCAACATGAACTACAAGATGGCGCTGAATAATAGCTATAATCTTGATAATTAAGCGATGGATAATCTGCTTTTAGCCAATGAGGCTCTTCCATTTCTAACCAATGGCGATAAGCATCTAAACGAAATTCCAGCATCCACTCTGGTTCGTTTCTTTTTGCCGATATTGCACGTACAACCGCTTCGTTTAATCCTTTTTCTAAGGTATCGGTTGAGATATCGGTATAAAAACCTTCTTTATAGTGGTGATCGCTTAGCCATCCCTGAACTTCATCACCAATTTCAACATTGCTCTGAGACATAATCTGACTTCACTATGTTATACCCCGAAGCTCTCACCACATCCGCAGACGTTTTGAGCTTTAGGATTATTAAATTTAAACATTTGATTAAGTCCTTCACGAACATAATCAACAACCAACCCATCGATAAATGGCATTGCTTTTAATGAGACAAAGAGTTTTGCTCCATTATGTTCATAAACAAGATCATCATCATTTGGGGCAGTAGCGAGTTCAATAACATAACCATACCCTGTACAACCAGAGGGTTTAATACTTAAGGAAAGCCCTTGTTTTTCTGGGTTTTTCTCAACTAAATGGCAGATATGCTTTGCTGCATTATCCGTTAATACAATGCCTTGCCAAGGTGTGTCATTAAGAGAAAAAGTTTCAACGTTGTTTGTCATTTCTGACCTCATTTCGAAAGGAGATTGATATCTTTCCTGACACTAATGGTAATGATAACCCTTATCACTTCAACCATGTCTTTTGAAAGGATATTCTATAAATGTGTATTTTTTGTTCTATTTTTGAGATCACCTTGTTAACAATTAATGTTAACACAATGTAATATAACACTTTTCTGCTCTTTCATTACAAAAAATAAAACTTTTAATTTTTCTTATATTTCGCACAATACGCATATAAGTTGCAATATAAATACACTTTATATGTTATCACTGAAATTTAGAGAAAAAAGCATAAAAATGTGTTTTTACATTACAGCCTATTAGCTCTGTTCACATTCACTTTTATGCTTATTATGAAGGATAAGATAGCACCACTTATGTGATGACCTCTTATTGGATTGTGTGCTCTTTGAACTTATTTACTGATAGTGATGGTTTGAATATATTTGTTTGTACATTCAAGGATTTGACTGTTTTTTTGTTTGTTCGATTGGCTATTGAAGTTGCTAATCAATTGTAATTGCCATACTCGGTTCGTTTTAAGATCAGCCGCTAAAACACCTTCATAGCTCACATTCTCTTTTGCGTATTCCCCTTCAAAAAAGACATGTCGGCTTTCCACATTTGGGATAGTTAATGGTTTTATCGATGTGGATGTTTCATTCATACCATCTATTATCGCAATATTATCAACTATGCCTTGTGCTCCTGCATCCACATCGTAACTCATTGCATCAATCATTTTAAAATAAACCAGACGAACTTCTGTCAAATCACAAATAGGTTCTGATTTATAAACCATCATTTCTGTTGTGACGTCCTGAATATTATCTGGTAATGATTTAAAATAATTTTCAGTATCTTCTCTGCTCATTGTAAATGAAGTGGGATAAGCCATATTAAAGCCAGAAATAGTTTGTACTGGAATATTACTTATATCATTACTCGTTTCAGAGGTAGAATTATTATCGCATCCGCTGATTAATAAACCTGCAATTAATAATACTGTAGTGTTGAATTTAGAAATAGTTAACATTATTGATCGTCTTATCTTTTATTATGAAGATAATGATTATCATTAAAAATAAAATCTAAATAAAGAAATAATTCTATTTTCTCTCTATTTTTATTCTTTTTGACATTATCTATAAACATAAAAAAACGCACAAAGCGAGTATTTCACTTTGTGCATATGTCTTTTTTATTCTTTAAGAAATAACAGATGTTGTTAATCTAGAAATACACACTTGACGACCTTCATCATCAAATATTTCTATTGACCAGACTTGGTGTGAGCGCCCTAAATGAATAGGTTTGCATACACCTCTTACCTTGCCGTCTCTAGCAGAACGAATGTGGTTAGCGTTAATTTCTAAGCCCACAATTTTCTGTTCGCCTTCAGTACAAAGATAACCCGCAACAGAGCCCAATGTTTCAGCTAAAACAACAGAAGCACCACCATGCAAAAGCCCCAAAGGCTGCTTAGTACGATGATCAACCGGCATTGTTCCTTCAAGATAATCATCACCAAGGCAGGTCAATTCAATACCTAGATGACTCATCATATTATTTTGCCCAATATGATTAAGATGCTCGAGTGTCGTTTCACGTTTCCATATCATGGCATAATCTCCAAAAGTGCCTGTAGTGGGTGTTTTAGCTCAATATTATCAATACGTTTCACTTGACTACGACAAGAGTAACCGGTGCTTAAACAACGCATTGTTGGTAATGTTTTTAATACATTACCCCATGAGAGTTGATAAATGCCCAACGAGTTTTCATAATTATTTAGTTCATGTCCATAAGTACCTGCCATTCCACAACATCCCGTGCTCACAAATTCGAGTTGCTGCCCATAACGTTGGAAAATAGCCTGCCACTGTTTCATACTTTGTGGTAGCGCCGTCACTTCTGTACAGTGCCCAAAAAGATACCATTTTTCAGCATCATCGCGAACTGCTATTGGCTCAGATACCAATTTACTTAGCCATTCATGAACAAGTTGAACATTAAAATCCCCACGTTTATCACCCAGTATTTCACGATATTCATCACGATAACAAAGCACTAATGCAGGATCGACTCCCACCATAGGGATACCTAATTTTGCAACACGATTAAGCATGGTTGAGGTTTTTTGCGCCGTTTTACTAAATTGCTGTAAAAAACCTTTAATATGCTGTGCTTTACCGTTAGGTGAGAATGGCAATAAAACGGGCTTAAATCCAATTTTTTCAATCAGTTTGATAAAATCAGCGACGACTTTCGCATCGTAATAACTGGTGAAAGGATCTTGAACCACCAGCACATGATGACTACGTTGCTTTTCAGATAACCGCTCTAAGTCTTCTAACGTCATATCTAACGCTTTATGCCCAGCCAATTGCTGTTTTAATGTCGGTGATGACAATAAAGGTAAATCGACCATACCAATAGCGTGTTTACTTAACGATTGCACCAACGGTTGCTTCATAAAAAAGTTAAAGAATCCCGGTGCTTTTGCCATAATCGGCGTTGTTAATTCAACATTAGCAACAATATGGTCTTTTAACGGACGTAAATAACGCTGGTGATAAAGTTCAGTAAACTTAGAACGAAACGATGGTACATCAATTTTAATCGGACATTGCGTTGAACAAGCTTTACAAGCCAAACAACCGTTCATTGCAGCTTTAACTTCATGAGAAAAGTCATATTCGCCACGTTTGGCTTTCCAAGTATTACGTGTTTTCTCGATTAAACCTCTTAAGCTAGGTTTGTTATTTTCTAGGCTAGATTCAAGTTGTTTTGGGCTAACGCCTTGCTCTGTTAATAAGCGTAGCCACTCTCTTACAAGTGCCGCTCGTCCTTTCGGCGAATGAATGCGTTGCCCACTGATTTTCATTGAAGGACACATTGGGCTTTTGGCATCAAAGTTAAAGCAAAGTCCATTACCATTACAATCTAATGCACCTTTAAAATCTTGACGCACAGATAAAGGAATTGTGCGATCAAAAGTACCTCGTTTGATAGTATCAACCTGCTTCATAGGTTCATCGACCTCTAATGGAGGGCATATTTTCCCAGGATTCAGTCTATTTCGAGGATCGAACACCGTTTTGATTTGACGCAGTTCATGATAGAGCGTTTCACCGAAAAATTCGGGGCTGTATTGCGCTCTAAAGCCTTTTCCATGTTCCCCCCAGAGTAACCCACCATATTTGGCTGTTAACGTGACAATGTCATCTGAGATGGATTTCATCAATAATTCTTGTTGTGGATCACACATATCAAGCGCAGGTCTTACGTGCAATACGCCTGCGTCAACATGTCCAAACATGCCATAATTGAGCTGATGGCTGTCAAGTAATGCTCTAAATTCTGTAATATAATCAGCAAGATGCTCTGGTGGCACACAGGTATCTTCTACAAAAGGAATTGGCTTTGCTTGCCCTTTTGCATTACCTAATAAACCAACCGCTTTTTTACGCATGGCATAAATACGGTTTATATCTGCCAGATCTTCACAGACTTGATAACCGATAACACCACTCTGACCTTCTTTCATTAATAAATCTAAGCGTTGGCATAATGATGCGACTTGTGAAGCGATAAGATTTTCATCATCACCTGCAAATTCAACAATATTAAGGCCTTGCATATCTTTATCAGGGATATCAGTGATCAACTCTTTGACGGAGTGCCACACAATATCTTCACGAGCAAGATTTAAGACTTTGGAATCAACAGTTTCAACAGAAAGTGCATTCGCTTTAACTAAGAAAGGTGCATTACGTAATGCTGAGTCAAAAGAATCGTATTTTACATTGACTAGACTGCGCTGTTTAGGAATTGGCGTGATATCCAGCGTTGCCTCAGTAATAAACGCAAGTGTTCCTTCGGAGCCTGTTAAAATTCTTGTTAAATCAAATCGTTTCATGTCATCACTAAAAACATGACGTAAATCATACCCAGTTAAAAAGCGATTTAATTTAGGAAATTTTTCAAGAATAAGCTTTCGCTGCTCTTTGCAACGAGATAAAACGGTACGATAAACTTTACCGATCGCAGAGCTCTCTTGGGCAATATTTTCTGCTAACGCGGTATCCATAGCCCGCGTTTCAAGCAGTTCACCACCTAATAAAACTGCTCTAACACCGAGAACGTGATCAGAGGTTTTACCATAAACCATTGAACCTTGCCCTGATGCATCGGTATTGATCATTCCGCCTAATGTGGCGCGGTTACTGGTAGATAGCTCAGGTGCAAAAAAGAAGCCATACGGTTTTAAAAAGAGGTTTAATTCATCTTTAATGACACCAGCTTCCACTTTTACCCAACGTTCTTCTGGGTTTATCTCGATAATACGTTTCATATAGCGAGATAAATCGACGACAATGCCATCTGTTAAAGCCTGTCCATTAGTCCCTGTTCCTCCTCCTCTTGGAGTCAGAGAAAGAGAATGAAATCGAGGTTCATCAACTAAGCGAGCAATAATAGTTACATCGGCTGTTGAGCGAGGAAAAACAACCGCCTGTGGCAATAACTGGTAAATACTATTATCTGTTGCCATAGTGAGTCTGTCAGCGTAACTGCTGGAGATATCACCGGTAAAACCGTTTTTTCGAAGGGTATCAAGAAATTCTGTTGTGAGTTCACTGACTTGCGGTGCTTGCGATATACGTGGGATCATTTGTTATAGCTCTTTAATCTAATAGTCCACATTGCTTAATTTTAGATGTTGAAATGTATGCTAAGAGGTACTTTGCCTCATTTTGTACTTTCAGACCGATACCTGTTCACCTTATCATACAATTCTGGCAAATTGCGTAGTGATATAAACAACGTGATATTTGCAATGTTTATTCATCTGCTTCTAGCATTTTTATTCGTGTAGGGATTTAAAACCATGGAAAAACCGCAGATCCATACAGATATACCCAAAGTTTTATTCACTGTTCTTTTTATTTCTTTTTTTATTATCGCCAGTTTTTGGATCCTAAACCCCTTTATTGTGGGTTTCATTTGGGCTGGAATGATTGTTGTAGCAACGTGGCCTTTACTTCTTATTATTGAAAAACGGGTAAAATATCGTTGGCTATCAACCATGATAATGATGATTTTGATATTACTGATCTTCGTTATCCCTATTATCTTATTAATTAGTAGCGTCATTGATAATAGTGCCCCCTTAATTGAATTAGCGAAATCACCATCGAATATTCAACCACCGCAATTATTATGGCTTAACGATGTCCCTATGATAGGGAGTAAGCTTTATGATACATGGCACTCTATTCTTGTCTCAGGGGGTAATGCGCTAATCTCAAAAATCCAACCTTATGTTGGGCAAGCTGCAAACTGGTTTTTTGCTCAAGCCTTAAATATTGGTCGATTTGCCCTACATTTGGGGGTGATGTTGTTATTTTCTGGCTTACTGTTTTTACAAGGTGAAAATGTCGTTTCTTGGTTGCGTCATTTTGCTATTCGCTTAGCAGGCCAACGCGGGGATGCCGCAATCTTACTTGCATCTATGTCTATTCGCGCCGTTGCATTAGGTGTGGTTTTAACTGCCTTAATTCAGGCTATTGTTGGTGGTATCGGCCTTGCTGTATCTGGCGTACCTTATGCTACCGTATTAACCGTCCTTATGTTTATTTGCTGCCTTGCTCAATTAGGTCCTTTATTAGTATTGATCCCTTCAATTTTATGGCTATTTTGGACGGGTGATACCACTTGGGGCATTGTCATGGTGATTTGGGGTGGTGTTGTTGCAACAATGGATGGCGTATTACGACCTTATTTAATCAAGATGGGTGCCGATTTGCCTATGGTATTAATTCTCACAGGCGTTATTGGTGGGATTTTAACATTAGGTATGATTGGTTTATTTATTGGCCCTGTTGTTCTCGCTGTTGCACATAGTTTATTAAATGCATGGATTAATGAAGTACCAAAACCTAATCCTGATTTAACTGAAACAGTAGAATTTATGAATAAAAACTTTATCGAAAAAGAATAAATAATAATGGAGCATGTAAGTGTAGCTACTTACATGCTCTAAAAATAACAGAGCAAAGTTTAATAAAGATTATCAATTTAGGAATAAATCATTATATTTCTATATTAAAACTTACATCTTGAAACAAATTACATTTTTTTAAACCTGTTTGTTACCAGCAAGTTATATTCAATTTTAAATAAACCAATATTCTTTTTATTGAGATAATTCTTAGAGCATAATTAACGCATTTCTCTTAATATAAATATCAACGAAACAAATGTTTCATCGAATTAATAATTTCGCCGTTCATATTAATAGATTAATTGGCGGGATTAAAGAATATAAAATATTGCTGTGTGTAGTCTTTGCCTGTCAGCCCATGATAGGCTTTTTTTTTGCCTATTATTTAATAATTGTATAAAAAAAGCTCACATAATATTGTGAGCTTTTTATTTATAACGATGATATTAATTCTATTGTGCTAATTTTACCCAAGTTTTAATTACGGTATCTGGGTTTAACGATAAACTATCAATTCCCTCTTCCATTAGCCATTGTGCGAAATCTTCATGATCAGAAGGTCCTTGACCACAAATACCCACATATTTTCCATTACGTTTTGCGGCTTGGATTGCCATTGATAATAAGGCTTTCACTGCATCATTGCGTTCATCAAACAGTGCAGAAACCACACCTGAATCTCGGTCAAGACCTAATGTTAATTGGGTCATGTCGTTAGAGCCGATAGAAAAACCATCAAAGTGTTCTAAGAATTTATCCGCTAATAAGGCATTTGATGGAATTTCACACATCATAATGACTTTTAAGCCGTTCTCACCTCGTTTCAGACCGTTTGCCGCTAATTCGTCAATCACTTCTTCAGCTTGGCGTACAGTACGAACAAATGGGATCATGACTTCAACATTTTCTAAACCCATATCATTACGAACACGTTTGACTGCTTCACACTCAAGGGAGAAGCAGCGACGGAAATCGTCAGAAACATAACGACCCGCACCACGGAATCCTAGCATTGGGTTCTCTTCATCTGGCTCATAACGATCGCCCCCTACTAAGTTGGCATATTCGTTAGATTTAAAGTCAGATAAACGAACAATAACGCGTTTAGGCCAGAATGCCGCTGCTAATGTTGCAATCCCTTCCGTTAGTTTACTGATGTAATACTCAACTGGAGATTCATAGCCCGCCATCATTTCATTGATTTCGGCTTTCAGTGCTTCAGTTTGGTCGTCATACTCTAATAATGCACGAGGATGCACACCAATCATGCGGTTAATAATAAATTCTAAACGCGCAAGACCGACACCATCATTTGGTAGGCCAGCAAAATCGAATGCACGATCAGGATTGCCGACGTTCATCATAATTTTGAGCCCTAATTCAGGCATATTATCGATTGCGGAGCTTTGAATAGAAAAATCCAGTTTGCCATCGTAAACAAATCCTGTATCACCTTCAGCACAAGAAACGGTTACAACTTCTCCTTCAGCAATACATTCTGTTGCATCACCACAACCTACAACAGCTGGAATACCCAATTCACGGGCAATAATTGCAGCGTGACATGTTCTACCACCACGGTTAGTTACAATCGCAGAGGCTTTTTTCATGATAGGTTCCCAATCTGGGTCTGTCATGTCAGTAACCAGCACATCACCCGCTTCAATTCTATCCATCTCACTTAAGTTATGAATAACTTTAACGGCACCTGTACCAATACGATGACCAATAGCACGACCTTCAATAATAACAGAGCCACTTTCATTTAACTGATAGCGCTCCATAACTTGTTGGTTAGAACGAACTGTTTCTGGACGTGCCTGAACAATGTATAAACGGCCATTATGTCCATCTTTAGCCCATTCGATATCCATTGGACGACCATAGTGACGTTCAATCAATACAGCTTGTTTAGCCAGCTCTTGAACTTCATGATCAGTCAAAGAGAAACGATTGCGCAGTGACTCTGGTGTATCTTCGATACGAACTTGTTTACCATGTTCAACGCTATCCGCGTAAACCATTTGGATCTTTTTAGAGCCAAGATTACGACGAACAATAGAAGGTAAACCTTTTGCTAAAGTTGGCTTGTGTACATAGAACTCATCCGGGTTAACAGCCCCCTGTACTACCATTTCACCTAAACCATAAGCTGATGTAATAAAGACAACTTGATCAAAGCCAGATTCAGTATCGATAGTAAACATCACACCTGAAGAAGCAAGATCAGAACGCACCATACGTTGAACACCCGCAGATAATGCAACACCACGATGATCATAACCTTGGTGAACACGATAAGAGATTGCTCGATCGTTAAATAACGAGGCAAATACATGTTTGATTGCAACGAGTATGGCATCAATACCTTGAACGTTTAAAAACGTCTCTTGTTGACCTGCAAAAGAAGCATCAGGCATATCTTCTGCAGTCGCAGATGAACGAACGGCAAATGAAGCTTCAGATTCACCTTCACTTAATGTGAGATAAGCATCGCGAATATCTTTTTCAAACTGAGGCGTAAAAGGTGTATCAATTACCCACTGGCGAATTTGATTACCTGCTTGAGCCAGTTGATTAACATCATCAACATCAACGCTATCAAGCAATTCATAAATACGCTGATTGATACCGCTCTGTTCCAGAAAATCATTAAACGCTTGCGCTGTGGTAGCAAACCCATTAGGAACAGAAACACCCAGTTCCGCTAGGTTTGTGATCATTTCACCGAGGGAAGCATTTTTCCCACCAACACGATCAACGTCATTCATACCTAATTGGTTATACCAAAGCACATTGCACGGGGTGAGGCTATTGCTGGACATTGAGAACAATCCTTTTTTAAACAATTATGAGAGAGAGAAAAAAAGAAAAACCCGCTGTCAAAACGACAACTGAAATAAGCGTATCACAATGTGATGCTGAATATAGAAAGGTGAATCGATCAACCAGAAAACTTTATTTTTTTATCCTTTATAATCACTAAAAATGCTTTAGATAATATTGTTTGATTTGCTAATTCAGCTAAAAAAAGGTGAGCGTTATGATATTAAGCTTGAATTCTATTAATTGTGATAATAATGAACCCATTGATAGAACAGTCTTTTTTATCTCTGATGGTACAGCGATTACGGCAGAGGTATTAGGCCATGCGGTACTTTCTCAATTTCCATTAAAAATGAAAAGTTATACATTACCTTTTGTTTCTACTGTGGAAAGAGCTGAAGAAATAAAACAGAAAATCTCTGAAATTTATAAAAAGAGTGGCGTTAAGCCCCTTGTTTTTTATTCTATTATCAGTCCTGAAGTTAAACAGATAATAAATAGCAGTGAAGGTTTTTGTCAGGATATTGTGCAATCTCTCGTAATACCACTTGAAAAAGAAGTAGGGATCCAGGCATCGCCAAAATTAAATAAAACTCATGGACTGACTGAAAAAAATCTTAGTAAATACGATGCTCGTATTGCCGCCATCGAATACACTCTTTCCCATGATGATGGCATATCATTACGTAATCTCGATCAAGCACAAGTGATCTTAATTGGTGTTTCTCGTTGCGGGAAAACCCCCACCAGCCTCTATTTAGCAATGCAATTTGGTATTCAAGCAGCTAACTATCCATTTACTGCGGATGATATGGATTTCTTAAAACTCCCCGCAGAACTAAAAGAATATCAGCATAAATTATTTGGCTTAACCATTGCGCCAGAACGTCTTGCCGCTATTCGTGGTGAACGCCGCGAAAATAGCCGTTATGCCTCTATTCGTCAATGCAGAATTGAATTGTCCGAAGTAGAAGCACTTTTTAGAAAAAACAATATCCCTTATCTCAACACCACGAATTATTCTGTTGAAGAAATTTCAACCAAGGTAATTGATTCTATGGGATTAGCAAGAAGAATGTTTTAACCCTTTATGGCGACTTTTTTATTCGTTTTTCTCTGTGAACGCTGTTGAAATTAGCTGAATTTCGTTTATTGTGATCTTAATCACTGGGTAGACTTACCCTGTATATTTATTGAGATGAATTATGTTAAAGACAGACGAACTACGGACTAAGGCTTTAGACAGTCTGGTAACACCAGAAACCTTAGCAAAAGAGTTCCCCATTTCTGATGAGATAATCCAAAATATCACATCAGCACGTAAACGCATTGAAGCGATCCTTACCGGAGAAGACAAGCGACTATTAGTGATTGTAGGGCCTTGCTCTATTCATGATCCTAAAGCTGCCAAAGAGTACGCCACTAAGCTTAATCAGCTAAAAGAACGCTATCATAACCGCTTAGAAATCGTCATGAGAACCTACTTTGAAAAGCCACGTACGGTCATTGGCTGGAAAGGTTTAATCTCTGATCCTTACCTCGATAACTCTTGCAACGTCAACGAAGGTATTCGCCTTGCAAGAAAGCTATTAATTGAAATAAATGCGTTAGGTTTACCCACTGCAACTGAATTTCTCGATATGGTCACAGGCCAATATATTGCAGATTTAATTAGTTGGGGCGCCATTGGTGCTAGAACGACTGAAAGCCAAGTTCATCGCGAAATGGCTTCTGCGCTTTCTTGCCCTGTTGGCTTTAAAAATGGCACTGATGGTAATACCCGTATTGCGATTGATGCTATCCGTGCCTCTCGTGTTGGTCACACCTTCTTATCGCCAGATAAAAATGGCCGTATGACAATTTACCAAACCAGTGGTAATCCTTATGGTCATATTATTCTGCGTGGAGGTAAAAAACCGAATTATCACGCAAGCGATATCGCTGATGCGGTTGATGCACTAAAACAAGTGGATTTACCAGAGCATCTTATTATCGATTTTAGCCATGGTAACTGTGAAAAAATTCATCGTCGTCAATTAGAAGTAGCCAGAAATGTTGGTCAACAAATTAAAGATGGCTCACAAGCGATTGTTGGCGTGATGGCTGAAAGTTTTTTACAAGAAGGTTCACAAAAAGTGATACAAGATAAACCGCTTAATTACGGACAATCTATCACCGATCCTTGTTTAAGCTGGAATGACACAGAACAACTTCTTGAATTATTAGCACAAGCCGTTGAAAGTCGATTTCAATAAGCTAAATACTAATAAATAGCAAAAAGGAGAGCCTCTGCTCTCCTTTTTTATTGTGTCATTCACACAAAAAAATTGTGTTAACGCAATAATTCACCTTGAGATTGAATAATACTTTGATACCAATAAAAACTTTTTTTACGTTTTCTTTCTAATGAGCCTTTTCCTTGATCATCTCTATCCACATAAATAAAACCATAACGTTTAGACATCTCGGCTTTTGACGCACTCACTAAATCAATCGGTCCCCAACTGGTGTATCCCATTACATCAATACCATCTTCAATCGCTTCACCAATTTGCACCAGATGGTCATTGATGTATTGAATACGGTAATCATCATTGATTTCACCTTCTGGCGTAATTTTATCAATCGCACCAAGCCCATTTTCCACAACAAATAAAGGTCTTTGATAGCGATCCCACAATAGATTAAGCACGATGCGAATACCTTTAGGATCGATTTGCCATCCCCATTCAGAGCTTTCTAAATAAGGATTTGGCACCATACTGAGAATATTCCCTCGCTTCATCTCATATTCTTCTTTATCTGCTGTAATACAACCCGTCATGTAATAACTAAATGACACAAAGTCTACAGTTTGCTTGAGATCCTGACGGTCTTCATCCGTTATCACAACATCAATATGATTATCTTTAAAATAACGCAGCATATAAGAAGGATATTGACCACGACATTGCACATCACCAAAAAATAGCCATTTACGATTTTCGTTCATAGCTTCCCAAACATCATCTGGCTTGCACGTTAATGGATAAACTAAGCCTCCCAATAACATATTGCCGATTTTTGCATCTGGAATAATTTGATGACACGCTTTAACTACCCTGGCACTGGCAACTAACTGATGATGTATGGCTTGATAAATTTCTGATTGCGTTCTTTCACCCGCTAATCCAACTCCCGTCATTGGCGCATGTAATGACATGTTAATTTCATTAAAGGTGAGCCAAAGTTTGACTTTATTTTTATAACGCTGAAAAACACTACGGGCATAATGCTCAAAGAATTCGATAGTTTTACGATTTCCCCAACCACCATATTCTGTTACCAGATGATAAGGCATTTCATAATGAGATAAAGTTATAATTGGCTGAATATTGTATTTAGCCATTTCATCAAATACACGATCATAAAATGCCAGCCCCTCTTCATTAGGCTCAGATTCATTTCCCAATGGAAATATACGACTCCACGCAATAGAGGTTCTTAAACAGGTAAATCCCATTTCGGCAAAAAGTGAGATATCTTTTTCATATTGATGATAAAAATCGATGGCAATATCTTTGATACAAAAACCATTTCTTGTTCTTTCAACCACAGAACCAAAAATACCTTGTGGTTGAACATCTGAAGTACTTAATCCTTTACCCGCAGTTAAATAAGCGCCTTCAACTTGATTAGCGGCGACAGCACCACCCCATAAGAATGTATTAGGAAATTTTTTCATTGTTAACTCCTTATTTGTAATTAACGCTGATAAGCGCTGAACCTGAACTCATCGATTTATTTAATTCCAATCCAGTAATTGAACTGTAATCATCGGTATTACTCACAATAACGGGGGTTGTTAAATCGTAACCAGCCTCAAGAATTTTTTTACGATCAAAGGTGAGTAATAAGTCGCCAGTTTTAAATTTATCCCCTACTTTAACTTTCGGTGAAAAATACATTCCATCTAACTTAACGGTATCAATTCCAACATGAATAAATAACTCGATACCCTTCTCACTTAATAAGCCCAAGGCATGACCCGTTTTAAAAAATGACGCAACTTCACCATCAAAAGGCGCATAAACCTCACCAATACTTGGAATAATGGCGACGCCATCGCCTAATAAGCCACTAGCAAAGGTTTCATCTGGTGTGTTTTTTAATAAGATCACCACACCTGATAACGGTGAAAAAATAGTTTCTTGCGTTGGATTTTTCCCAGCGCTATTAAATGGCGTTGCTGGTAATTGAATAGAAGATCTAGACTCTGCGTTATTTTCCTTTTTCAACCCAAATAAGCACGTTGCTATACACGCAAAAACAAATGAAATTAACGAGCCAATAATGGCACCCCAGACGGTGCTATCAATTCCCGTTGCAGGAATAATTTGTGTGAAAGTGAAAATATTTACCAGACCAAACGAAAACGTAAGTGTGTTGCTATAACCGACAATCGCCCCACCAATTCCCCCCCCAATACAAGCAAAAATAAAAGGTCGACGCAGAGGTAAAGTCACTCCATACACCGCGGGCTCAGTAATACCAAAGATACCCGCTGTTACCGATGAACCAGCCATAATACGTAATTTAGTATCACGAGTTGCCCAGAAAACCCCAAGTGTTGCGCCCACTTGTCCTGCAATTGCGGGTAATAATAGAGGTACAAGCGCATCTTGACCCAATACACTCAGATTATTAATACTAATCGGTATAATGCCCCAATGCAGACCAAAAATAACGCACACTTGCCAAATTGCCCCCATAATCGCACCGGCCACAACAGGTGTTACGTTATAAACAGCTTGGAAACCGTCTGCAATCAGCAAACTTATCCATGTTGCTAAAGGCCCTATAACTAAAAAAGTCAGCGGAACAATAATTAATAGACACAATAACGGAGAAATAAAATTTTTCATGGATGAAGGCAAAATAGTGTTTAATTTTTTTTCTAATAAACAGCTCACCCACGCAGCAAAAATAATAGGAATAACCGACGCACTGTAATTAATAAATGTGACTGGAATACCTAAAAAGTATTCCGTGGTTTGTTGTTGAAATGCCGCAAGCATTAACGGATGCACTAATGCACCACCAATCGCCATAGTTAAAAATGGATTTCCTCCAAATTTATTTCCCGCGGTATAGCCTAAAACAAGCGGGAAAAAATAGAATAGTGAATCACTTGCAGCAAATAGGATCTGATAAGTTCCACTTGAGGCTGACAACCAATTTAAAGTGACGACTAATGATAATAGCCCTTTTAAAATCCCCGACGCAGCCATGATCCCTAATACTGGGGTGAAAATACTGGAAACAATATCTATAAAATGGCTAAAGATATTATCCTTACGTTTTTTCTTTTTGTTATTACTGCTATTTTCACTTTGAGTATTTCTATTTTGTACTTCACCGATAAGAGCAATAATCGCTTTATAAACCTCACTAACATGATTACCAATAACAACCTGAAATTGCCCTCCACTTTCAACGACTGTAATAATGCCTGTGTTCTGCTTTAACACTTCAGCATTGGCTTTAGTGTCATCTTCCAGTTTAAAACGCAAACGTGTTGCACAATGTATAACACTGGCGATATTGCCTTTTCCACCTACATTATCAATGATCTGTTCTGCTAATGTTCGGTATTCCATACTCAATTCCTTTATGACTTAAATAATGAAATGCTTAACCACCAATGAATATGTAAAAAAAAACCTGACTACCCCCATTAATAAATGAGAGTAAATCAGGTTTTGCCTACCGAATATCGGTAGTAACAATCCATCACATTTTAATTTAATATTTTTATATCAACACAATATACCTTAACAATTAATCGTGTCGTTTCTTTCTTATCCGTTCAATATGGATCACTAAAAACATACGCTCTTCATCCGTTAACTCGCGCTGATATTTATTCAGTAAAAACTGACTTATTTTTTCTGCACAGCACCAAGAAAGCGGATAATTTTCTTTGATAACAATATGCATAGAAATATCATCATTAGGCACTGTGTCTCGACTCATCATTCTGTGGGTAAAAAACTTCAAATGCGTAACAAATCTTTGGTAATCTAAAGTATCTTCTTGATATTCAATATCAAAATGATACTTAACAATATTCATGACTTCATGCATGATAGTCATGGTTTCCATCACAGCTGGCATATCACCCGTTAATTGCGCATTAACAAAGTGAAGAGCGATAAATCCCGCTTCATCAACCGGTAATGTTACTTGTAACTCTTGTTCAATCAGCTTTAATCCTTCTAATCCAAGTCGATACTCTTTAGGATATAAACGCTGAATTTCCCACATCATCGTATTTGAAATAGCCAAGCCTTTTTTCTGTCTTTCAATAGCATAATTGCAGTGATCTGTTAACGCGATATAAATATTTTCATTAAGCTCTCCTAATTGGCAGCGAGCAACAGAAATAATACTATCGCAGACTTTCATGACAGAAATTGGAATGTGGCTTAATAACTCACTTAACCGAGAAATAAGTTCGTTGCTACGTAACTCAAATATTTTCTCAATTTTATCTTGTTCAACGTCTTCATTTACTTTCTTTTGAAACGCCAATCCCCTTCCCATAACAACGAGCTCTTGGTTATTTTCACTTAAGGCAATGACCACATTGTTATTTAATATTTTTGCGATCTTCATTTTATTTCCCCAAAAATGAAAAAACCCGATAGTCCCATGACAATTCATGGTCTTATCAGGTTTTGCCTACCAATATCATTGGCAGTAACAATCCAGTAAACTCGCTTTTACTGTAAACAAATCCGAACCGTTATTCAAATCACAAATTTTAAAAGTGTGAGTTTCACATCATTTTTATGCCTCAAAAAGTTTTTTTCATTAGATTTATTTCTCAATTAAACCATTTTATTTATTATTGATTAATTTATTCATTTTTTAATTTTATTTCTTATCTATAAGAGTAAAAATTTTAATCTAACACCACATTCAATCTATTATTTATAAATAATAAAATATGTCCAATTTATTATTATCATATGAACTTGATCACACTTATTAATACTAATCATAAATAGTGTGTTTTTTTATTATATTTGGTGCTAACGTTATCGATGTTGGATTGTTACTGTTAAAAACAGGCGAAACCTACGTAAGATAAATAGAACAAGCATAATGCCATTTATGTCTTGTCTCATTTCTCTAGCGTAGGTTTTTTTTTGCTTATTAAAAAGACCATTCTATGGGGATTATTATGAAAAAATGGCTTATAGCATTAATTTTAGCAATAAGTACAACAACCAGTTTTGCTGCAGAAACAGCTATGGATGTTAAAGAAAATGACGGTATCACTATCTATTTTGCTCGTCATGGCAAAACGTTGCTAAATACTTTTGATAGAGTTCAAGGTTGGGTAGATTCGCCATTAACAGAAGATGGTATTCGTGTTGCTCGTTATTTAGGTGAGGGTTTAAAAGGGATCCCTTTTGATAATTTTTATTCTAGCGACGCTGGACGTCAACGTGAAACAATGAGCGTAATATTAAAACAAGCGGGTATCGAGAATTATAAATTAAATGAACTTAATGGATTACGCGAAGCTTTCTTTGGTGGATTTGAAGGCGGATATAATAAAGATATGGCGGATGCAGGTGCAAAACAATTAGGCCTTAAAGATGGCGCGGCTTTATTTGCTCAAATGAAAGCTGGCACCATCACTGCAGAGAAAAACCAAAACGCGTTAGCCGCAGCTGATCCTAAAAAAATGACAGAGAATTATCAGCAAGTAAAGGAACGGACTCAAGCTGCACTTCAGACCATTGTTAAAAATGCCCAAGAACGTGGTGATAAAAATATTCTGGCAATTTCATCGGGCATTGCAATGCAAATTATGATCTCTGATTTAACTAATGATATTGCAAAAAATAAACCACTCTCTAATGCCGCTATTGTTAAAATTATTTATAAAGATGGCCAATATACTGTAACTGAAATTGGCACATTAAAATATGTCGAGTTAGGAAAACAGTCTTTAGATAAAAAATAAAATTAATATCTAATCATTCAATGTAGTTATTAAATATAGTTATTCAATATGGTTATTCAGGCGAAATATTTTCGCTTGAGTAACTACGCCTATACCTCGGGGAATATTATGAAAATAAAGATGATAAGTATCATCATACTTTTATTAATTAATCCAATAAAAGCATTAGCTGAAACAGCAGAAAATAATATCAAAGAAACTACTTTTATTAATAATGTATTTGAAGATCCTTTATTTAGCCAATCTACTATGTCGCTATCATTAAAAAATTATTGGAAATACTTAAAAGAAGAGGATACAGGTAAAACCCGTGTCCATAATGCATGGGGACAAGGCGTTGGGCTTGATTTTAAATCTGGTTATTTCGCTGATATTATCGGCTTTGACGTTGCTTATTACGGGGCGGTTAAATTGGGTGCGAGTGATTATTTTAATTCTCGTGGCGTTTTGTATAATCGCGGTGAAGGGAATAATAAAAACAATGCCGAAGGTTACTCTAAATTTGGTCAACGTAATATAAAATTACAATATCAACTTGCTGATATTAATTTTAGTACCCGTTGGGGTTGGCAGACAATAAAAAATTTTGGTGTAATTTCTAATTCAACACGTTTATCACCAACTACTTATTCAGGTTGGACTGGAGCGATCAATTATGGTGCACTAACATTACGAGGTGCTTATATTGAAAACTCCATGGATCGTAATTCACCTGATAAAAAACAATTTCAAACCAATAGTGGCAAATATATTAATCATATCGCTAGTGGTGATTTATTGTGGAAAAGTAACAATCTAAATATACAATATGGATATGGTGAAAGCGATAATTACCTACGCCGAAATATCTTATTTTTAAATATAAAGCCTATAAAAGAGCTAAATATAGGTACACAAATTTATGCAACTCAGGCCTTAGATAAATATAAAATAATGCCTGCGAATAAACGTGACTTTGATAATAATGCTTGGCATTTTGCCATAGATGGTAAATGGCAGGCGGATAATTGGAGCACTAAATGGGGATTAGGTTATACCAATGCAGATAAATCCAATGAAGTGGGTTTTTATCCTCGAGCAATGAGTAAAAACTCACGAGGTACGTTTACTTCAATGGCGTTTGCTGGAAATGATTATATGCGTGATGGTGAAATTGTACTTTCAACGATGACTGATTATAACCTAACTCCTGAGCTAGCCATTGGGATTGCAAGTAATATTGCTCAATTTAACTATCGAGGTAATCATATTCGCACAGGTGAAATTAATACATTCAGCCGTTGGGTTCCGACTAATTCAAAACTCAAAAATCTCACTGTTTGGGCAATGTTTGGGCCTGGTTGGTCTTATCAAATGAAAGGTAAAACCCCTGTTCTAACTGAGGGTAAATATCATCACGCCAATACGCTCTCGTCAGAAGTTATCATCGAATATAAATTTAATTTATTTTAATTATTATGTCTCATCATTTTGGTGAGACATATTCCCTCTTCCCTATCGCATATTTAACGCTTAATCACGATAGCATTATAAAAAAATACCTTTTGTCATTCAGGTTATTAATCCTTTGTGTGATTTTTCTTCAGTTTCTCTTTCACATCGCCCAAATGATTCACAATATGACTTAAATTTACGTTTTCACGTTAAAAAAAGCTTGTCTAAACACTTTTGTTAACGATAATGATTATCAGAATGATAACGCTTATTACTCTTAGTGTATTATGAATAAAAAAGCTAATAATTTGGAGAGTTCTTTAATCAGACAGAACTCTCATTCTTCAATAATTCAATCTATTAATAGCGTTGAATTATTAGGCAAAGATGGCGTGGTTTACATTCAACATAACGGAGAGTTGTATCAACTACGTCAAACAAAAGCAGGAAAACTGATCCTGACTAAATAATCTTTTTTGACAATAACGTGCAAGCCACCTATCGACTCAGCTAGGCAGCCAGCTAAATAACTCCATATACAAGGACTTTTTATGGATATTTATGGTATGTGTATGCTGAAAAAACATTTCAAATATTCAGGTATAGCAACAGCACTTTGTCTGCTGTATTCCCCTATTACCTCTGCACACCTTGAAAATACAGGAACGGACTCTCTTACTGTTATTGGCTATAACGACGATCGAGCCTCAGATTTTCACTCTGTTATTGATGCTTCTTCAGCTAAAACACAAACCGCTTCAACTGCGGGAGAAATATTAAAAGATGTTGCTGGTGTAACGTTATCAGGAACGGGTATCACGAATGGCGCGAATATTCTGATGCGAGGATACGATCAAAAAGGCGTCAAGATCCTCGTTGATGGTATTTATCAACCACTAGAAAACACCATAAATAATTTAGGTGGTGTCTTTCTTGATCCTGCTTTAATTAAACGTGTTGATGTAAAACACGGCTCTGCATCCACTTTGCATGGTGCTGGTGCTATGGGGGGAGTTGTCGCGTTTAATACTCTTGATCCTCAATCTATATTAAGTACGGATAAAAAATTAGGTGCAAAACTATTTAGCTCAGTTTCATCAGCAGATCGCCATTTTTCTTATGGTGGCATTATTGCAGCAAGACACGATATTGCAGAAGGCTTATTTGCGTATAGCCAACGTCAACGTGGTCCTATTCGTCTTGCTAATGGTGATAAATTAGAAAATCACGAGCATATTAAAAATTTCTTTGCAAAAGCCTATTTCTATCCAACTGAAAATCAAACGCTTATTATTTCAGCTCGCCATTATGATAATTCAGGTGAACAACGAGAAGTTTTGCATCGAATGGGTGGATTTGGCAAGAATGAAAGTAACCAGATGCAGCGCGATACTCAGCAAAAAAATTATGCGCTCACTCACCACTATGCTTCTGATACAAACTCATGGTTAGATTTAACCACTTATCTTTACTATTCACAGTTTGATATTAACCAAACTTTTTTAACGGATACTAAATTAACAACGTCAGATTTAAAAAAAAATATCCAAGGTAAAATAGGTAAATACGAAGCACGTACACAATCAACTTACGGGCTTAAATTTGAAGATAATGCCAGTATCAATTGGTTTGACACATTCAATCAATCTGTGATTATTGGTACAGAAGCTTATCAGCAGAAAATGCAATCAAATGAAGAAGCAAAAAACTTTCCTTTAGCGAAAATGAATTATATCGCAGGTTGGTTGCAAAGTTCTCTCAGTACACCATCACTCCCTCTCACACTCACAACGGGTATACGTTATCACTATTACAAAAATATACCTGGTGAAGGACTTGATCCTTTCTTCAGTAAATTTTCGGCTAAAACATTACAAGCAGAAAAACATACATCGAGTTATCGAGGAACAACTGAAAATATCACGTTAGCATTCACACCAACACGTTGGTTACAACTTTATTCTACCTATTCAACTGCGTTTCGCGCGCCAACTTTAAATGAAATGTTTAATGATTCATTCCATTTTAAAGCGGGTTTTTTTAATGCGCATTGGGTGCCTAATCCAAACTTAAAACCTGAAAGAAATAGCACTTGGGAATATGGCGCTGATTTCTCATTTAAACAGCTTTTATCACAACAAGATAAACTCATTTTAAAAGCAGCTTATTTTGATACTAAATCAAAGGATTACATTACTTATGGTCCTTGGCATTCAAGTTCATTTGCGGGTAAATTAAATCTCCAAGCATTTAATATTCCCGAAGCAATGATTGAAGGTATTGATCTTAGTCTGCGTTATTCACACCCATTAATTTCTCTAGGTTTAAGTTATAACCGTACTCATACCCTTGAGTTAACCACACATGAAACCATTTCGCCTGTTCGCCCTGAAATACTGACGACCTTTATTCAACTTCCTGTTACTAAAACCCCATTCTCATTAGGGTGGTCAGGAAAATTCGCTAGTGCTACTGCCAATAAAGGTACACATCGAGGACAAGCGCCTCATGTAAAAGGCAAAACCACAAATCGAATGCAAGAACTTATTACCCAATATCCGGGCTATGGTATTCACGATTTTTCAATTAGTTATCAATCTCAAAACAATAAAGATATTCAAGCCGCGTTAGTGCTCGCCAATGCGTTTAATCGAGAATATTTCTCAGCATTAGGTGTGCCACAAGAAGGTCGAAATATCAAAATGTCCATCAGTTATCGCTGGTAGATGAGGAGCAATAATCTACATAACAAAGGGCTGTATTTAACAGCCCATTAAATAACGGAGATCCATCTACATGTCTCAGTCATCCCTATTGATTAAATTCAGTTTGCTGGCAATTGCAGTTTCTTCTGCTTGTGTATCTGCACAAGAGAAGACGCAAACTAATGAGAAGAAAAAAACAGAAGTGCTTACAGTTTATGCGACGGGTAATGAGCGTGATAGCTTTACATTACCTATGATGTCAACAGTTATAAAAAATAACAATGCGTTGTCAGAAACAGCAGGAAGTGCTTCTGAATTACTTCGCCATGTGCCTGGCATTTCAATTTCAGGCGCAGGTCGTACTAATGGTGAAACCATCAGTATGCGTGGATACAGTAAAAATGGAATACTGACACTTGTAGATGGCGTTCGCCAAGGAACAGACACCGGTCATATCGACAGTATTTTTGTTGATCCTCTGCTTATAAAACAAGTTGAAGTTATTCGTGGTCCTTCTGCTCTTTTATACGGTAGCGGTGCCCTTGGCGGTGTTATCGCTTACGATACGGTTGATGCAAGCGATCTACTTTCAAAAAACGAACAAGGCGGCGTACGTGTTACAGGTCTTGGTAATACAGCACAACATAGCCAAGGTCTTGGTGTAACAGCTTTTGGCCGACATGATAACCTTGATGGACTCGTTGCATTATCAGCCCGTGATAAAGGTGATACTCGTTACGGTGGGGGTTATCGCGCTCAAAATGACGAAACCATTATTAATCTCCTTTCTAAAGGACGCTGGTTAATTGATGATAGCAACACATTAAGTGGGCAATTCCGCTATTACCATAACAATACAAATCAACCTAAAAATCCTCAAGTTGCCAGTGACCCAACATCTGCAAACGTAGAAACTGATCGCACCACGACACAAAAAGATGTTCAGTTAACCTATCAATTTGATCCTTCAGATTCACAATGGATTAATTTGAAAACACAGGCTTATTACAGTGAAGTTGATATCAATGCCAAAACGATACAAAAAGGATTTGAAGGTCGAGAGCAAAAAACCTATGGCGTAAAACTGGAAAACCGCTCACAAGTGGGTACGTACAGCTTTGCATCACATGGCTTTACTTATGGTGGCGAGGTTTATAAACAAAAACAATCACCAAGCCAAAATGCTGAAAGTTTTCCACAAGCCGATATCCGTTTTATGTCCGGTTGGGTACAAGATGAAGTCACTTTACGTGATTTACCTGTCTCCCTAATTTTAGGAACACGTTTTGACAAATATAAGAGCCAAAACGATCGTTATGATGATATTACCGCAGACAAATGGTCATCAAAAGGTGCAATAAGTATTACACCTACCGACTGGTCAATGCTTTATACCTCTTACTCACAAGCATTTAGAGCACCAACTTTAGGTGAGATGTATAACGATGCGAAACATTTTGATGCACCTTTCCCTGGAGCACCAACAAACTATTGGCGCCCAAATCCTAATTTAAAGCCTGAAACCAATTCAACCACTGAATATGGATTCGGTTTTCAATTCGACGACTTATTATCTAATAATGATAATCTGAAAATTAAAGCTGCCCATTTCAATACTCGCGCAAAAGATTATATTGATGCAGATGTTGCTATTTTTCAGGGATATACACAGTCAACAAATATTCCAAGAGCAACTATTTGGGGATGGGATGTTTCGATGAGCTATCAATCAAAATTCTTTAATTGGGATTTAGCTTATAACCATACCAAAGGAAAAGATAATGCGACAAATGCCTCAATTACCTCAATTGAGCCAGATACATTAACCAGTCGCTTTGATGTTCCTGTACCAAGTACCGATTTTTCTGTGGGTTGGGTCGGTCAATTTACCAAAAAAACGGACTTTACCAAACATGACCGTTTTAATCGCCCAACCAATCGCCAACAAGCAGGTTATGGCGTTAATGATTTCTACCTTCGTTATGAAGGTAATGCCTCATTAAAAGGATTAACAACCTCATTTGTACTGAGTAACGCATTTGATAAAACTTATTACTCTTCTGCAGGTATTCCTCAAGAAGGTCGAAATGCAAAAGTACTTGTAAGTTATCAGTGGTAATTAACAATAAAATCAACGATATAATAGGAGTTTCTGTGAATAAACCTCTTTATGAGAGCTACCTGCAAGCTAAAGCGGACAAAAAAGCTTCATATGCACGAGATCTCGCTACTTACTTAAATGTCAGTGAAGCCGAACTCACTCATGCCCGTGTAGGACACGATGCAAAGCGTCTACGCAATGATGTACAAGAATTATTAAAAGCATTGAGTAAAGTAGGTGAAGTCAAAGCGATTACTCGTAATGATATTGCTGTTCATGAACACCTTGGTGAATACACAAATGCCCGTTTTAACGATCACGCAGGGTTAATCTTAAATCCGCGTGCAATGGATTTACGCTTTTTCTTCGCTTATTGGTCAAGTATTTTTGCACTTACCGAAGAAACATCAAAAGGAACGCGTTATAGCATTCAATTCTTTGATATGCATGGTGATGCATTACATAAAGTCTATGCAACAGATAACACGAATATGGATGAATGGAATGCACTTATTCAAGCATTTTTATCTGAAGAAAACCCCGTTCTAAATATCACTCCTGTTGAACCATACTCAAACACGCCTGTTAGTAATGAATTAGCGGAACAACTTGAACAACAATGGCGTTCAATGACTGACGTTCACCAATTCTTCAAATTACTAAAAGAAAATAACTTAAGTCGTCAACAAGCATTCAAAGCGGTTCCTGATGACCTTGCTTATCAAGTTGATAACAACGCGCTGAAAACCTTATTAGAGCTCGCTAAAGAAGCGCAAAACGAGATCATGATATTTGTCGGTAGCCGTGGCTGTGTACAAATTTTTACAGGCCAAATTGATCGTCTAGTACCGCATCAATTTGAAAATAGTGAGCAAGTTTGGATCAACGTTTTCAATCCTGCTTTTACACTTCATTTAATTGAAAGTGAAATTGCAGAGAGTTGGGTAACACGTAAACCAACTCAAGATGGGTTTGTTACCAGCCTTGAAATCTTTGATAACAAGGGACAGCAAATTGCTCAACTCTACGGACAACGCACTGAAGGTACTGCTGAGCAACTACAGTGGCGTGAACAAGTGAATACCCTCACTAAAATCGCCTAATCGGAGAATTATTTAATGAAAAAATGGCTTCTTTTGATCCTGTGTAGCGTCATGTCGTTCATTAGCTCTGCCAATGAACGTATCGTAACCATTGGTGGTGATATCACAGAGATTGTTTTCGCATTAGGTGCAGGCGAGCAGATTATTGCAAGAGACAGCACCAGTTTAGTTCCTGAACAAGTGAAAACACTTCCTGATGTGGGTTATATGCGAATGCTAAACCCAGAAGGAATTTTATCTGTCAAACCAACGTTGATCATTACCAGTGAACTCGCTCGCCCTTCTTTAGCATTACGTCGTATTAAAGAAGCTGGAGTTGCTGTTAAAACGATTACAGGTACACATTCATTAGAAGCCATTAATGAAAAAATAGACACCATTGCGACGGTTTTAAATAAAGAACAAGAAGGCAATCAACTAAAAGAGAAACTCGCCCTCTCTATTAAGCAAATTTCAACCACTCCTATCAATAAGAAAGTCATTTATATCATGAGTCATGGTGGTGTTGTTCCAATGGCTGCGGGTCAAAATACAGCTGCGGATACCATTATTTCACTGGTCGGCGGTAAAAACGCCATGCAAGGGTTTACAAGCTATCGCCCACTTTCTCAAGAAGGTGTTATTGCAAGCCAACCTGATATTTTGTTAGTAACCAAAGAAGGTATTAAAGGTATTGGCGGAATTGAAAAACTATGGGAGTTACCTGGCATAAAATACACACCAGCGGGTAAAAACAAGCATTATGTTGTTGTTGATGACATGGGATTATTAGGCTTTACCCTTTCAACACCAGAAGTCATGCATCAAATTCGTCAAGCGTTGGAGCAATAATGTCTCGTTTTCGTTCACCGTGGATGAGTATTTTAGTTTTACTCTTTTTACTCACTACGGTTACATTAATTTCTGTGAATAGCGGTGCATTAGCCCTTTCGTTTCATACATTATGGAATAGCTCTTTTGATGATATGGAATGGCAAATTTGGCTAGATATCCGTCTACCTCGCGTATTATTAGCCATTCTTGTTGGAGGAGCTTTAGCAATATCGGGCGCAATAATGCAGGGATTATTTAGAAACTCATTAGCTGATCCTGGTTTACTTGGTATTAGTAGCGGTGCAGCACTAATGGTTGCCATTGTGATTATTCTACCGTTCTCTTTTTCGCCAGCCTTTGCATTTTACAGTCATATTGTTGCCGCCTTTATTGGCGGTTTAATTGTGGCAATGATTATCTTCTCATTGCATCAATTAAGTGATGGTAATTTAGCGCGGTTATTGCTTGCCGGTATTGCTATCAATGCGCTATGTATGTCTTTTATTGGTGTATTAAGTTACATCAGTACCGACCAACAGTTACGTCAATTCTCACTTTGGATGATGGGTTCATTAAGCCAGATTGACTGGAAAACTTTATCTATTGCAACCATTGTGATCATTCCTGTCAGCATTTTGGCATGTTGGCAAAGCCATAAATTAAACCTATTACAACTTGGTGATGAAGAAGCGCATTACTTAGGGCTAAATGTGAGAAGAACCAAGTTTATTTTGTTACTTCTTAGCGCCATTTTAATTGGCTGTGCTGTCGCACTGAGTGGTGTTATTGGATTTATTGGACTTGTTGTTCCGCACCTTATTCGTATGCGCATTGGGAGTAATCATGTATGGCTATTACCTGCCACTATTTTAGGTGGTGCGACACTATTACTCGCTGCTGACACATTATCACGAACATTGGTATCTCCAGCAGAAATCCCTGTGGGGCTCATTACAGGATTAATTGGTGGTCCTTATTTCCTTTGGCTGATCTTACGACAACCCGCAGGAAGAATGTCATGATTGAAAAACAAAACACGCCATTACTTTATGGAAATAATTTAACTTACCGAATCGGCAATAAGACCATTATTGATGATGTGTCGCTTTCGTTTAATGCTGGGGAATTAGTTACCATTATTGGCCCTAATGGCGCAGGAAAATCATCGCTATTACGCTTATTAACAGGCTATACAACACCAACACAAGGTCAATGTTATTTTAAACAAAAAAACTATTCACAATGGAATAGCCAGCAATTAGCGCAAAACCGTGCTGTTATGCGACAAAATAGTCAGCTTTCATTTTCATTTTCAGTCGAAGAAGTGGTTGCTATGGGAAGAACACCTCATGGGCAGCAACATAAAAAAATGGCAATTGAAACCGCACTACTCCAAACAGACTGTTTAAAATTTAAAGATAGAGACTATCGTCAATTATCGGGAGGAGAACAACAGCGAGTACAACTTGCTAGAGTGTTAGCGCAATTATGGCACCCTACACCACAAGAAGCCGTATTGTTCCTTGATGAACCAACCTCCGCACTTGATCTTTACCACCAGCAACACAGCTTACGTTTATTAAAAAAATTGGCAAAAACACAAAATCTTATGGTGTGTTGTGTTTTGCATGATCTTAATTTAGCGTCTCTTTATGCTGATAGAATTTTATTACTGCATCAAGGAAAGTTAGTTTGTGAAGGTACACCACACAGCGTACTCACAACAGAAAATATACAAAAATGGTATGGCGCAGATGTGAGTGTTAATACTCATCCAGAACATTTATATCCTCAAGTTTTTCTACGCCCCTAAAAAGAGCACCACCTAAATTTTTATTACCAAGCCACCTTTTAGCATTACTTTCTAATAGGTGGCTTAGTTAATTTATTATCAATAAACTTATCAATTGAAAATAAAATGGTGAAGGTAATATCACATTAATTGATTAATAAATCTTATTTTAATTTTTCGATACTCAGTCAAATAAATTGAATTTCAAATACACCTTAATCAATGATTAGCTTGCGTTTCACACCAAAAAGCATAACAGAGCGACAAATAAAAGGTATAACAGAACTATTAAGTTAAAAAAATAAATCAATAAATTCAACAAAGTAAAAGTCATACAAAATATCATTTTTAATTAGAAATATTCAGCAAACTGAACTTTACTTAAACTATATAAGTCACGCCTATCGTTGTGATAATGATTATCAATCACGAAAAGCACTTTTTGCCTACCTGTTATTTTCCCCATGCTTAAAATAGGTTATAAATAACATACGTTACTATTCTATTTACTTGGGCACTGTGTCCCCACCATTTTTGTGGGAGGTTTTATGGCTGAAAATGTCGTTAATGATATTCTGAAATGGTTAGAAACCCAGTTACAACGTAACGAAGGTATAAAAATCGATACGATTGCAAATAAAAGTGGCTACTCTAAGTGGCACTTGCAACGCATTTTTAAAGATTTTAAAGGCTGCACATTAGGCGAATATGTTCGTAAACGTCGCTTATTAGAAGCTGCTAAATCATTACAAGAAAAAGATATGTCTATTCTAGATATCGCTTTAATGTATGGTTTTAGCTCTCAAGCAACATTTACACGTATCTTTAAAAAGCATTTCAATACTACACCCGCTAAATTTAGAGAAAATGGCAAAATGCCAGACACTCATTGCTTTATGTCATGTGAAAATCACTAATCAATTTCACATCACAGTATTCTTCATGAAAAAAACCAGCTTTTTAGCTGGTTTTTATGCTTATTGTTTATCGTTTTCTAACATTGATAAAAATTACGCTATCGCTGTCACAAGCCATTCTTGAAGCTCGTTAAGCTCTATTTTATTATTAGGATATCGCTGAATGAGTTGCTCAATAAGCGCTTTTAGAGACTCAGGTGTGTAACGTTGCCCTACCAACATCTCTGATAATGCTTCTAATGGCGCAGGATCTAAACTGTCTGTATATATTTGACTTCTAATAACGTTGCCACGCTCAATATCAAAATGCAGCTCAACGCCCCCCCATTTAAAACGATTATCTAAAAGATGTGAAAATGCAGGTGCTTGTCCAAAATTCCATTCCCAGCTACTTTGTTTAGTGAAAGTTTCTTCAAAACCGGGTAAATCAGGTAATTTTTGCGGTGAAATAATCTCTGCTTCTACTCGTTCACCATAGTATTCAAAAAAGCTTTCAGTGATAGTTTCACAAAGTTTTTCATGGGTAATATTAGGTTGAAGCTCGATCAAATTAGCCACTCGAGAGCGAACAGAAGTGATACCTTTAGCTTGAAGTTTTTTCGGATCTGGATTGAGGTAATTAGCTAGTCTAGATAAGTTAGAATTTATTAATAATGTACCATGATGAAAACCACGATCTTTAGTCTCTTTATAGGCTGATCCAGAAACCTTTCTTTCACCATCATCTTGAGGAACCACCAAATCGTTACGTCCTGATGCCGTAGCATTAATGCCCGCTTTTAACAATCCATCAAGAATAATTTGAGTTGAAATTGTTTTATTATATTCTGGCTTTCCTGCCATAAAGGTAAAACAGGTATTGCCAAGATCATGGAAAACAGCCCCACCACCACTTGAACGGCGAGCTAATTTCACACCATCTTCATCCATTTTACGGGTATTACACTCTTTCCATGGATTCTGTGCTCGACCAATAACTACCGTATTATCGTTACGCCAAAGAAAAAGTACGCGTTGATCAGCGGGCATTTGTCTAAAAATACACTCTTCAACAGCAAGGTTAAACCAAGGATCATAAGACTCGGAAATTAACAGACGCAATTTGCCTGACATAAGGAATACCTATATGAAGAAAATAAGGTATAAGATACCATAACTCTCAATATATTAGGCTGTTAAATGGCACGAAACTACAATCGGCGAGCCTGCCAAAATGTCTTTTTCCAATAGACATTATCAAGGGATGAACGAGTTACTCCTTTGCTAGTTGATGCATGAATAAATGTATTATCAGTATCATAAATACCGACATGAAGCCCATTTTCACCACCGCCCGTTTTGAAGAAAACCAAATCACCAGGCATTAAATCACTTTTACTGATTTGTGTACCATATTTGGTTTGATCAATGGTCATTCGAGGAAGTTTTATATCAAAACGATCACTGTAAGTTTTATACACGAAGCCTGAACAATCAATACCAGAAGGCGTCATTCCACCATAGCTGTAAGGCGTACCATACCATTGCTCAAGTTGCGATTTTAATTGCACTATCACCATGATGGGATCGGAAAGTTGTGTTTTTAAGGGAGGCGCTGGTGGAATACGCTTAGACGGACTAGATGAACACCCAGCCAGCAGAATAATACAGAGTAAGAAAGGATAAAAAACGGACTTTCTCATTGCATCCACCATTGTTATTACCATAGATTTTAAAATCTATCTGCTTTTTTAAGCAAAAACAAGTTATTGAAGATGAATGAGTGATGATTGGTAGAATAAATCGCACAATTAACAACAGGGATCAGAAAATAAATTCTGCAATCATTAAGTTAATGTGATTGTGCTTCTTTCGTTTTTTGGCTTATTAACCACACTCCGACCATGATAAATGCTACACCCGCTGTTTTTGTCCATGATGGTGTTTCTTGAAACCAAGGCAATATCACTGCAAGAATATAAACAAACACATAACTCAAGCTGATCAGCGGATAGGCTTTATTTAAAGGAATGGTACGTAAAGTGAATAGCCAGCAAACCATAGAAAGAACATAACCGACAAGGCCAGCAAACACGATAGCGAGTGGCGTTACATTGGCCCACAACCATGAAAAATCAACCCACTGTTTTTCTAGCTGTAAAGCTGGTAATTCAGACATACCAAACTTTAGCAACAATTGAGCTGCCGTCACTAATAATGCGCTTCCAATTGCCCATAGATAGCCTTTCATACTTGTATACTCATCAATATAATACCAATCATAATTGACGCGATACCAATCCAATGTTTTACATTAACGGGCTCTTTATAAACAAACTGGCCAATTAATGTCACCACAATAAAGTTAATACTTAACATAGGATAAGCAATACTAAGAGGCAGAATTTGTAATAATCGTAACCAAAACAACATCCCCAAACCAAGCATTGCAATGGCAATAAAAAGCCAGAAAATCGTTTTTCTGGCTTTTGTTAATGAGTCACTTTGCCAGCTAACCACCGCTTGCTTTTGACAAACTTGCCCTATGCAGGTCAAAAAGCTCACGATCAGCAATAAAACAAATGACATTAATTACGCTTCTCATAAGTTAAAATAGCAACTCGATGGTTTGTCACCAGCTCTTCAGGTCTTGGTAATTGTGCTAGTTTCTTAGGATCTTTAAAGGTAATAACAACTGAAACATTCCCTTCTTTTCTTGCTTCTTCTAACCACTGAGCAAAATTATCAGGCTTAATTAATTTATGCTGAGAATCAGGGTACTCTTCAACACCGTAAGTTAATTCGCCTGTTCTTTCATAAAGGTAAATATCGCTACGCTGTAATTCCCACGCTAATCCCGCGCCGATACCAACACTATTGCTCACAATGTATTTGCTTGCGTTTAATGTCTCTATATTTTGGCGAATAAATTCTTGAGGTAACTTTCCATCTACGCTGCTATTTGGTATTGCCTGACCGATACATAAGCTAACGCCTAGCGAACAAGACGCCGCCCATAACCAGTGTTTTCCATTAAGTGTAGAGCAAAGATAACCAATAATGCCCCATAATGAAAATGCCACTATAGCTAATACCCATTTAGACCATTCATATGGCATATATATAGGTTTTGAAGAAGCGAGTTGGATAATTAAAATAGCGATAACAACAGCAACACCAATAAAGATATTGATATAACCATTTATACGCAGCGCTTTCATTCTAAATTTGCGTGCACAATCTACGCCATATTTCGCCATTAGCATTGCTAGCGGCGCCATAAACGGCAGCATATACGTCGGTAGCTTACCTTTCGCAATACTAAAAAATAAGAATGGAACGGCAAACCAGCATAATAAGAAAAATAATTCAGGACGCTTACGTCTTTTCTTCCATGCGCTAGTTAATGCTCCAGGCAATAGACCAAGCCACGGTATAACGCCGAGTAATACAACAGGAATGTAGTACCAAAATGGAGAACTATGTTGAGCATCTTCACCCGAAAAACGCTGAATATGTTCAACCCAGAAGAAGTAGTGCCAATAATCTGGCTCTGCCTTAGCAATAGCCAATGCCCACGGCAAACTAATTAATGCTGCACTAAATACGGCAAGTAAGCCATAGAGCAACATTTGCGTAAATTGTTTTTGATACAGCGTGATAGGTATCATAACAATGACCGGAATAGCTAACGCTAAAAATCCTTTGGTCATAAATGCCATACCACATGCAAGCCCTAATGTTATCCACGCCAATATTCGTGTTTTTACTGTGGTAGCTTTAAGCGCCCAAAAACAGCAAACCATACTTGCGGTAACCCAAAGTGCCAACATAGGATCTAATACACTGTAAGTACCTACGCTAAACACTAAGAACATGGATAAATAGATTAAACTAGAAACAAAGGCAACTTGGCGGTTACGCCACATCATTCTTGCCAATAAATAGACAAGTAATGTGCTTAAGAGAATAGAAATAACTGAGCCAAAACGTACAGCAAAATTGGTGTGGCCAAAAATTAATTGGCTAACATTATTGATCCAATAACCTGCTACGGGCTTCTCAAAATAGCGAATATCGAGCATATGAGGAACAATCCAGTTCCCGCTCACCACCATTTCACGGCTAATTTCCGCATAACGGGTTTCATCTGGTTGCCATAATAACCGGCTGTTCAATGGAAATAAGTAGGTAAGAACAAAAAAAAGAGCCAAGAGGATGGCCCCGATTTTACTCGCCCGGTTATTCAACATAGTTTCGTTAGACCTCTTGTTGGCACCCTAACCAGCCTTCTCGACCTGGAAAGTCAGATCGAACAACTTTACCCATCGGAAGCGTTTCTTTATCTAGTGGTAATAAATCGCTTAACGGACAGAATTCGATGCCTTCATTTGCAATCATTGCCAGTAACTGCTCAAATTGAGCGGCTTTTGACATTCCTTCAACTTCGGTATGGATAGTATAAACAGGTATTCCACTGTCTTTTTTGATTTCATCAATAATAAATTGATTAAAATCTTCATCCTTTACCTTTGTACCAACAACTTCATCATAAGTTGGTAATGTTACTGGAATTTGCACCGTACCGATAGAACCATTTTCTAAAATGGGCCTAAAAGGATGCGTTCCTCGACAATCGCTATTGTAATCGAATTGAAAAGTTTCTTTCACTGTTAATACGCGTTCATCTGCTCGCCATCCAGCAACTGCCGAACATTTTACAGGGTTTTCAAGTGCTTTTTCCAGTGCTTCAACACCTAAACGAACTTGTTGCATTAATTCTTCTGTTGACCAGCGCCCGACTTTTGCTTGCCAGCCTTGATGATCCCATGAATGCAATCCAACTTCATGTCCCGCATCTTGGGTTTCTTTCATCAAATAACCTAAATTTTTAGCAATTTTTTTACCCGGCCATGCTGTTCCTGCTAATAAAATATCTAAGCCGTACAGTGATGCAGCATTAGATCTCAGCATTTTCCATAAAAATTTAGGCTTTAAAAGGCGCCATAAATGGCGCCCCATATTATCTGGACCCACACTAAAGAAGAAGCTGGCATGAATGTTATATCTGGCAAATACATCCAGCAGTTGTGGAATACCTTGTTTCGTTCCTTGATAAGTATCCACATCAACTCTCAAACCAACTTTCTTCATTATTTATTCCTATTTAGTGCCTAATTCTTCAACTGCGCCACGTAAGAAGAAATCTAATGTTTCTTCTACTGTTTGGCGAGTTTCAATACTTGGTTTCCAATCCAATAAACGCTCTGCGTTTTTAATGCTTGGCTTACGGTGTTCAACATCTTGGTAGCCTTTACCATAGTAACTGCTACTTTCAATTTTCTTGAAGCCTGCAAATGGAGGGAAGTGACCACGTAACTCATGTTTTTCAAAGCAATCTAACAGCATTTCTGCTAATTCGCGAATACTTGCTTCGTTAGTTGGATTACCGATATTGATAATTTGGCCGTCACATTTGTTATCACGGTTTTCAATAATACGGAATAAAGCTTCAATACCGTCATTAATATCAGTGAAACAACGTTTTTGCTCACCACCATCAACCAATTTAATTGGAGAACCTTCAACCAAGTTCAGAATTAATTGTGTGATTGCACGAGAGCTACCAATACGTGCTGAATTTAAGTTATCTAAACGAGGTCCCATCCAGTTAAATGGACGGAATAACGTAAATTTAAGACCTTCTTTGGCGCCATAAGCCCAAATAACTCGGTCTAATAACTGTTTAGATACAGAGTAAATCCAACGTTGTTTATTGATTGGGCCAACAATCAGACGTGAATTATCTTCGTCAAACTCTTTATCATCACACATACCATAAACTTCTGATGTGGATGGGAAAATAATACGCTTATTATATTTAACACAATAACGTACAATTTTTAAGTTTTCTTCAAAGTCTAATTCAAATACACGTAATGGATTACGGGTATATTCAATTGGTGTTGCAATAGCCACTAATGGCAGAATAACGTCACATTTTTTAATGTGGTATTCAATCCATTCTGTATGAATGCTCACATCACCTTCAATAAAGTGGAAACGTGGATTACCAATAAAGCGCTCAATTGCAGAAGAACCGATATCCATACCATAAATATCATAGTTATCATCTTTCAATAGACGCTCTGTTAAATGGTTACCAATAAAGCCATTCACACCTAAAATCAGAACACGTTTACGACGTTTTACTTGTGCCGTTGCTTTGGGTCCAACACGAACATCAGTCACAATGCCCATTTCTGCCGCTAAACGACTTCCTTGAACATAAAGACCATTTTCACTTTGGCCAGTAACAACTTCGATTGCACCTTTCGCACACGCAATCACTAAAGGTTCTGTTGAAATGACAGTACCAGGACGTTTGCCTTGATTATCAGCAATAGCGCGTGAACGCCAGATAATCATTTTGCGTTCACCTAAGAAAGTGAATGCACCTGGGTATGGTTCTGTAACAGCACGTACTAAGTTGTGGACTGTTTTTGCATCTGCATTCCAGTCGATTAAACCATCATCAGCGCAACGACGGCCAAAATAAGTTGCTTGGCTTTCATCTTGTGCAGTTGTTGAATAATCACCTGATGCAATATGTGGCAACGCGTTAGAAAGTAACTTATCAGCGGCTTCTCTTACTTTTTCATGTAAAATCAGAGAAGTATCATTATCTGCAATAGTGACTTTTTCTTGAGCAACGATATCACCTGCATCAGCTTTCGCTGTCATTTTATGCAGAGTAACACCCGTTTCTGTTTCACCGTTCACAATCGCCCAATTAATTGGTGCGCGGCCACGATATTTTGGTAATAAAGAACCGTGTAAATTAAACGCGCCTTTTGGTGCCAAATTCAGGATCTCATCACTTAACATGTGACGATAATAGAAAGAAAAAATGACATCAGGTTTCATTTCACGAATACGTTCAATCCACAATGGGTGATTGACATTTTCAGGTGCAAATACTGTCAATCCCATTTCTGCACTCACACGAGCAACAGATGAGAAGAAATGATTTTCATTAGGATCGTCAGTGTGGGTAAATACAGCCTGAATATCATAACCTGCTTTTTCAAGTGCTTTCAAACCAACACAGCCAATATCGTGATAGGCAAATACTATTGCTTTCATTAGTCTTTTTCCTGATCTTCGTTGGGTTTATTAATACCAACCACTTTTTGGATAAAATACCGAGGACGCGCTCTTACATCATTATAAATTCGGCCTATATACTCACCTAATAAGCCCATTGCAACGAACTGCGCACCGATAAACATAAATAAGATTGCAAAAAGTGTGAATACACCTTCAGCAGCCCACATTGCACCGAAAATAATACGTAAAATAATCAACAGTAAAGCTAAGACAAAGCCAGATACAGCGATCACACTGCCGACAATGCTTAATAAACGTAATGGTGCCGTGGTTAGACAAGTTAATAGGTCGTACATTAAATTAATCAGCTTTAAAAAACTGTATTTTGAATCGCCATATTCACGCTCTGCGTGTGCAACATCAATTTCAATAGTACGACGAGCGAATGTGTTCGCAAGAATTGGAATAAATGTACTTCTTTCGTGACACTGTAACATCGCTTCAACAATATGGCGACGATAAGCACGCAACATACAACCGTAGTCTCCCATAGAGCGACCCGTTGCTTTAGTGATCATTGAGTTGATCATTTTTGAAGCGGTTTTACGAAACCATGAATCTTGGCGGTTACGACGACGAGTTCCGACAACGTCATACCCTTCTTCAGCAGTCGCGACAAGTCTTGGGATCTCTTCAGGTGGATTTTGTAAATCAGCATCCAATGTGATCACTAAATCACCATCAGCCTGATTAAAACCAGCCATAATTGCGGAGTGTTGGCCGTAATTACGGTTTAAAATAATTGCAATAACGTGATTTTCTTCAATGGCAGCCGCTTCTTCTAACATCTTAGCTGAATTGTCGCTACTACCATCATCAACAAGGATCAGTTCATATTCTTGTCCTAATTGTTTACAGCTTTTAATTGTACGTTCTAAAAGCTGAGGAAGGCTCTCTTCCTCGTTATAAACGGGGATTACAACCGATACTTTCTTGATTTCATCAAATGTTGACACTTAAATATGCTCCGAAAGAATTTCATTGATCGCATCTACAACGCGAATAACATCTTCATTACTCATATCAGGAAACAGCGGCAGCGAGCATAACGTTGCAGAGTTCCATTCTGATTGAGGAAGGGATAAAGAAGGATAGCGCTCACGATAATATTTTTGGGTGTGCGCTGCGCGGAAATGAAGCCCTGTACCAATATCTTTTTGCTTCAATTTCTCCATAAAAGCATCACGATCGATACCACAGGCATTTTTATCAACTCTCACCATAAACAGGTGATTTGCATGTAAATGTGAATATTCAGGGACACTCAACATTTCTAATGGAGAATCTTTGAGTTTTTCACGATACAGTGCAACCAACTCAGCACGTTTAGCATTCATTTCATCTAAACGCCCTAATTGCACCACAGCAATCGCTGCATGAATATCAGATAAGTTGTATTTATAGCCAGGTTCAACAACTTCTGCTTGAGGTTTACGACCTTGAATTTGTCTATCAAAGGCATCTACCCCTAAACCGTGGAATTTTAAGCAACGTACTCTATTGGCTAATTCGTCATTATCAGTAACAACTAATCCGCCTTCTGCACAAGTTACATTTTTAATCGCGTGAAAAGAGAAAATAGAGGTTCCTTTTTCACCAATCCATTCATTTTTATAGCGAGTACCAATAGCATGCGCTGCATCTTCAATAAGAGGAATGCCTGCATCTTGTGCAACTTTTCTTAATGCATCAAGATCGCAAGGTGCACCCGCATAATGAACCGGAATAATTGCTTTCGTTCTAGGTGTAATTGCTTTTTTGACGTCTTCTGCACTCACCATCAAAGTATCACGGTCAACATCAATCATCACGGGCTCTGCACCAAGTAATGTGATGATGTTCATCGTCGAAACCCAAGTTTGTGATGGTGTGATAACTTCATCACCAGCGCCAATTCCCATCGCCATTAAAACAACATGCATACCCGCAGTGGCAGAGCAAATTGCGATAGCATGTTTGCTACCAAATTTTTCACAAAAATCTTGCTCTAATTGATGATTTTGAGGGCCTGTTGTAATCCAACCTGAACGCAGTACATCCTCAACGGCTTTGATTTCTTCATCGCCAATCGCAGGGCGAGAGAAAGGAAGGAAGTGACTCATAAAAATGTAGCCTAGTTAATGAATGAATAAAAAACAATTATATACAAACTATTGTTCACCGACATCCGTCTTATTAAGAAAACATTAAAAAATCCTTAATAATTACTTGGGGATAAGCTTAACAATAGTCATATTATTGCAAAACCCGCCAATCAATATGATCAACATCATTGATGCACTTGATATTTGAATTAAATGTAGTTGATAATAATTTTTCGTCCAATAAGAGTGCAGATGCGCCAGAATTAACCAAATATCCATTTTTTATGAGCCAAACTCTGCCTGCTTTTTGATAAGAATGATTCAAATTATGTGTACTCATAATAACGGCACCACCTTGTTGGCAAAATTTATCAACCCATTTATCCAAAATTGCCAACTGTACGACATCTAAATTATTCGTTGGTTCATCAAGTAATATTAATTTTCCTTTTAAATCATAACTTGACCATAATTGGATAAATGCACCAACAATTCTAACCCTTTGCCATTCGCCTCCTGATAAATGATGAATGTTTTTTGACAATAATTTGTCAATTTTAAAATCATTTAACAGCATATTTAATTGCTGAACATCCATTTTCGACAATTTATGATATAGCGAGAGATAATGAAAAACAGGCATAAATGACAAAGCTTCCAATTGTTGTATAACAATGCTCTGCATTCTAGAAAGATCATCATATTTATAATGTCTTATTGAAGTTTCGTTTAGAATGATTTCACCATTAAATGGAAGCTCTCCTGCGATTGCCATTAAAAGTGTGCTCTTTCCCGCGCCATTTGCGCCAATTAAGTGAACACGTTCGCCATAATTTACTTGTTCTGTAAATGCGTTAAGTCGATTATTAACACTTAAATTCTCAAGTTTAAGTAACGCCATATTACAAACGCCCCATCTCTTTTGTTGCCAATAACCAGATAAATAAAGGCGCACCAAGCGTTGCTGTAATCACTCCTATCGGAACTTCTGCACCATTTAAAATCAAGCGAGATAGCAGATCAGCAAGCAATAATAATCCGCCACCAGCAAGCGCGCACGCGGGTAATAACGTTTTATAATGGGTTATTCCACATAGTCTTAATAAATGCGGTACAACAAGCCCTACAAAGCTTATAGCGCCCGCTAAAGCAACGCTCAGCCCTATCAATAACCCAACGGCTAAAATAAACCAATTTCGCCATTGATTAACGGATATACCTAATTGCTTTGCTCTGAATGAACCCAAAGATAAATAATTAAGAACATCAGCTTGTAGAATAAGAATTAAGACAATAGGAATAAGAGTCCAAAATAAGATTTGATGACGCCAATCAATGCCACTAAAACTCCCCATCAACCAATACATTAATTGTCTTAAATCCAAAGCTGAACTGAAATAAACCAGCCAAGTCATTATCGCGCTTGCCATAACACCTAATGCCACACCAATTAATAGTAACTGAGCATTAGACAGTTTTCTTATGCGAGTAAAAAACATTAATAAGAGAGTGATCCCTAATGCACCGAGTATCGCCGCACTACTTATTAACCAAGGACTTAAACCAATTTGTAAAACAATGATTAATACAACACACACTCCCGCACCACTGCTTACTCCTAGTAATCCTGGCTCTGCGAGTGGATTTTGGAATAGTGCCTGCATAATAGCGCCTGCAATTGCTAGGCTGGCACCAACAGCCACTACTGCAAGTATTCTTGGTAAACGGATCTGCCAAACAAATAAATGGGCTTCATCTGTTAACCATTGATGTGGAAATAACGTAATCTCACCAACAGAGAGGGAAAAAACAAACAAGAAACATAATACTAATGTCATTAGAAACAGCTTTTTTCTGTCGTCAATGCGTTGTCTTTTAGTAAATTTAATCAGAGGATTTATTTCTTTTTCTTTATTCATTTCATTCCCTATCCATGCAACAACGGCTCTTACTGTTTTTATTTATAAAATAATTTTTTAGCAACATAACATGTTCGTATTCAATGATGAAAAACTAAATTTAGAACATGTAAGCCAGTCTCTAATAATGGAGAAAAAATTGGAATTAACTATCACAGTGTTGATATAGGCAAGAGATGAAAAGAAAGAGTCAAAATAAGAAATGAGAATAAAAAGAAAGATAACGAAAAAATAAAAACCTTCCATCCAAATAGAAATATCCATTCAGACTATATCGATAAATATAAACATCCTAATGCGTTTATCATCAAAATTAAATACAGACAATTATGATAAAAAAACGGCTTTCAAAGAAAGCCGTTTTGGATGTTTTTTAAATCTTATTCTTTTGGTGTTGCGCTCTCAACCCGGCTTTTTAACTTTTGTCCTGGGCGGAAAGTAACAACACGGCGAGCTGTAATAGGAATGTCTTCCCCAGTTTTCGGATTACGACCTGGGCGCTGATTTTTATCACGCAGGTCAAAGTTTCCGAATCCAGACAGCTTCACCTGTTCTCCATTTTCAAGAGAACGACGCACTTCCTCAAAAAAGGATTCTACAAGGTCTTTTGCATCGCGTTTGCTAACACCAAGTTTTTCAAACAGATTTTCTGCCATTTCAGCTTTTGTAAGCGCCATAGGTCTAGTCCCTCAAGGATGCTTGGAATCGCTGTTTCAATGCTGCTACACAGTTACTCACTGTTGCAGCAATCTCATCTTCTTCCAGTGTATGCTCGATATCCTGCAAGATTATGCTAATAGCGAGGCTTTTATAGCCCTCTGCTACTCCCTTACCACAATACACGTCAAATAAGTTTATGCCAACTATTTGATTTCCGCCAACTTTCTTACATTCGGCTAAAATATCCTCTGCAGCAACATCATTCGGAACAACTACAGCGATATCTCTACGATTCGAAGGGTAACGAGAAATTGCTTTTGCTTGTGGTAAACTGCGATTTGCAATTGCATTCCAACGTATTTCGAATACTACCGTACGACCGTTTAAGTCAAGTTTACGTTCAAGCTCTGGATGAACAACGCCAATACAGCCAATATATTCATTTCTCAGATAAATCCCAGCACTTTGTCCCGGATGAAGTGCTGAATGATTAGCTGGTTTAAATGTAATTTCATCTAGCTGGCCTGTCAATTCCAGAATTGATTCAATATTACCTTTCAAATCAAAGAAATCAACAGTTTGCTTCTCTAAACCCCAATGTTCTTCATTACGGTTGCCCGCGATCACACCAGCTAACATAAGTTCCTGACGTATTCCATATTCTGCTTGATTATCAGGAACAAAACGCAGACCTGCTTCAAATAACCTAACTCTAGATTGTTGACGGTTCTGATTATATACAGTCGTAGTCAATAATCCGGTTAATAAAGACAGTCTCATTGCTGACATATCCGCTGAAATTGGATTAGGCAGAATTAATGCTTCTTCATTTGGATGTAGTAAAGATTGGATCTTAGGATCAACAAAACTATAAGTAATTGCTTCTTGGAAGCCGTTGTCTACTAGCATTGTTTTAACGCGTTTTAATGACAAGTTCGCTTCGCGATGATTAGTCATCACCAAATCAGCGCGTAATGGTACATCTGGAATATTGTTGTAACCATAAATACGAGCAACTTCTTCAATCAAATCTTCTTCGATTTGAACATCAAAACGCCAAGAAGGAACTGTTGCTAACCAGCCATCATTTTCAACAGAAACGTTGAAACCTAAGCGAGTTAATGAATCCAGAACTTGTGCATCATCAATTACGTGACCTAATAAACGGTCTAATTTTTTACGTGTTAATTTAACTGGTGCAATATTTGGTAAATGTGCTTTATTGGTTACATCAATCACTTCACCAACTTCACCACCGCAAATTTCTAACAGTAACTTAGTTGCGCGCTCAATTGCGTTGTATTGCAGCTCAAAATCAACACCACGCTCAAAACGATGAGAGGCATCAGTATGCAAGCCATAACGACGTGCACGGCCTGTGATGGATAATGGAGAGAAGAATGCACACTCTAAGAAAACATTTTTCGTTTCTTCATTAACACCTGATGATTCACCACCGAAAATACCAGCCATACCTAATGCTTGTTTTTCGTCAGCAATAACTAATACATCTTCTTTTAATGTAATTTCATTGCCATCAAGTAAAGTCAGTTTTTCACCTTCTTTACCCATACGAACAACAACAGCACCTTCAACGCGATCAAGATCGAACGCATGTAGCGGTTGCCCCATTTCAAGTAGGATTAAGTTGGTGATATCAACAATTGGGTCAATAGAGCGAATGCCTCCACGACGTAACTTTTCTTGCATCCATAAAGGTGTTTTTGCTTTCACATTCATATTAGTGAAAACACGACCTAAATAACGTGGACACGCTTCTGGCGCTTCAACACGCACAGGGAATGTTGCTGAAGAAGTTGCCGCAACAGGCGACATATCAGGTACTTGGCATTCCATTTTGTTAATAACAGCGATATCACGCGCAACACCCAAAATACCTAAGCAATCAGCACGATTTGGTGTAATGCTAATTTCAATCGCATTATCGTTTAATTTTAAGTATTCACGAATATCCATGCCAATTGGTGCATCAGCAGGTAATTCAATAATACCTTCATGATTTTCTGAAATAGCTAATTCAGAAAATGAGCACAGCATACCTTCAGAGGGTTCACCACGTAGTTTTGCTGCTTTAATTTTGAAATCGCCTGGTAATACAGCCCCGACGGTTGCAACCGCAACTTTTAGTCCTTGGCGGCAGTTAGGTGCGCCACAAACGATATCAAGTAATCTGTCACCGCCTACGTTAACTTTCGTTACACGCAATTTATCGGCATTAGGGTGTTGTCCACATTCAACAACTTCACCTACAAACACACCGTGAAAATCGCCAGCAACAGCTTCAACGCCATCAACTTCAAGGCCAGCCATTGTCAGTTGTTCAGAAAGCGCTTCGCTACTAATCGCTGGGTTTACCCACTCACGTAACCAAAGTTCACTGAATTTCATGAGATAATCCCACCTTATTTAAACTGTTTGAGGAAACGAAGATCATTTTCGAAGAATGAACGCAAATCGGTGACACCGTAACGTAACATGGTCAGACGTTCCATACCCATACCGAACGCAAAACCTGAATAAACTTCAGGATCGATACCTACATTACGTAATACATTTGGGTGAACCATACCGCAACCCAACACTTCTAACCATTTACCATTCTTACCCATTACATCGACCTCTGCTGAAGGCTCAGTGAATGGGAAATAAGAAGGACGGAAACGAATTTCCATATCTTCTTCAAAAAAGTTTTTTAGGAAATCATGTAGTGTTCCTTTTAAATTGGTAAAGCTAATGTCTTTATCAACAATTAAGCCTTCAATTTGGTGGAACATTGGTGTGTGAGTCTGATCGTAGTCATTACGATATACGCGACCTGGTGCAATGATGCGAATAGGTGGCTGTTTATCTTGCATAGTACGAATTTGTACACCCGATGTTTGTGTACGCAGTAAACGCTTCGCATCAAACCAGAAAGTATCGTGGTCGGCTCTTGCTGGGTGATGTGCAGGAATATTCAACGCATCAAAGTTATGATAATCATCTTCGATTTCAGGGCCAGATTCTACAGAAAACCCTAATTCGCCAAAGAAAGTTTCAATACGTTCAATTGTACGAGTTACTGGGTGTAGACCACCGTTTTCAATACGGCGACCAGGCAAAGATACATCGATTTTCTCAGCAGATAAACGTTCGTTTAATAATGCTGATTCAAGATAATCTTTACGAGTATTCAGCGCTTGCTGAACCTCTTGTTTAGCCTGATTAATGACAGCCCCTGCAGCTGGACGATCTTCCGCGGGTAAGTCGCGCAGCGTGGACATCTGAAGCGTTAAATGACCTTTTTTTCCCAAGTATTCAACACGAACCGAATCCAGCGCAGCAACATCCTGTGCCTCTTCGATAGCTGCTTTAGCTTGAGCAACGAGTTCAGCGAGATGTGGCATCGTTTCCTCTTCCTTTGACCTGATGAGGTCTATTAGTTGTTATCAATGATGACGAATAAAATTGCCTTTTTAGTTTCTAACCCAGTATTGGGATCTGAAAACAAAAAAGCCTCCATATTGGAGGCTCAGGCGCTACTTTTCGTTTCTTTTCTTACGCGCAAAAGCCCCCTTGAATTAGGCGCTAAAGTAAAAAAAGAAACGGAAAAAAGCGATATTTAACATTGGTAATGTCTCTTAAAATATTAACTTATTGAATTTATATCATTAAGCCACAGATTTAGACAAAATAAAAGAGGGAGAAAACTCCCTCTTCCATTGCTTAATAAATAATTAAGCCAGAGCACCTTTCGCTTTTTCAACTAAAGCAGCGAATGCTACTTTGTCGAATACAGCGATGTCAGCCAGAATCTTACGGTCGATTTCAATGGACGCTTTTTTCAGACCATTGATGAAACGGCTATAAGACATACCGTTCTGACGAGCTGCTGCGTTGATACGCGCGATCCACAGCTGACGGAACTGACGTTTTTTCTGACGACGGTCACGGTACGCATATTGACCAGCTTTGATAACAGCCTGGAAAGCTACACGATATACACGAGAACGTGCACCGTAATAACCTTTAGCTTGCTTTAAAATTTTCTTGTGACGAGCACGGGCGATAACACCACGTTTAGCACGAGCCATATTAAACTCCTAAATGTCTATATTCTGTTAAAAAAGTGATACTTATGCGTATGGTAAGCAAGCTACGACCAGACCTAAATCTCCTTTAGAGACCATGCCTTTTGGACGTAAATGACGTTTACGCTTAGTTGACTTTTTAGTCAGAATGTGACGGAGGTTAGCATGCTTGCGCTTGAAGCCACCACCAGCAGTTTTTTTAAAGCGCTTAGCTGCGCCGCGTACTGTTTTAATCTTTGGCATTTCTATAATCCACTTCGCATTGTTAATAACATAAAATAATAAGGCGAATAGCAATCAGCCTTTAAAGGCTGACGCTATTACTTGAATTGCCCGACTATTTCTTCTTCGGCGCTAACACCATGATCATCTGACGCCCTTCAATCTTATTAGGGAAAGATTCAACAGCAGCCAGTTCATCCAAATCTTCACGGATACGGTTAAGCATTTCCATACCGATTTGTTGGTGTGCCATTTCACGACCACGGAAACGCAGTGTGACTTTGGCTTTATCGCCATCTTCAAGAAAACGAATCAGGTTGCGTAGTTTGACCTGATAGTCGCCTTCATCTGTACCAGGACGGAATTTAACTTCCTTAACCTGAATAACTTTTTGTTTCTTTTTCTGTTCTTTGAGAGTCTTACTTTTCTCATAGAGGAATTTGCCGTAGTCCATAATACGACAAACCGGCGGCTCGGCATTAGGACTAATTTCAACTAAATCAGCACCTGCTTCCTCGGCTTTCTCAAGAGCCTCTTTCAGACTAACAACTCCAATCTGTTCGCCATCTAAACCTGTTAAACGAACTTCATGAGCGCGAATCTCACCATTGATGCGATTCTGACGCGTTGATTGAATTCTTTTTCCGCCTTTAATACCTTATTCCTCCAACTGATGAAGACTTCTGCTTCTAATTTCTTGCAGAAGCTTTTCTTTAAATTCGTTAACGTCGATACTGCCAAGGTCTTTTCCTCGACGAGTACGAACCGCCACTTTGCCTGATTCAACTTCTTTATCTCCACAGACAAGCATGTACGGAACACGACGTAAAGTATGTTCACGAATTTTAAAGCCAATCTTCTCATTTCTCAAGTCTGCTTTTGCACGAATTCCGGCATCTTGCAATTCTTTGACGAGTTTTTGTACATAATCAGCCTGTCCATCCGTGATATTCATCACGACAACCTGCTGTGGTGCTAACCAAGTTGGGAAGAATCCTGCGTATTCTTCTGTCAGAATACCAATAAAACGTTCTAAGGATCCCAGCACTGCTCGGTGTAACATAACAGGTACTTTACGCTCGTTGTTTTCGGCAACATAAGATGCGCCTAAACGACCTGGTAGTGAGAAGTCTAATTGAACTGTACCACACTGCCATGCACGATCTAAACAATCGTAAAGTGTAAATTCTATTTTAGGGCCATAAAACGCCCCTTCGCCTGGCTGATATTCAAATTCAATATTGTTATCAGTTAAGGCTTTTGCTAAGTCTGCTTCAGCAACATCCCATAATGCATCTTCACCGATACGTTTTTCTGGGCGAGTAGACAGCTTAACAACGATTTTTTCAAATCCAAAAGTAGAATATACATCATAAATCAATTTGATGCAGTCATTTACTTCACTTAAAATCTGTTCTTCAGTACAGAAGATATGCGCATCGTCTTGTGTAAAGCCACGAACACGCATTAAACCATGCAATGCACCTGATGGTTCATTACGATGGCAACTACCGAATTCAGCCATACGTAATGGCAAATCACGGTAAGAACGTAAACCTTGTTTGAAGATTTGTACGTGACCTGGGCAGTTCATTGGTTTGATACAATATTCACGGTTCTCTGAAGATGTTGTGAACATGTTTTCTTTGTAGTTTTCCCAGTGACCTGTTTTTTCCCAAAGAACACGATCCATCATAAATGGACCTTTTACTTCTTGGTAATCATATTCTTTTAATTTACAACGTACAAATGTTTCTAACTCACGGAAAATAGTCCAGCCATCATTATGCCAGAAAGCCATACCCGGCGCTTCTTCTTGCATATGATATAAATCAAGCTGTTTACCAATTTTGCGGTGGTCACGTTTGGCCGCTTCTTCTAAGCGATCTAAGTAAGCTTTTAACTGTTTCTTATCAGCCCAAGCTGTACCATAAATGCGTTGTAGCATTTTATTATCGCTGTTACCGCGCCAATATGCACCTGCGATTTTCTGTAATTTGAAGTTATGACAGAAACGCATGTTTGGAACGTGTGGTCCACGGCACATATCAACATATTCTTGGTGATGATAAAGACCTGGTTGAGAATCTTGGCTAATATTTTCGTCAAGAATAGCAACTTTATAGTCTTCACCACGAGAAACAAATGTTTCACGAGCTTCAGCCCAGCTTACGCGTTTTTTAATAACGTCATAATCTGTTTTCGCCAACTCTAGCATGCGTTTTTCTAGAGTGTCTAAATCTTCCTGTGTTAGCGAATGGTCTAAATCGACATCGTAGTAGAATCCATTTTCAATAACAGGACCAATCGCCATTTTGGTGTGTGGCCATAATTGTTTAATTGCATGTCCCAATAAGTGGGCACAAGAGTGACGAATAATTTCAAGACCTTCATCATCTTTTGCGGTGATAATCGCCAGATTTGCATCATGTTCGATTAATTCACAAGCATCTACCAGCTCACCATTAACACAGCCTGCAATACATGCTTTCGCAAGTCCAGGGCCGATATCTGCAGCGACATCCATGACAGAAACTGCATTTTCAAATTGACGTTGGCTTCCGTCAGGAAGAGTAATAATTGGCATTTAAAATCCTTATTTACAGTGGTGACCCATACGCAAGATCACTTGTAAGCTTTTTATTTCATATATATTCAGTACGTTACGACAATTTCTCACTTTACCTCGCGAGGTTTGTACACAGTTATGTACACATATTTATTTTATAAATATCCATAGCATCACTGAGCCTTATCGTAACTCAGGGGGGATATTATCACAGACTATAAAGATTTATACATTTATCTCATCGGTAATTTTAACATCTCTTTTTTTAATACAGGGAGATAGATAGAATTTTTTCTTTAATTTGACTACCATAACGAGCAAGCGGAAACCGTGGCTTTTAAAATAACATTCTCTGGGGCGGACCAGAATCTTCATTGTTAATATATAAGGTGTGTAACGTGTTTTATCTAAAGCCCCGCTCTCGTAAATTAGTCTATGCTATTACCTTTGAAACTCTTGCGATTTTATTAAGCACTGTTTTACTAGCGATATTAAGCCAAAGCCAATCACATAATTCACTACCCGTTGCAATCGCTGTTTCTGTTATTGCCTTGATTTGGAATTATATTTTTAATTCTTTCTTTGAATTAATTGAATCAAAACTAAAAATCAAAAAGCGTACCGTTATGGTACGGCTTACTCATGCAATAAGTTTTGAATTAGGTCTGTTCTTCTTTACCATTCCACTTTATATGTGGTGGTATAACGTGGATTTTATCAAAGCAATTAGTATGGAAATCACGATATTAGTGTTCTTCTTTGTCTATACCTATTTATTTACACTCGCCTTCGATAAATTATGCCCTCGAGTTTATTCAACAGGAAACAAAGTGGTGTAATGGCTTAATCTTGTCGATACTCAGTAGGACTTTTATTAAAGTATTGGCGAAATGCCTGACTAAATGCAGAATGCGAGTCATATCCTACAACTAAAGCAATATTTTCAATATTTACTGATGTGTATTTTAATAATTCAGCGGCTTTGCTAAGTCGCTGCTGAGTGACATATTGCATCACAGATACTCCCACCTCTGCTTTCATTTTTCGTTGTAACGTACTCACTGACGTATTAAAAGCGCAAGCAATATCATATGTGGTTAATGGTGTATGTAATTTATTCACTAACCAAGCATCCAAACTATCGCGCCAACCTTTTTGTATTTTCATTTGAGCGAGTAATAAACGTGTGATCGTTGAATATTGATCTGGAGGTTGAGGATATTGATGTAGCCACTCTAATAAACCAATGGCTGCTGGTGATAACACAAATTGTCCACCTTTCTCACTTAATTGCCATTGAGACGTTGCAGGGAGTTCTAGAATAAGATTTTTATTATCTATATTGCCTGAAAAGGCATGATGAATAGTTGGAGGGATAATCAAACAGTTTTGATTGGAAATCAGAAAATCTTCTCGATTGAAATTAACTTCCATCGAACCCGAAAGCCCGAAAATAATCTGCCATAAATTATCATGCTGATGAGATACCGTCTCTTGTGTATAACATCGCAAATGCAATTGAGGTAATAACAAAAGACACTCCTTTATATCCATCCTGCTATTGAATAATTACTATATCAAAACTCAGCCGAACATCACTATTTAAGAGTGTCTTATCAAGATACTTATTTTTTAGGCTAAACGCGAGCCATTTGGTAAAGGTAAGTTAAACTCAGCCAATACAATTGCTCCTGTTTCATCAGGTGCCCCTGTAATTAAAACTTCAGATTTTATACCTGCAATGCGTTTAACTGGAAAATTACATACACATAAAATACGACGTCCCACAAGCTCTTCAGGTGTATAGTTTACCGTAATTTGAGCACTTGAACGCTTTATACCTAATTCGCCCAAATCAACTTCCATAACATAAGCAGGTTTATTCGCTTTTTTATTTATTTCTGCGCTAATAATCGTTCCTACTCTCATTTCTACTCGTAAAAAATCATCCCATTCAATTAAATCTGTCATTTTTTTACCAATCTATTGTGTTTATGGTTATATCACTATTACTGAATTATAGATTAACACGCATGATGCTGGCTCACCTGTGGTGAGACAATCATTCTCTGTTGAGAAAGAGTCACTCACACTCTTTTTTCTCTATTTTCATCATTCTGAAATTTATCTACTTTTTAATAACCTTTTAAATAACCATATCAATTCATAAATTTGTTATGTATAAAAAGTATTCTTAAGAAATGTGTTTTTATTCCCCCCAGAGAATATTTATGATGAAAAAAATAACAGAGTGGACAACATTAGAAGGAAAACTTGTGCGTTTAGTGCCCCTAAGTATGGAACACTACTCAGAACTCTATGAACTAATTGAAAAAGATAGACCCGATGAGCTTTGGTATACCACCGTTCCTTCAGTAACAGAATTACAACGCGATATTGAGCATAAACTTCAGTTACAACAAAAAGGATTAATGTTGCCTTTTACCATTATTTCTAAAGCTAATAGCCGTGTGGTTGGCATAACAACCTTTATGAATATTGATAGCCAAACTCCAAGATTAGAAATTGGTTCAACGTGGTATACCAAAGAAGTACAAAGAACAGGAATAAACACTGAAGCTAAATATCTCTTACTTAAATATGCCTTAGAAGACTTGCAATGCATTGCTGTTGAATTTCGTACTCATATATTAAATCAAACTAGCCGTAGAGCGATTGAACGACTTGGTGCAAAACTGGATGGTATTTTACGTAATCATAGATTAACGACGACGGGACAAAAAAGAGATACTTGCGTTTATAGCATTACTGATTATGACTGGGGATCGGTAAAAATGCATTTAGAATGGCTTATGAAAAAATACTAATAAACATTAAGAATATTACGAGGAAAATAACTTTTATCTCGTTTAATTTGTTATCATAATTACTCCTTAATTACCTGTTATTGGGAGCTTTTATATTCCATGCACTCTGTTTACCAGTTTTTTCAGGCTATCGGTCTTGGTCTTATTTTGCTTTTGCCTTTAACTAATCCATTAACGACTGTTGCTCTTTGGCTTGGCCTTTCAGGCAATATGACAAAGGAACAACGTAATCAACAATCCTTAATGGCATGTGTGTATATTTTCCTTATTATGACCATCGCGTTCTATGCGGGACGGATCATAATGACAACCTTTGGTATTTCGATCCCCGGTCTTCGTATTGCAGGCGGAATGATAGTTGCCTTTATTGGCTTTAGTATGCTGTTTCCAAATACTCCTAATGTCGATGATCCTATTTCAGACGAAAACAATCCACATCGTAATCCCAAAGAACCTAATATTGCCTTTGTTCCTTTAGCAATGCCAAGTACAGCGGGTCCCGGAACAATTGCAATGATAATCAGTACGGCGGCTTCAATTCCCTCACGTACTGATATTGCACAATGGGTATTGTATATCGCCCCTGTGACAAGCTTCTTTTTAATTAGCGTTATTGTTTGGGTATCACTTCGTGGCTCCACCAGCATTATGAAGTATTTAGGCCACAGCGGTATTGACGCTATTTCTCGCGTAATGGGATTTTTATTAATCTGTATGGGCGTTCAGTTTATGATCAATGGCGTTCTTGAAATTATTGCTGATTTGCCTGCTTTATTAAAACAGGCTCAAGCCGCTGCTAATTTGCCAGATTAATTATCACCTGCATGGTAAGCCGCTCTCACTTTTGCTAAATAACGCGGCGCTTGAGAAGCTGGATGATTTTTTTCGACATAACGATAAAAATCATCCGCACTCATTGAATTAATTTTAGCGATGGCATTATCTCTATCTTTATCAAATGTTCTTAATAAAGCGCCTGCGCCATTTACATAAGCAAGGATAGTGGCGTAATAAAGAGTTTCAGGATCGGCAATACCAACAAGGTGACGCTCTCTTAATAATTGAATATAAGCTGTACCCAAATCGATATTAATGGCGGGATCTTTTAGTTGAGCCGTTGTTGGTTGCCCTGCCTTACCTCTATTTTGGTAAACATCTCTTCCCGCAGTTGATGCTTTAATTTGCATTAACCCAACTGCATTTGATTTGCTAATAACTTCAGGTCTAAAGTTTGATTCAACTTGGATAATCGCCTTAATTAATGTTTCATCAACATCGTAACGGCTTGATGCTTGCTGTATATGGTTATCAAAAGGTGTTGATTTCCATTGTGCCGTTGAAATTGAAGCATTATTAACGCGGTTCTCTACTGGTTTTTGGCTTAAGAATCGTGATGTTTCTTTTTGAACAGGTTGACGAGCATGATCAGCACAACCAGCAAGAAGCAAAATTGCCAAAGAAAAGATGATGTTTACTTTCACGTTTTATCCTTTTGCATAAAGGGTTGCACGAAGACATGTTTTATATATCAATAATTTATAGATATATTATTCTATTTTCATTCAAAAATGCATGCTAAAATATGGCAAAACATGAGAAATAAATCAATCTATTACGACTTCTAGTGTGTGCGTTTTATCTCAAATTAGCTCTTCTATTATACTCTCCATACTATCCAAAAACTAACTAGATCCGAGATGAACCTCATGAAGCGAACCCAGAAAGAAAAAAAGATAATGGAATTATTTAAGCCTGAGAATCTTGCATGAGTAGCTGGTGAAATAGGCTCCCCTCCTTTTGAGGTTTCTGATGTAGCTTAATGCTTAAAGGATAGGATTCTTTTAACAAGAAAAAGATTCTCGAATCTACTTACAAAACACTAGATGGTGTTGTTAAGGATGGCTTATTAGAAAAGATATCCCGTTACGAGAGGCGACAAAACAAATACCGAGACTAAGTAATTCATCCTGATGTTCATTATGTCATTAGTCGTTATGGATTGCAGGGGGAATGCCATGTTGTGAAATATGAAAATAGCGGAGGAGATTTTATTGAAGGCGAATGTGTTAAGATTAATTAAATAACTGACTTTTTTTAGTATTCACTTAGAACAAAAAGCCTCCGTTAAGAGGCTTTCAAAACGATACTAGTTAATATTATATACGTTTGTTCATTACCACTTATCACGGTAATCAAATGCTACCTGGTAATCGTATTTATTTAGCTCAATTTTATGTTTAAGGTGCTTCTGCAGATAAGGAACCCACGCAGAAATAACATCAAAACCGCCGTTATTGATGATGTTTTCTGTCGGCTTAACGGTTTGTTCAATAACCGTATCATCATCACCCAGATCTGTTGAATATTCTTTTCCAATAAAGTCTTCCGTTTTTTTATCAAACCATTGTAAATGTACTTTCAATCCCATGATATTTATTCTCCTTACAAATATTTTTTGATATTACGTTTTGGATCAGCCGGTTTTATCTGATTACCGGTTTTCGGATCAAAGGCGCCGATATGCTGTCCGTCACTGGCTCGATACCCCTCCAGTTCACCATGCTGAGAGTCCCACTCGTAGATTTTACGGCCTTTGTCTCCGAACCAGCGCGCACGTTTACCACCTCCGCCTTGTTTAGGCGTTTTCCACTTTCCTTCTTTTAGCTCACCCAACCCTTTAATTTCTTCAGTCTTCGGTGCTGGGTGATAATCATGACCTTTTTCTCTAACACCTTGGCGTTTTTTATCCTTAGCCTCATTGACCTTATCTTCAGCTGCTTTTTTCTTGCTCTCAGCTTTTTTGCGACTCTCAACTGCTATCGCTAGCGCTTTTCTCGCTTCATTTAGCGCTATTTCAGGCTCTTTAACCTTCGCGTTATAAACTAATTTGATTGCATTGGCAGGTAATGAAGAATATTTTTTTAACCACTCATCATATTCCGCTTTTTTAGCTTCATATGTTTTTTGTAATGAGGCAACATTTACCTTTAATGTATCCTCTTTCTTCTTCGCAACGTCTAACTCAATAATAGCTTCATTTAAAGCTTGTTTTGCCGCTTCAAGAGGATAAAGCGCAATCCAATCTTTTTTCGCTTGCTCTATCAGTTTTTTTTCATCTTCTTGAGAAAGTTGCTCACTAATTGAAACATATAGAGGTTCATTATCATTACCAAAATCAACAATAGCATGATAATTTTTTAGCTCAATAGAAGGAAGATACTGTGATACTGGAGGCTGAGTATTCACTACAGTTCGTTGCTTCTTCCATTCTTTTTCTTGTTCAAGCTTAATTTTTACAGGCTTCATATTAGGAATAATTTCTGCTGTATAAATACCTTGCATTCCTGTTGGTTTAGCTTGAACAATGGGTACTGAGAGTGCTCCGTTAACAGAAATAACTGTTTTCTGTTTTTGTTTAATTTCATCAAAAGCAGAAGTAATATAGGTATCAACCACAACTTGCTTTTCTTTGATAAATCTCCCTATTTCAGTAGCAATCACTGATGCAGGTAATGTCGATACCTGATAGGCCTTCTTTTCATCATAAATATGTAAAAAACCATGCTTATTTAATAATGCCATTTCCTCCTTCGTAGACATTATATTGTTATTTGGCATTAAACCTTCAATTGCAATTCCCCATGGCGTAAAACGATTTAATAATGATGCCTTACTCACTAATTGTGCGACATTATTTTTAGCAAAATTAAACGCCGTTGTAATAGCTGTTTGAGTTGCACTTAAATTACCACTAGCAATAGTAAAATTAAGTACCCCATTTTTTAGTGGGAATAGAAATACGGTACTACCTACGGGAATAACTGAGGCGGCTTCAGGGCTCTCACTTAAATTTATATTATCGTCATAATATTCGCTATAACCTCCGCTCTCTTTCTCGTGATTTCCAGTTTCATTATCTTCTCTATCATCACGGTCATTATCAGTATATTCAGAATTATCATTTGAACTACTAATACCATCAGTGATTTCAATACGAATATCATTATCATCATAGTCACTCATATAAACTCCTTTTTATATTAGAAACACATAACACCTGTATTTAAATACAGTATAAATTATGAGGCAATAATCTTATTTCGGTTATGTTCGGAATAATCATCATTAAAAACTAACTCATCCTTAAGCTAAGTAGATTTAATCAGTTATCAATTTCTGGTGTCTTATTGGTATCATGATTTTCTTCCTTTCCTTTTTGTCTGAGTTCTTCTTCCTCTTTCTGTGCTTCTTCTATCTCACTCACAATAAGTAGCACTAAAATTAAAATCGCTCAGCATAAAAAGGTAAATTGACTAAAATAAAAACAGCCAAATTATTAAAAATAAGAAGCATTACCATTAAAATGGTGTAGAGATAATTTTTCATTAGGAGCTGGATATGACTAAAAAATATTATATTAATAATATGTTCTGGGGCTATTTTATGATGTTGGTGATGGTTTATCTTAATTATAACGATCACACTATTGAAGGTTTATTAATGCTAACTTTAAGCATACCTAGTGCAATTTTTTTTCCTTTCTCCAAAATGCTTATCGAAAAATTCGCATTAAAATATACAACAAAAAAATTCTGGAATACTGGATTATTTATAAATACACCAGCTAAGCATGGTGGAGTAGCTCTATACCACTTATTTTGTTTTATATTTTCAATTCCATTTAGCATGATATATCTAGCTTTATATTTCACAAAAAATAGGGTAAATTAAAATAGATTATCCTATTACCCTACATATTAAATACCAATCGCACCGCTGATTTTTTCAACCAAAGCGTCGTCAATCAAGGCACCAACTGTTGCAATTATGAGGGCATACCCTAAAATTCCAACAGGTCCACCAATAATTAAACTAAAGGCAAAGGCTGTCAATGCCACTGCTGCCATACCAGCAGTAATTGCAGTGGCTTTAACAAAAAATGGACGCCAATTTCCCGTTTTAACCGCTTTTTTAAATTCAACAAGTAATTCCACGGCATTAATCGCGTGATTGGTATATCCAAGCCCTTTACTAAATTTACCTAAGTTTGAAGCTAACTGTTTTGCATCAATAGATTCTAATGTTTTTATAATAGCAGCTCGATCTTTGGTATTAATTTTATTATTAATATTCTGCCCATATTTTTCATATGTACGTAAAGCATCTTCTACACTTCTGATTGTTTTCCCTTTAGATTGCTCTGCTAACTCTCTAGATAATTGTGCTGCTTTTTTACCAAATTCCTGTATCACTTTCTCGTAAAATGAAATTGTAGATTTCACCCAATTTTTAATATTATTAAACTCTTTTTCCTTCTGAGGACGCGGATCTTTATCCTTAAGTTCAATTGCAGGGAAGCCCGAATAAGCATATAAAGGCGGTAAGTTTGAATTTCTAGGAAACACAATAATTGCGTCATTAAATTGGTGTGGATATGGTGCTTCTATTCTTTTGTTTTCTACCTTATTAGGTAATTCTACTTTTTCTGGATATGAGAATTTTTTATTTTCATTTGAGTAATTTTGAATAACATTTCCTTGTAAACCAGGGCCGCTAGAGGAGCTAGTGGGTCTAAGCAAATATTCAATCCCCATATTCTTAATATCTACATGATAACTATTAGCAGCGTCATTAACTTCATATACAGGGACTTTTTTAGTCACTAAAACACTATCTGTGATGTAAGCAAAGCTTCTTTACGTAATCGATTTTCGTCAGCTTTACCAGAGAGAGAAAACAAACCTACTTTTCATGAAATAAGAAGCTTATCTGCAAGACTTTATGAAGAAGAAAAAAGCGCTGAGTTCGCTAAAAAAATATTAGGCCATAAATCCATGCAAATGACTGATAGATATTTAGATGATAGAGGTACCGGCTATACTGAATTGTGAGCTAATAGTGAGCTTTTGTGAGTGTGTAAAAGTAACTTATTGATATTCAGTGATGAATATTTAAATAACCTTTTACACAAATAGTTACGAACTATTGTTAATTTTTGTGACAAAACTCGACAATCTACTTAACATTTATTGGAATACATGTTGTTATCTTATTTCTGGTCGTTATCAAATGAAGCTTTTTACACAGAGATAACTTGACTTTTTTGAGATGATATTGATAATCATTATCAATTGAGAAAATAACTCTGCAACTATAAGGCAATAATAATATGGATATATTTCGCTCTGTAAACAAACTTTCACTTACGGCTTTATGCCTTATGGCATCCGTATTTTTAACAGCACCTACACAAGCAAAAGATAAACTAAAAGTCGTCACCACATTTACTATCATTCAAGATATCGCTCAAAATGTAGCTGGAGATGCAGCTATTGTCGAATCAATCACAAAACCTGGTGCTGAAATTCACGATTACCAACCTACTCCTAAAGATATTGTAAAAGCTCAAAAGGCTGATCTTATCTTATGGAATGGCTTAAACCTTGAACGTTGGTTTGAACGCTTTTTTAATGAGTTACGTAACGTACCTGCTGTTGTTGTCACTGAAGGCATCACACCAATGGCAATTAGTGAAGGTGCTTACAAAAACAATCCTAACCCACATGCGTGGATGTCACCGAATAATGCATTAATTTATATTGAAAATATTCGCAAGGCACTTGTTGAACACGATCCCGATAATGCGGCTATTTATAATCAAAATGCGGCACGCTACGCAGAAAAAATTAAACAGCTTGACGCACCATTAAGAGAAAGACTATCCCGTATTCCACAAGAAGCGCGTTGGTTAGTGACCAGTGAAGGTGCATTCAGCTATTTAACTAATGACTATGGCTTTAAAGAAGTTTATTTATGGCCCATCAATGCAGAAGAACAAGGCACACCACAACAGGTTAAATATGTGATTGATACCGTTAGAGAACACAAGATCCCTGTTGTCTTTAGTGAAAGTACAATTTCAGATAAGCCAGCTAAACAAGTAAGTAAAGAAACTGGCGCAAAATACGGTGGTGTTCTTTATGTTGACTCACTTTCCGCTGAAGGTGGCGAAGTTCCTACTTATATTGATTTGATTACTATTACAGTAGATACAATTGCGAAAGGATTTGGGCAATGAGCAATATAAAAGCTAATCCTACGTTGACTGTTGATAATGCCACAGTGACTTACAACAACGGTCATACGGCTATTTTCGATGCAAGTTTCTCTATCACTGGTGGCACTATTTGTGCCCTAGTGGGTATCAATGGCAGTGGTAAATCCACACTATTTAAAACCATTATGGGGCTGGTGAAGCCCTCTAAAGGAAAAGTGACGTTAAACGGTAGCCCAATCCAGCAGGCGTTAAAACAAAATATGATCGCCTATGTTCCACAAACAGAAGAAGTTGACTGGAATTTTCCCGTCCTCGTTTCTGATGTTGTAATGATGGGGCGTTATGGAAAAATGGGATTTTTTCGTATTCCTTCAAAACGTGACCATGAAGTTGTTGAAGCATCATTAGAGCGCGTTGGCTTGTCAGGCTTAGGGCATCGCCAAATTGGTGAACTTTCTGGCGGTCAAAAAAAACGTGTTTTCTTAGCTCGAGCAATGGCTCAAGAAGGTACTGTTTTATTACTCGATGAACCTTTTACTGGTGTCGATGTTAAAACAGAAAATGCCATTATCGAGCTGCTACGCAATTTGCGCGAAGAAGGCCACTTAGTTTTAGTTTCAACTCATAACTTGGGAAGTGTACCTGAATTTTGTGACCACGTTATTTTAATCAATAGAACAGTGTTAGACAGTGGTCCAACTGAAACGACATTTACACAGAAAAACTTAGAGCACGCATTTGGTGGTGTGTTACGTCACATTAGCCTATCGGGTTCTGATCTTCATGATGATGACGATCCTCGTTCACTCACTGTCATTACCGATGATGAACGTGCTGCGGTCTTTTATGGTCATCAAGAAGAACACACTCCAGCGCACCAAAGCCAGCGCAAACAAGGAGATTAGCCATGCTAGATTTACTCCTACAGCCTTTTGAATATAACTATATGGTGAAAGCGATTTGGGTGAGTGCCTTAGTCGGTGCTGTCTGCGCTTTTCTTTCATCCTATCTTATTTTGAAAGGTTGGTCGTTAATGGGGGATGCCCTTTCCCACTCAGTTGTTCCCGGTGTTGCAGGGGCTTATATATTAGGTTTGCCTTATGCAGTTGGTGCTTTTTTTACGGGTTTGCTTGCCGCATTATCAATGACATTTATTCGTCATATCACACGCCTTCGTGAAGATGCCGTTATTGGTTTTATTTTCTCCACTTTTTTTGCCTTTGGTCTGTTGCTGGTTTCGCTTAAACCGACAGCCGTCAACGTTCAGACCATCATTCTCGGAAATATTTTAGGTATTGCTGATGAAGATGTATGGCAAGTTGTGATTATTACAGGTGTCTCTTTCTTAGTTTTATTTTGTATTTGGAAAGACTTGCTGGTGGTTTTTTTTGATGAAGTTCATGCAAAATCAATCGGTTTATCGCCACTAAAATTAAAAATTATCTTTTTTACTCTTTTGAGCGCATGTACTGTTGCGGCTCTTCAAACTGTTGGCGCCATTCTTGTCATTGCTATGGTAGTGACTCCTGGTGCAACGGCTTATTTACTCACAGACCAATTCAAACGACTTGCTATTATTGCTATCTGTATCGGCACAATCACAAGTGCAGTAGGTGCTTATCTTAGCTACTTCTTTAATGGTGCAACAGGTGGTGTGATTGTCACAATGCAAACATCACTCTTTTTGTTGGCTTTCTTATTTGCCCCTAAACACGGTATGTTAGCCGCTCGCCGTCGTGCTCGTCAGAGTTCACAACAATTGATCACACAATCTCATCAGCATAAAGGATCAACAAAACCAGAAGAGGTGAAACTATGAATGAGTTGTTGGCGTTTTTCATTGAGCCTTTTCAATACCCGTTTATGCAACGCGCTATTATTGCAGCCATTATCATAGGTATCGCCTGTGCTATTTTATCTTGCTATATGGTATTAAAAGGCTGGTCTTTGATGGGAGATGCAATCTCTCACGCTGTTTTACCCGGAGTTGTTCTTGCTTATGTCACCGCAATCCCGTTAACAGTAGGCGCCTTTCTTTCAGGTCTATTTTGCTCTTTTGCCACGGGTTATTTAAAAGATCACAGTCGCATTAAAGAAGATACTGTGATGGGAATTGTGTTCTCAGGTATGTTTGCAGTGGGTTTGGTCATTTTTGCCAGTGTCGATACAGACCAACATTTAATGCATATTTTATTTGGTAATATTTTAGGCATTACACCTGATGTATTAACTCAAATTAGTATTATCTGTGTAATCACCATCACTATTATGCTTGTTAAGCAAAAAGATTTTATGCTTTATTGCTTTGATCCTAACCAAGCAAGGATTATTGGTTTACCTGTCACATTATTGCACTATGGATTGTTGTCTATTTTGGCATTAACTATTGTTGCTTCAATGCAGGCTGTTGGGATTATTTTAGTGGTCGCCATGCTTATTTCACCGGGGATCACCGCGTATTTATTAACACGCAGTTTTTCACGCATGATTATGTTAGCAATTGTATTTTCTGTCGCATCTAGCGTTATAGGAACATTTATTAGTTTCCATATTGATGGAGCAACAGGCCCATGTATTGTGCTAACGCAAGCTGTATTCTTTATTATTGCGTTACTCTGTAATCAGATAAAATTGGCAAAAATAAAGCGACAAACAAAACCCGCTAACGCCTGATAATATTCTTTATCTTAGCAAAAACGGGATAATCATCCCGTTTTTTAGCTTTATACTTTATTGGTTTAATTAAAGTGTTATTGTCATAGTATAAACATCGCTCGTTATTATTTTATTTGGGTCTACTAAGTAAACAACTTTGCGAGGTGTAAGTATGTGGCAGAATATAGGTCGTTTACTGGAATCAAACTTGGGATTTTCAGCAAAGATAAACGAAAAAATCCACCTTTCTAGCGGCGATATTCATCATACATGGAAAATTTATTATGGTGAAACGCCAGTTTTTGTGAAATCTAATTTGCGTGAATTTCTGCCTAATTTTAAAAATGAAGCAGAACAACTCGAAATGTTGGCAAAAAGTCAAACCATTCGAACACCTCGGGTTCTTGGTATCGGTAATAGTAAAGATGCCAGTTTTCTACTCCTTGAATTTTTGCCTGTTCAACCATTTACACCTCATAGCGCCTACTGTTTTGGACAACAACTAGCAAGACTACATCAGTGGGAAGATCAACCTAGCTATGGCTTTGATTTCGACACCCAAATCGATACAACACCTCAACTCAATAGCTGGGAAAAACGCTGGAATCACTTTTATTCTGAAAAACGTATTGGTTTTCAGCTACAACTAGCTTCCGAGAAAGGCATGATTTTTGGGGATATCGACGAGATAATTCAAATCATCAATCATCGCCTTGCTGATCATAATCCACAACCCTCTCTGCTTCACGGCAACTTATGGCCTAAAAACTGTGCTGAGATTGGTCAATCAGAAGGTACAGTATTCGATCCTGCTTGTTATTGGGGTGATCGAGAGTGTGATATCGCGATGTTACCACTTTGCACAGCAGTGCCTGCAAATATTTTCGATGGTTATCAAAGCGTTTGGCCATTATCAGATAAGTTTTTATCACGTCAGCCTATTTACCAACTCTATTTCTTCCTCAACCGTTGTAATTTATTTGGGGGCGAAGAAAATTATTTAGAAGTCAGAAAAATAATTGATGACCTATTAGCAACACCTTAATAGGAAAAGAGAGAAATAGCTCTGAGATAAGATACGTAAACTAAAAAATATAACCTCGCCAGATTCAGTTGTGCGAGGTTTATTTTTCCCTTCAGTTAATATCAATGAACCGTCCTCGTTCACTTTAAAGCAGTATTACCATCCTAAAAATTTCATCAAGAAATAACCTATTGCAATAACAACTAAAGGTGACAGATAAAGCACCATAATTTGAGTAAAGATAGTATGTCGCGGTAATTTGATATTTTGTTGCAACTCCTCAGCCGTCACACCACTTTTCATTGCACGTTCGATAATAAGCTGATCTTGTATATTTTCTTTCAAATATTTCACTTGGCGATAAATTCGTAATCCTGATGCGCTGAATGCTAAACCAATAAACATAAAAAGAAAAATGACAAAAAAAGTGATATTTTCTTGGCTAAACCCCATTTGAGTATTAGGGATAGGTGAATTTCTCCAGAAAAAACCTAAAAAAGGTGTGTTAAATTGCACCATTTCCGCTAATACACGAAAAAAGTCATTAATTACGGCATTTACACCATCACCACTTGGGCGTTGTATTGCAGCCAACCCTGTCAATGATACGGCTGTCGAAATAAAGGCAGGAATAAAAATAAGCCAGCCAAGTACACGCTTTAAAATGGCATACAATCCTGCATATTGATAACTCATCACATCCTCACTAGTAGAATTCGTCAATATTTATCTGTTTTGTTTATCGTAGTCTAATTAACGGCTAATACGACAATAAATTAATAGTAGCTATTCTCTCTATTTATTTTACAAAATAAATAAGAAACTGATTAAAAAGATTTTCCTTGTAACTCTTGCTACAATCGCCACTCGACAACATAGACCTTATTTATGGAGAGTAACATGTCTTTTAAATTCCCTATTGAAGCTGCAATATTTGATATGGATGGTTTATTAATCGACTCTGAACCATTTTGGCAGCAAGCAGAACATGAGGTCTTTGCTGAATTAGGCGTCGATTTATCCCTTGCATCGGCAATGCCCGATATGGTTGGGTTAAGAATAAATGAAGTCATTGATTTATGGTATAGAGCATCACCTTGGCAAGACGTTTCAAAACAAGAAGCAAAACAAAAAATGGTTTCTCGTGTTGTCAAATTGGTTGAAGAAACAAAGCCACTATTACCGGGTGTTGAACATGCCTTAGAGCTTTGCAAATCATCGGGGTTAAAAATTGCACTTGCTTCAGCATCTCCTGATTTTATGCTTGAGCGTGTACTTGAGTTGTTTAATATTCGTCATTACTTCTCAGCCGTCGTGTCTGCTGATGAATTACCACACAGCAAACCACACCCTGAGGTTTATCTAAACGCAGCTAAAGCACTTAATCTTGATCCTATCCACTGTGTCTCATTAGAAGATTCTCGCAATGGTATGATTGCTTGTAAAGGCGCAAGAATGCGCTCTATCGTTGTACCAGCAACAGAACAATTTAATGATAAACAATGGGGCTTAGCTGATGTAAAAATTGCATCACTCAATGAGCTAACACAACTGCATTTATTAGGCTAATTTCCATAAATAAAAAGGATATCTTGCCTTGTCAGATATCCTTTTTGTTCTATTTTTAATGTTTATCGCCTCGCGAGCCATTTTCTACTTTTAAGTATTCCTTTTATATATTTTGCTTACTGCCATTCGCTGTTATCTCACTTTTTAGTTTCTTATCCTAAATTCGATCATTTTTAAATCAATCAAATAAAATATCCCCGTTATTCCTTAATATTTAAGACAATTTTTATCTTTTTTGTCTGTTAGTTATCGTCAAAACCTTTTATACTTCATTACTGTATAAATGAACAGCAAACGAACAGATATGGAATGACAGCAGAAGGACATCTACTTTTTTCTGTAGCAACACTTGTGTTAGCACAGAAGCTTGAAATAACGCCAGCTCTTGCTGATGGTGATTGGTTTCACATGATCCCTGCTGTCTTATTAGGCTCACTTCTACCTGATTTAGATCACCCTGGCTCTATTCTCGGACGATTATTCCGTATTATTTCTCTGCCGCTATCAAAGCTCTGTGGTCATCGAGGTTTTACGCATAGTTTACTTGCGTTTTGTGGTTTAGCTATTTTGTGGGAAACCCAAGTTTCACCACGTTGGGATATTTCTGCCGATATCTTCCATGCCCTTTTATTGGGTTATCTTAGTCATCTCATTGCAGATATGTTAACTCCCGCTGGCGTTCCTTTCTTGTGGCCTTTGAAAATACGTTTTGCATTACCTATTTTAGGTAAAAAGAATAATAAAAAAGGCGAGAGATTTATCTCTGTTTTGATCCTTGTTGGCGCACTTTTTTTACCTCCACACCTTACTGTTACACTGCCTTCGCAAGTCAACAACTGGTTACAGATGTACCACGATAAGCGCACTAATTTTTAACACCCCCTGACAAAACCCTACATTTTTCTATTTATTTATAAATTCTTACATCTTTTTATGCCTACTTTCCTTGTTTTTATAACCAAACGATTATATAAAATAATAATTAATTATAAAAAGTTATTAACAATCCTGTTACCATATAACGAATTGATGCTGTTATATCCTTTCTTATTACCTAAGAACTCATATCGCATCCAATCGTTGAAATTATATAAATAAAGATCTCGTTGGAGAGTTAAGATGAATTTTCCGTTAATCATTAACGTACTCGTCTTTGTTGTGCTATTACTCATCTTGGCTAAATTAAGTCAACGTCAGTGGAGCCTTTCAAAGAAAGTTCTTGTTGGTTTAGTTTTTGGTGTCGCTTTTGGACTAGCACTACACGCATTTTATGACTCACACGATCCTATTATTAAAGAATCTATTCTTTGGTTTAATATCGTGGGCAATGGCTATGTACAGCTGTTACAAATGATCATTATGCCATTAGTATTTGCCTCTATTCTTAGTGCTGTAGCTCGTTTGCATCAAGCATCATCACTAGGAAAAATCAGTGGCCTAACTATTGGTACACTGTTATTTACCACCGCTATTTCTGCCTTAATCGGTATTGTTATTGCTAACCTATTTGGCTTAACAGCAGAAGGCTTAGTACAAGGTGAACAAGAATCACAGCGCTTAATTGCGCTTGAACAAAATTACATGGGCAAAGTTTCTGACTTAACGATGCCACAGCTTATTTTGTCATTTATTCCTAAAAATCCATTTGCTGATTTAACAGGTGCAAGCTCAACATCGATTATTAGCGTTGTTATCTTTGCAACTTTCTTAGGCATGGCTGCATTGAAATTACTCAAAGAAGACCAGCCTCGTGGTGAGAAAGTTTTAGCCGCGATTGATTGCCTACAATCATGGATCATGAAGCTGGTTCGCATTGTTATGATGCTAACACCTTATGGTGTAATGGCTCTGATGACTAAGGTTGTTGCAAGCTCAAATATGCACGATATCATTCAATTAGGAAGCTTTGTTGTTGCCTCTTATGTTGCTATTGGCTTAATGTTTGTTGTTCATGGATTACTTGTCAGCTTCACGGGTTTAAACCCTATTAAATTCTTCAAAAAAGCGGGACCTTTATTAGCATTTGCATTTACAAGCCGCTCAAGTGCTGCAAGTATTCCGTTAAATATTGAAACTCAAATTAAACGTGTTGGTGTTCCTGAATCTATCGCAAGCTTCTCATCATCTTTTGGTACAACCATTGGTCAAAATGGTTGTGCGGGTATTTACCCTGCGATGTTAGCTGTTATGGTTGCGCCTACCGTGGGAATTAACCCATTAGATCCAATGTGGATCGCAACTTTAGTGGCTATCGTGACTGTTAGCTCTGCTGGTGTTGCTGGCGTGGGTGGTGGTGCAACATTTGCAGCCCTTATCGTTTTACCTGCAATGGGCTTACCAGTGACATTAGTTGCTCTGTTAATCTCAGTAGAGCCGTTAATTGATATGGGACGTACAGCATTAAACGTTAGTGGCTCAATGACAGCGGGTACAATCACCAGTCAAATTATGGGACAAACGGACAAAGCAGTCTTCAACCAAGATGAAGAAACTGAACTTACCGTAAAATAAACGTTATCTACCTCTATTGATAAAGCCAGTTCATTTGAACTGGCTTTTTTTTGTATCTATATTAAGTTACCTATCTTCTATCTATGCAATTCACCAATATCAATAAAAAACCTATAAATATAACAAGGTAAAATCGTGCAAAAAATTATGCGAGTTTTACGTAAACTCTATAAATATGAAAATAGCCAATATGATCCAGAACGCCAAGTTTCACTGTATCCCCTTGATATTCTTTCAGACAAAGACCAAACCTTATTATCTGAGGCCAATTGGCAACCTAATATCATAGAAAAATTTGCTGATCACACTGATGTTATTTCGAAATTAAATAGCTTAAAGAATGATCCATTACTCACCCAAAAGCGTTGCTTAGATGCTTTTGTTGCGGGTGTTGGAGGCAGTTATCTTAGAGGTCGTTCTGTTCTAGGGGCTTTTCATAAATTACAAAATCTGCCATTACATAATTATGAAGAAAAACCTCAATATGCCTGCTGTTGGGTTTGTCGTGATGGGGATCAGCAAAAACATATTAATGACAGCTATTTTCAATATTGCCTCTATTACGGTAATTCTTATACGGGCAATCCTTCCTATGCTTACTTGAATTTAAAACATCTACTGACCGTCGCTCCAGTCAGTCCAACACTCGCAGATAAAGAGATCTTTAAGCAATTACTCCATTTATTACGCCAAGCTCCTGAAGATGAAACTCCGGGTAAGTTTGAAAAGCGGTTAAATGAAGCTAAATTAATTTCTGGTGATAAATATACCAAACGAGGTATTTTGCACTCACTTGCCTTAGTTGGTGTTATTCCCAATGCCTATATTCCATTATCTTTGGATCATTGGGCTAATTTCGGCGATATTACCATTGCAGAAAATCAACTTAATAACACAAAAGGTCGCTCTGATATGGAAATGCCGTGGGCGGGCTGGAAAGGCAGTCTTAAAATTGATGAGGAAAAAATGGTGACATACTTTGGCGAGTATTTAGATTAAAGCCCTATTCTTCACAAATAGAAAGCGCCCAATACTTTCATATTGAGCGCTTTAATTTTTTGAGAGTTGGCGATTAAACTCTCAATCTTATTTCAGATACTCACCATTGCGCAGTGCTTCAATACGCTTATCTAATGGCGGGTGAGATAAAAATAACTCGCTGAATGACTTATTACGGCCATTAATACAGAAAGCCATCATGCTACTTTCTTCTTGCGGCTCGTAACTCGTTTTCAAACGTTGTAATGCAGCTATCATTTTCTCACGGCCAACAAGCTTTGCAGAACCAGCATCCGCATGGAATTCACGATAACGAGAGAACCACATTGTAATAATGCTGGCAAGAATACCGAATACAATTTCCAGAACCATTGAAACTCCCATATAGACCCATGGGTTTCCATTGCTATTTTCACTCTCTTCATCATTAGAAATAAAGTTAGCAACAAATTGAGCGATGATACGAGAAATAAAGATAACGAAGGTATTCACAACACCTTGCAGCAAGGTCATGGTTATCATATCACCATTAGCAACATGGCTAATTTCGTGGGCAATAACCGCTTCTGCTTCATCACGGCTCATACTAGCTAACAAACCAGTACTCACGGCCACCAGCGAAGCATCACGACGAGCACCTGTCGCGAACGCATTAATATCAGGTGCGTCATAAATTGCTACTTGTGGCATTTTAATACCGACTTGTTCAGATTGTCGTCTTACCGTATCTAATAACCAACGCTCTACTTCTGAAGTTGGGTTTTCAATAACTTGACCACCCACTGAACGTAATGCCATCCATTTTGACATTAATAGTGAAATGAATGCACCACCAAAGCCAAATAAGCCCGCCATGATCATCAAGCCTTGAACACTACGACCTTGTATACCTGTTAAAGATAAGATGATCCCAAAAACAAACATAACGGCTAAGTTTGTTAACAGGAATAAAGCAATTCTCATCATATTGATACTGTTCCTATTTTATCTAATTATCACATTGCTAAAGCTGTCTTATAAATAAGGCTTTTTCAGATTTTATCAAGCCTTTTAACTTATTTAATATTAAAAACGATATAACTTTACATTTTGATAAAAAAATAGCCAGTGAACACCTAATATTAGGCATCATTTAAAACTTAAATATAAAGTGTGATTGATAATAGATGATATGAATTTTCTGTTTTGTCGAACGGAAGGAATTTATTTAAGAAAGGCTTGTATTGTTTAATATCATAACAATGGGTTTACCATAAAAAAACAGCGCAAGTTGGCATATAGACGCCATCTTTTACGATAATCGATAGAGCAGCTATCTCTGTATTTTTATGCACGACTCACAATGTATGCAAGTCGTGCATCTGATACGAGCAATAAACTCAATTAACGCTATAGATTACATTTTAAAACGATATGTTGTTGTCATAGAGCCAGACAATGAGTGAGCTCGTTGTGAGTGACCATCATAAAGTTTTGGTGTGGTATAGTCGTTTTCTTGCTGGTGGTGCCAGCCAATACCACCGCTTAAAGAAACAGAAAGATTTGCGGTTGGTTTCCAGTAGCTAAATAAACCAAACTGTCCTTGTTTTAATCTTTCGCCAGAATAGCTGAATTCACTATAGTTGGTACGCGCGCCAATAGACAGCTCTTTGCTAACTCTGTATTCAGCTTCCAATGCACCCATAACCTCACCATCACGTACATAGTCGATATCTGCGTAAGCTGGTGAGTTAAAGCGTCCACGGGTATTACCAATTGGGTTACGAGCAAATTGACCAACACCATTAGCTTTTTCTGCATCGGTATACGTCACGCCTGTACGTAATGTCCATGGTGACTCAGGAATACGCCATTCCATAGTACCTGCAAAGTGCCATGCGTCATTATCAAAGTTACGTTTACCCTTATTGGCATCACTTAATGTACGTTTACCATCACTGCCGTAATCATGATAATAAACAACACCGCCAACAGTAACATCTGAGGTTAATTTATATTTTGCTTCTAAACCATGTTGACGGAATACATCATCCGCTTGACCATAGAAATAAAATACTTTTAACGGTTTGGAGTTGTAGTTAATGCCACCCGTAAGAACATGATCGATATTATGTCTAACACCATTACCATCACTGAAATACATTCTGTCGATATTTGGGCTATCACGACGCATTACTTTTCCGTCAAGGAATAGTAAATCTAAGCTCCAGTCGCCCATTGCTGTATTAGTTGCATAACCATTGTAGCTGTTTAATGATAAACGCTGTGAGTTTGTAAAAATACCGGTATTTTTCAGTGTAAACCACCCTGCTTTACCGTTAATTAATACAGGATCTAAATCGAATTTAACTTTTGCAAAACGTTGACCAATTTTGTTATAGCCTTTTGCATCGCCATCATCATTATATAAAATTGCACGAGAGGCGAAGTCTTTACTTGCACCTAATTTGATACCACCATAATAAGAGACATCAAATCCTAGAATGCCACCTAAATAACCTGATCTGAAATCAGCTTGGAAGTTTTGCCCCCAAGCATTAGCAACTTGCTTTCTGTAGCGTTGCTCTTCTTTATCAAAACGGTTTTCAGTTTTCAAGTATTTCCACATATTGATTGTAGAAAGTTCAAGTTCTGAATCTGAAATAAACGCACTTTCTTTAATTGAGTCTTCCCAATTCGCAGCATTAGCAGCGCTTACCGCTAAGAAGCAAGGAGACAACATAAACAATACTATTTTTTTTACTTTCATTTAAATGCAACCTGGTTAATAAATATTTGAATTAAGTTATACTGACTTATATTCAGCAAGTTTAATAAAACACCATTTCTTTATTTAGCTAAAAAATAACCTTTGATTAAATTTATAGTTGCACCATTTTCAAGCAATAGAGTCATTTTTTGGCGTAAAAAATCCAATATGGATATCTCACCATATTTATATTCACTTATTTTTTTGCAATAAAATCCTATAAGCAAATTATAGATTATTTGCCTTTAGTCATTATCCCTTACGTAGAGAACCTTACTCTGAAAATATATTATTTTAGTTATGATATGTTGCTCTAAAAATATATTTTTGAACTTATAGAATAAAGATAACTCATCATTTAGGTAAGATTTTAGCTAACGCGTCAATATCCAAAAATGACGCAAATATTTCATAATCTGTATACTATAGTAATCTTATGTCAATTTTAGAGATCATTGTCACAACATGTTACATTTATTACAATAGATATGCCTTCAAATGAGATCTTAATCACAATAAATAATCCCTTTATCTTTTCATTCCACTTATTAGATAAGAAACTCACTTCTTATCTAAAAATTAACCTAGTATTCTCTCTATAGCTTACAAAACTTATTCAAGATATATTTCGAATTAAAAATTAAGTGACATAAAGTAAAATTTAAATATCCATTTATTAATAATTATTTATATTACTGGTAACTTAATATAGTGAATAACTAAAAATATGAAGGGTCCTATCCAAGAAGATATTATTGGTTTTGTTAAGAAGATTTTTGATGAAAAGCCTGATGAGCATTGATTGGCAATGATAATCTTATATCTTGATCAATATAAATACAAAACCCCCCAGCAATTGGTTATCCAACTATTGGGGGGTTACTTTAAGTATCCGTTGTTATAACTGATAACTTAATTTAATAATTTCTTAGGCTTAAGCACTTTTGAGAGATCAACCGCGATTGCAGCAGTTTCATCTAAATAAGGATCTGGCCCCTCATAATCCTTAGGCAAATCATCGAGTGATTTCAACGCAGGCTTACCCTCTAATTTAAAACGCTCATTAATGCGGTTTAATTTAATGGCTTCCAGCTCTTTGTTTTCTTTCTCTCTTTCAGCGAAGTTTAAGATAACAAATTTATCTTCACCTTTTGCTTTAGCATCGTTATAACGCTGAATATCAGTAAAGATATATGAAAACTCTCTGTCATTTGCAATACGCTTAGTATGCTGTTCAGTTAATGGTGCTAACGCCGCTTTCAGCTTGTCTGAATACTCAGATAGCTGATAGCTTGCTGGAGAGATACTATCCCAAGGCAATGCGTTATCTTCAAAACTTTCACCCATTTCAGCACTATCAAAGCTTGGTAACAGCAAATCAGGTGTTACCCCTTTAAGTTGAGTACTACCACCATTAATTCGATAGAATTTTTGAATAGTGTATTGCACTGAACCTAAACCAGGCCAATCAGGGCTTAGCATTTGATCGTAAACACGGGTTAATGGGCGATATTGCTGAACTGTTCCTTTACCGAACGTTTGCTCACCGACAATTAATGCTCGTCCGTAGTCTTGCATTGCAGCAGCAAAAATTTCAGAGGCAGAAGCACTAAAGCGATTCACGATAACAACCAGTGGCCCTTTATAATACACGACATCATCTTTATCGAAATCTTGTCGTACACGACCATTATTATCTCTGACTTGCACAACGGGACCACTTGGAATAAATAATCCTGAAAGTGAAATCGCCTCGGTTAATGCTCCACCACCATTGCCACGCAAATCAATGACTAAAGATGAAACATTATCTTTCGCCACTTTTTGTAACTGTGTTTTTACGTCATTGGTTAAGCCAACATAGAAGCTTGGAATATCCAAAATTGCAACTTTATCACCGTTAATTACTTTTTCAGTTAGCTTAACAGCTCTGTCTTCTAAACGGATTTGCTCTCTGACTAAAGTGATTGTTCTTGGTTTAGCGCCTTTCTCATCAGAAATAACTTCTAATTTTACTTGGCTACCTTTCGGCCCTTTAATCAAAGCAACGATATCATCAAGTCGCCAGCCGACAACATCAACCATCGTTTTATTTTGTTGCCCTACAGCAATAATTTTATCGCCAACTTTCAACTCTTTGCTTTTTGCAGCGGGACCACCCGTTACCATAGAGTTGATCATAGGATAATCATCATCCATCTGTAATACAGCGCCAATGCCTTCTAAGGATAGACTCATTTCAGAATCAAAGGCTTCGGTATTTCTTGGTGATAGATAACTTGTATGAGGATCAATTTCGCGGGCGAATGCCGACATAATGATTTGGAAAACATCTTCGCTTTGGCTTTGCGTTTGACGACGTAATGCAGCTTTATAACGCTTAGTGAGTGTCTCTTTAACTTCGCTATCTGTTTTTTCAGATAGTTTCAGCGTTAGCCAATCATATTTTACTTTTTCATCCCAAAGTTTATCTAGCTCAGCTTGAGTTTGCGGCCACGGCGCTTTTGTTCTATCTAACTCAAACTTATCTTGACCAGTTAAATCTATGGGTTTATCTAGGCGGTTTAAAGCATATTGAAAACGTTCAAAACGTCTTTTTTGCGCTAAATTAAAAAGATCATAAAGGGGCTGAAGCTCACCTTTTTTCAGATATTCACCTACTTTGGTTTTTTCTTTATCAAATTGGGCAATATCTGATGCTAGCAACACATTGTGGCTATAATCTAATAAATTAAGATAGCGATTAAAAATCTTTTCAGAAAAGCTCGCATCTAGCGAGAACTGACGGTAATGAGAGCGTTCAAAACGAGAGGTTACTCGCTCGCTCACGGTAGAATGCTGTGGCTCTTGCTTTAAGTCGGGTAACTGATCAATAGTTACCATTGCTGGAGTGGCTGGTTTTTCAGCCATCACAACAGAAGTGCCTGTTAACGTTAATCCGATTGCAAAAGCCACATTTAAAAGTTTGTTCATGCTCTGGTTGGCCTCCGTATCAGAACTTTAAATGTTCCGTGCGTACATTCATTGCCAAACCGTTAGGCAATTGTACACGTACACCCTCTTTCGCTATCTCTAGCACTGTCGCGTCCATCACGCTGCTACCAACGTTAACTTTCAGCGATTGACCAACAGTAAGAACTGATGTGTCTTTCACTGGAATTAACTTTTCAGTATTTTGGCGTGGTGGTGCTTTACGAGGTGCTTGAGTCGCTTTTTGAGGACGAGGCTGCTGTTTTTCACCCTCTTTAGGTGGCTGACGACGCGTATTATTTGGCTTTTTCGCTGCCGGACGTTTGCTGGTCTCCTTATCACCTTCAGCTTCGCGCTTCTTAGCACGTTGTTCTGCTCTCTGAGCTTGAACGCGCGCCTTAGCTTCTGCTAATTGTGTACGAGCATGTTCAATATGCTCAGCTTCCAGTTCGCCGCAGTCATTACCATTCAAATCGACACGTTTTGCTCCTTCTTTAACTCCATAAAGGTAGCGCCAACTTGAGGTATATAAGCGTAATGCCGAACGTAACTGTGTTTTACTCAGTTGAGTTTCATCTTTTAGATCTTCAACAAGATCTTGAAAAATGCCAACTTTCAAAGGGCGAGCTTCGCCCTCAGCGATAAAACACTTAGGGAAACGTTCAGCTAAAAAAGCGATGATTTCTTTACTACTATTCAACTTAGGTTGATTTTCCATGAAATTTCCTGATTACAACGGTTTTGCCAACCAGCGCAGGCATGAACAAGCGACATTATAATAGTGTTGCCAACAATTTCTATGGCAAACGCCTGTTAACTTACACAAAATTCACAATATTTTGCTGTATGACAAGTTTTTAAATGCTCGCAGAGCACGTCACACAACGCTTTAAGCCCATTTTCATCTTTTTTATCAAAACGATCAAAAATAGGACTATCAATATCGAGAACGCCGATAATTTGTCCATTTACTTCTAACGGGAGAACAATTTCAGACTGACTTGCACTGTCACAAGCAATATGACCACTAAATTGGTGAACGTCGCTTACTCTTAAAATTCTGTTTTCAGAGTATGCAGTTCCGCAAACTCCTTTCCCAAAACCTATTCTGACACAAGCAATTTTGCCTTGAAATGGGCCAAGGACTAATGAATCACCATCATTAAGATAAAACCCAACCCAATTTATCGTATCTAACTTCTCGTAAAGAAGCGCGCTGGTATTAGCAAGTGATGCGATAAGATCATTTTCACCAGACAACAAGGCTGACAAATTATCAGTGAGTTCCTGATAAAAAAGCGATTTTGGCATCATTAAACCCTATTTGCGTAACTAAAATAGATAACATACTCGTAATTTAGCCTATTTTATCTTGAGGTTGAATACTCCATTTTCAAGAATTGGGTAAAAAAACGATAATATTCACTTAACACCCACAAAAAAAATCAGACACTTTGTATTGTAAAATGAAAGGCATAAATATAATAAAAATGATAACTTGTGAACCATTGAGTATAGGTACTTTTTTTTAGCTTAATCAAACGATAACTCTTGAGAAAACCAACTTAGGCGAATTAACGAGCAACATAGTGAACAATATCGCAACAAAGGAAAAAAAATCAATACGCTGTCAGGAGTGTGATCACCTCGTGACACTACCTCTCACATTGAAGCGTGGAGAGGATGCCTATTGCCCACGTTGCCAAGCCAAACTCGCATCTTATCGATATTGGTCATTAACTCGTCTACTTATTCTCTCTATTACAATGCTTATTTTGGCATCAATAGCATTTACTCAGCCACTAATTAAAATTCATCTATTAGGCACGATGATAACGGCGAATGTGCTTGACGGTATTCGCATGATGTCAGAGCAAGGCTCTCCTCTTACAGCAACGATGGTAGCTTTTTGTGCTATTGCTGCACCACTTAGCCTCCCCATCGCTATTTTATATCTTCATTTAGGATCTCGCTTACGCCTTAATCTTCGCCCAGTCTTATTAATGTTAGGGAAATTAAAAGAATGGGTAATGTTAGATGTCTATTTGATTGGTCTTGGTGTTGCAACAATAAAATTAGGTGATTATGCAACCGTCTATATTGGCAATGGCTTAATTGCTTTTGTTTCTTTAATGATACTCAGCTTATTAATGCTAATTAACATTAATATGGACCAACTTTGGCAACGCTTTTATCCACAAAAAGAAATAGAAAAAAGCCCTGCGACTTGCCATGCTTGTCATTATCATTTTAAAAGAACACCATCAACACACTGCCCACGTTGTAAATCTTGCTATACCCCAAGACAACCAATGAGTTTACAAAAAACATGGGCGGCATTAATTTCAGCAATAATTTTACTCATACCTGCAAATTTATTACCTATTTCTATTTTCTATTTAAATGGTCGACGTAGTGAAGACACTATTTTTTCAGGTGTGCTTTCCTTAGTGAATTCAGGCAATACTCCGATCGCAGTTATTGTTTTTATTGCCAGTGTTTTTGTGCCTTTTTTCAAAATTATAATTATGCTGGGCTTATTATTAAGCATTCATTTTAATTCTCGTATTGACCCCCTACTTCGAATGAAACTATACCGTTTTGTCTCTTGGATAGGTCGATGGTCAATGCTTGATCTCTTTGTGATTGGGCTGATGATGTCATTGATTAATCGAGATCAATTGATGACTTTCACAATGGGACCAGCGGCTTTTTATTTTGGTACTGCGGTTATTCTTACTATCCTTGCCGTTGAATGGTTGGATAGTCGTTTACTATGGGATACTTATGCAACAAGAAGAAAACGACGTTCAGGACACACAAGCCCAAATACGCCGTAAGCGTAAAATTTCGACATTTTGGCTACTCCCTGTTATCGCCATTTTTATTGCTAGTTGGTTGCTTTTCCAACATTGGCAAGATAAAGGCGTACAAATCACGATTGATTTTCAATCCGCATCAGGAATTGTCTCTGGCAGAACACCTATTCGTTATCAAGGCGTTGATGTGGGTCTTGTTAAAGATGTCACTTTAAGCGATGACTTACGTCGAGTTATTGTTACAGCTGATATCCGCAAAGATCTCGCGACTACACTGCGCAAAAACACACAGTTTTGGTTAGTTACACCTAAAGCCAGCCTTTCTGGCGTATCTGGGCTCGATGCTTTAGTTGGTGGTAACTATATCAGCATGTTACCGGGTGACGGTGAAAAGCAGTTTAAATTTATTGCTCAGGAAGTTCGTCCTCAAGCTAATATTGATAAAAATCAGCAGTTAATAACGCTAACGACAGAGAAACTGGGATCACTCAATGTTGACTCTCAAGTTTATTATCGCCAAGTTCCTGTTGGTAAAGTATATAGCTATGCGATTCGCCCTGATAATCAAGGCATTTTTATTGAACTTAGTATTGATAAACAATACGCCCACTTAATTCGCCAAGATAGTCATTTTTGGAACGTCTCGGGCTTTCAAGGTAATTTCAATTTAAAAAGTGGCGTATCAGTGAAAATGGAAAGTGTTTCTGCTTTAATCAATGGCGCAATTGCGTTTGATTCCCCAGAAAACAGCCCTCCAGCACAAGAAAACCAGCAATTTGTTTTACAATCAGCAACCTCCGTAGATGCGGGTAAAGCAATATATGGCGAAGATGGATTAATCATTTCTCTAACCAGTGAAGAAAGTTGGGGCGTCGATGCAGGACAACCTATTCTTTTTAGAGGAATTACTATTGGACAAATCATTCAGCGTAATATGAGTGATGATGGGGTTATTTTTGATGCAATTATTGCCCCTGAATATAGACATTATATTTATGAAAATAGTAAATTTGTTGCCAATAGCCGAATTAACGTCAATATGGGTCTAAATGGCATTGAAGTTCAAGGTGCGACACCTCAAGAATGGCTTGAAGGAGGCATTCATCTTATTCAAGGTACTAAAGGAACACCTAAAGAACAGTATCGCCTTTATCGTAACGACTTTTTTGCTAAAGCCAGTGTTGATGGTAATGAATTACCCGTGACACTCACTTTAAAAGCATCAAGCCTTCCTGGGATACAAAAAGGTTCAGTGGTTCTTTATCATCAATTCCAAGTCGGTGAAATTACTGATGTTCGACCTTTAATGGATGAATTTGATATTGATGTTTATATTTCAAAGCAATATCGCCATCTGCTTACAGAAAAGAGTGTATTTTGGACTGAAGGGGCAGCTAAAGTCTCTGTTAATGGCTCAGGATTAACTGTTGAAGCAACACCACTAAATCGCGCATTAAAAGGCGCAATCAGTTTTGATAATTTCGAAAATATCAATAATAACGTTTCACGTTACAAACTCTATCCATCAGAAACTAGCGCACGAGCTATCGGTGCTCAAATTACTTTAAAAACATATGACGCAAGCAAACTCTCTGAAGGAATGCCTATTCGTTATTTAGGCATTGATATTGGACAAGTCGAATCATTAATCCTTTCACCAGATAGAAAAGCAGTGACTGTATCTGCTGTTCTCTACCCTGATTATGTCAAAACCTTTGCGAGATCAGGCAGTCGCTTCGCTGTTGTTACTCCCGAATTAACAGCATCAGGATTAGATAACTTAGATTCACTTATACAACCTTATATTAAAGCAGAACCAGGCAATGGTGGCGTATATCGTCAATTTGAATTGCAAACATCTAACATTACAGACTCACGCTATCTCGATGGATTAAACCTTGTGTTAAATGCCACTGAAGCGGGTTCGGTACAAATTGGTACACCAATTTACTACCGTGGTCTTGAAGTTGGCGCCGTAACAGGTCTTGAACTAGGAAACATGTCTGACAGAGTATTAATTCACATCCGTATTAGTAAAAAATACCAATACCTAGTTCGAAATAATACTGAGTTTTGGCTCTCATCGGGATATAACTTCTCGTTTGGTTTAACTGGCGGCGTTATTCGTAGTGGTACATTCAAGCAATTTATACGCGGGGGGATCACTTTTGCAACCCCCCCTTCCACACCATTACAAGCGAAAGCAAAACAGGAACAGAATTTCATTTTAAATGATAAAGAACCCAAAGATTGGGATGAATGGGGAACAGCAATACCTAAACCTTAAAAATTAGACAATTCTGCCCTATTTCAGATAATTTATTTAAAGCGGATCACAAAAAATGATCCGCTTTTTTTATTTCCAAAAAATATTTTGGAAATAGATTCCATTTATACTATGCTTAATTTTGTTCGGTCAAAAAGCATTCTTTAAAATAAATGCCACCAACAAAACACAACAGAACACAACACGACATCGCTTAATCCGGAGTTTTATTATGAAAAAGACAACGTTGAAAATTGCTTGCTATGAAATTGAAGATATTACTTTGAAACACTCTTCTGATAACCAATTAACTTATATTCATATTCCATGTGATTATGACAAAGAGTTTTGCATGCAATTAGATGGATGGGATGAAAACACAAGTATTCCAGCCCAATTAAAAGATAAAAATATTCTGCTTTATCGTCATGCTTATGATAAAGATAATCACCACTGGATCTTAAAAGTGGCATAACGAGATGCTAAAGCGAAATAACATAAAAAAAGCCAGATAAATCATTTATCTGGCTTAGGGAAATGGCTCATTGCGAGCCGTGCGCTAAAAAGTAATTGTTGATTACTGCATAAACAAAAATCGAGGACTAACTCAGACTTTTCTATCTCACAACCTACTGTTAAATATTAGCTAACAATATGTAAAGATCCAGTAAACAAACTAGTAGCACACCATTTTCTATTCAAAAAATCTTTGCTTTTAATTTTTATCATTTAAATCAATACGATAAAAATAAAAAATCTTAGTCATATTATCAATCACTTGATTAATTACTCTCACAGAGCAACTTAATCGCATTCTGTATCACTTCTACTGATTTTTTCTTTTCAGGTGCATTAGGATCTGGCAGTAAAATAACATCAATTAACTGTGCTTTTACTTTCCCACTTTCCATTTGTTTCATTGCAATTTCATTAAGTGGATACTGCATCAGTGTTGCTGGATTAATCACAAACCAAGCACCATCAGCACGGCAATTGAGCATCACTTCTTCTCGAGTAAATGGCCAATCGTCACCAAATTGAAGTTTACTGACCGTTGAAATAGGTGCCGCCGAGAATGCTTGAAAAGAGAAAAGCATTAACATTCCCGCTAATAAAAAACGTTTCATGTGGATGTCTCACTTAAGAAATTAGGTTTTTTCGATTATATAACAATCTATACGGGTGAGTTAATCGCAAAGATGGCTACAGTAAAAATAACCATTGTTCCAAGTAATAGTTCAAACCAACTATTTACTAGCAACCATTGAAAGTTATTTTTCTTACGGATATGAGGAACTAAGACATAACGATTGATTACAGCTAGGCCAAACATTAACACCACTAAGCTAATTTTAAGCCATAACATACTTTGATATTCAGATGATAATTGTACTGCTGGCCATTCTGGAATTAACATAACGGCACTGATAACACCAGTAATAATAACCAATAAAACAGCAATATGACCAAAAAGTGAAAACCGCTTCATTGTACTAATGATAGGTTTGATCATTCCATCTGCAAGCTCGTCTTTATTCCGTAAAAATTGCAAACAAGCGACAAATGGCCATAAACCACCAAACCAATAGGCAGCACTAATAAGATGAATACTTTGGTTAACTTTGTAAAATATCGCTTCTGATCCTGCAAACATGGCACCATGACCAATTGATGCATGTAAGATCAACATAATTGAAGCAACAATTAATAAAGAGAAGTTACGTATATAACGTTGGTGTATAAATAAAACGGCTAATGCAACGATTGCTAATACCAATTGCCATTGCCAAACTTGACCAAATGAAGTACCTAATACCGCTTTCCATATTTCGAATGACCAAGCGTCTTCCCATCCATTTCCCATAATACCAGATTGCACAACCATCCATAAATAAGTCGTAATAAAGACAGTGACAGTACTAATGGCTAATGCAGGGCGCAAACGGACTTGAATAAGAGGAATAAACTTATCTTTTGCAAGAATGGCAGCCGAGAAGCTCAGTCCGAACATAAACATGACTGCCACGAAATGGAAAAAACGGCATAAAATATAAACGTCTTCAGGTGTCATTATTTTACACTAAATTGATAAGAACCTTTTGTCTTGTGCCCATCAACAGAAACAACGTTCCAATTAACTAAATAATTACCTTCTGCTAAATCACTTTCTAAAGGCAATAATAATTTAGTGTTGTTAACAGGATCTAAACTCAGTTTTCCTACGGTAATTTCTTTACCGTCGCTATTAGTGACTTTAATTTTGCTAAAGGCTAATTCAATACCTTCAGAAAAGTCTAGTGTGATAACTTTAGGCGCTTGCGCTTGTTCAATAGCAGCACCTTCAGCAGGTAACTGTGATTTTAAGTGTGCGTGTGCTAATGCTTGTTGGTATGACATACCAAGGAATAAAACAGCAATAGCCGATAATTTACCCCAAGATGTCTTAAGTGTATTTAATGACATAATAACCTCTTAAATTACAGGTGATTTTTTTATTTATGAAAATATTTTATAGCAAATTTACGTCAAGATCTTCGCTTCTTGATATTAGAAATAAAAGGTTGTGAACTAACACTCAAAATATATGTTATTTAGACCAGTTTCTGTTTCAAATATCACCCATTTTTACACTTTGAGAAAATATAATACCCATATTGACAGTCTAAACAGTTCAATACATAACCAAATACAACTAAAAGTAAAATAACCACTCTGTATAAATAACATGGGGTAGGTATTTTTTAGGGTAAAAAACAGACAATGTAAGTAAGAGAAGAGATAAGAATAGCAACAATAGAAAGGGAGGTAATAGGTAATATAGAAGAATAAAAAACGCCCTGCTATTCATTCACAGCAGAGCGCAATAATTCATTTATTAATTTAGGCTATTTAAAGCTTTATTAATAATTAGACATGTGCAGATGTTGATAATGTGTTCAGATCTTTATCTAACAAGAATAAAGCTTTTCCACTGTCACCAACCATTGCTAATTTATCAAGGATTGATTTGAATAATTTTTCTTCTTCATGCTGCTCTGCAACATACCATTGTAAGAAGTTAAATGTTGAATAATCCTGAGTTGTCATTGCAACATGCGCTAATTTATTAATCTCAGATGTAATATGTTTTTCATGTTCGTAAGTTTTATCGAATAACTCAGATAATGATGAAAACTCAGCAGGTGGAGCTTCAATCGCCCCAAGTAAAGGCATTGCACCTGTATCACTTAAGTAATCAAATAAGCGGTGCATATGTTCCATTTCTTCACGAGAGTGAGCTTTTAAAAATTTAGCAGCCCCATCAAATCCTTTATCGTCGCACCAAGCACTCATTTGCAAATACAGATTTGCCGAATAAAACTCTAGATTTAGCTGTTCATTCAATTTGTTGATCATATCTTGATGTAACATATTTTACGTCCCTTGCGATGAAAATTAACATTATGGATATTATGCACAGTTAAAAATAAAAATATAGCTATTTAAGTGTGCTTTTATTTATTTTTTTCAATTAACTAGCCGTAATAAAAATAAAAACCAATCTCATTTGTAATATGTTTTAATACTATTAAAAAGCTAAATAGTATTTATTATCATTAAGACAAAACATGTATTTAATCATTGCATAAAACAACCTAACGCATTGAAATATATAAATATAATATTTAACTTTTGACTTTTAATTTTAGCTTTTATATTTATTAACTTTTTCTTTATAATCCAAGAAATTAAAATTAGCATTAAATAAAAATCATATTCCAATCATTAAAAAATATTCAAAAATAAGCTTTACCCTATATCAATAAATATATACAACGTAATATCTACAATAATCATCATTAGAAAAATAAAATATCCTTCTATTACTTGTTATCATTCCCTATTTTTTTATGATTTCTATTTGATATTGCTACATATTTATTTTTCAGACAGCAGTTTTTTTCACTCTTTTCACGTAAAAAAATACATAACTCTCAAAAAATAAAAATAATTCCAATTTTTGTGCAGTTTTTCATTTTGACTGATAAGATTAGTAGGTAACTCATATTTGTATGCACAAAAAGTTAATATAAAAGCCCTAATCATAATAAAAGGTTAATTAGGAGCCACTATGACAAAAACAGTGTTAGTACCCGTTGATTTTACAGAGCTTGGTTTATTAGACAAGGTTGTGTCTCATCTAAAAGCATTGTCTGTCGCTGACAAATTGAATATTCATTTTTTATCAGTCATTCCAAGTTATGAGTCTTTTGTCGGATTTGCATTCGCAGGCCAAGATAGACTAGCAAGTGACAAACAACGTATTGAAATTGCATTATCCACACTAAAAGAAAATTTATCGCACATTGATATTCCCAATAGTACAACTCAATTTTACGTGTCTATAGGCAATCCTCGCGATAAAATTTTAGAAACCGCAAAAAAAATTCAAGCAGAGCTGATTGTCATTGGTTCTCGTAATCCTGGTATGAAAACTTATCTTCTAGGTTCTACCGCATCTTCAGTGGTTAGTTACGCAGAATCATCTGTATTAGTCGTGCGTTAATCACCCACTTCCTGCTTCCATAAGAAATCTGGTATTCGTCATAAGCCAGATTTCTTATTATTTTCACCATAAAATCCATTCAAAATGATATTTTATTTTATCCTGTTTATTTTTAAGAGTAATTATTAAAAATATATTCTGAAGCAATAAGATAATTATTAAAAAATGGCTAGAAATACAGTCACTTTAATGCTTTTTATATAAACTCTTATATTAATAATCTCTTAATAAATTTATATTGTTCATGATGTTAAATTATGTAAAGATACTTTTCTATTAAGGCTAAATTTAATCAACAGAGTAAAAGGAATTAAAATGAATAAAGAACTTTCTGAAAAATGGCAAGAGCGTTTTTCATTTTTTGATAAATATGGCTCACCTAAAACGCCAGAATTTAAAGCTGCTTATAAAGAGCTCTCCTTTGGTAAACGTATTCTTATTGGAATGAATATCTGGGCATTTTTCTTTGGTTTTATTTACTTTCTTATTTTAGGTTTATGGCGCAAGGCATTAACATTATTTGCTATTAATATTGCCATTTTTACTATTATTGGTTTTTTACCTGTAAACAATGGTGTTATCAATGCTGTGGGTATCGCAGTTAACATTTTATGGGCGATAACAGCCAACTATGCATACTACTTAAAAGAAACCAAAAATGATCAAAGTTGGAACCCGTTCGAAGGTGTTCTGTAATAATAAAGGGGCAACGCCCCTTTATTTTCCCTTATATCTTTTTTTTTAATAACACTATATCCTCTTATCCTTATTTCATAGTAATTTTATCCATTACTCTATTTAAATATTTTCATCTAATTTACTAAAATAGAAAATAATGAAATAACACTAAAAGTTCGTTTTTATCTCAGAAGAGCACCTTGTTAATGCGCTATAATTCATTAACGCTAAATTGGGGAAAACGTATGTCTGAACACTTTCAAGGTAAATTTGAAGCTGAACTAAAATATCACCTTCAAAATCCACAAAATTTTATTAATGAATTAAAAAAATCAGGAGCCACATTATTTACACCTGAGAATAAAGAAACAGATTGGTACATGGAACATGATAATACTGAATTTTCAACTGCAACCATCAGTTTATGCGTAAGAAAAATGCTACCCTCAGGAATAAATCTTCTTATCGTTAAAGGCCCTGATTTATCACAATGTGAAGCCGTTCGCATCGAAGATGCAGAAAAAACAGTCTCTATGTTTACGACACTTGGCTACCATTGTATTCTCAATTATACAAAATCAAGAGAAATCTATTTTCTAGATGAGTTTCATATCACGATTGATAAACTAGATAAATTAGGCTCATTTGCCGAGTTTGCTATCATGACGGACGACCAAAGCAAACTATCACTCTACACGGATCAATTAAGACATTTAGCCGCAAAATTTGGTTTTACAGAAAAAGATCTTGAGAAAGATAACTATAAAACACTCATGTTAAACAACCTCAAATCATAAACAATTTTATTCAGTAAACATCTCTATAAAAATAATTAAAAACTTTCTCATCTAAGCATCGATATGCTATCAACAGATATTGATGCTTTGTCATTTCTAATGCTTTTTATCTTACCCACTAACAATAAAAAATGGGGTTTAAATAGAAGATTTATTTGAATCCTATATTTATTACATTTATCCAATAATTTTATTTTCCTTATCTTAAATAAACCTCACTCTTAGTCAAAAAATGTCATTTAGATCTAATTTTAAAGATATTTTTGCAATACCACTTATATTAATACACTGTTTTTACTAGAATTAGTAAAAAAATATATTAACAGGAGGGTTTATGCTTGAAAATTACCTTAATATCTTTATTAAGGCAACTTTTGTTGAGAATATGGCATTAAGTTTCTTTTTAGGAATGTGTACTTTTCTTGCTGTTTCTAAAGAAGTAAAAACCTCATTAAAACTAGGTCTTACTGTTACTGTCTTACTTATTATTGCTACACCTATCAACAACTTAATCTATCATTTTATCCTAAAGAAAGACGCGATAGTTGAAGGTATTGATCTTAGCTTTCTTAGATATATTACTTTTATTGGCGTTTTAGCGGCACTAGTTCAAATTTTAGAAATGTTTTTAGATAAATTTATCCCTTCACTTTATCATTCATTAGGGATCTTTTTGCCTTTATTGACTATTCATTGTGCTATCTTTGGTGCCACCATTTTTATGGTTGAACGTGATTACACCTTTACTGAATCAGTGATATATGGTGCAGGATGTGGCATAGGTTGGTTACTTGCAATTATAGCTCTCTCAGGTTTACGTGAAAAAATGAAATATTCAGACATTCCGAAAGGATTGAGAGGATTAGGGATCACATTTATCACAGTAGGATTAATGTCACTTGGTTTTATGTCATTCTCTGGCATTTCACTTTAATAACTTGTTTTTATCTTTAATATTATGTGAAATTTTCATACATCATTAGGATCATTCCCGATGTGATCTTTATTTATAGGCGGAGGGATTATAGCCCTTCCGCTTATAGCGATTTCGTCTGATTTCTTATTTTTTATCTATTGCAATCTTTTTATTTCTCTCTCATTTATAACGTTAAGTTCTCTTATTTGTTCTATTAAATAAACAAAAAATAATTTAATTTATTGCTGTTTTAATCATTATTAATTTTTTATTTTATAAATAGAAACACTGGCATTATTTAAATCTAATTGTTCAAAAATCAACTAGTCAATCACATAAAGTTAATAATAAATCAACAGGTTAACTATATTCCACGAAGGTGATCTCTTTTATATCATTTTTATTATTTATCTTTAACTTTTAATATTTAAGAAAAATTAATTAAAAATCAAAGTGTTACAAAACAAATAAATACATTTAATAAATTTATTAATCAGAACAATAAATAAGCATAAAGAATATTTATAAAATGCCGATACTATTTTTTAGTATTTGAAAAAATCAAAAGGATATATGGCATTAAATCAAAGAGTGACCTAAAAACATATTTTCATTTGTTTTTTAATTCTTTGTCTATACCAGTTACAGGAAGTAAAAATAAAACTTAAAAATCAATAAATTACACAGTTATATTTTTATGAAAAAGGAAATAACATTACATGTTTAAGAACTTCAAACAACGTTATTTGCCAAACGTCTCTTTTAATATGTCGAGTTTAAAAACAACCACCCTAGTTTGGCTTATTACAGGCTCTTTAATCTTACTTCTTGGGCTAGCTTGTGTTTTATTTCTCTCTTCAGTTAATGATTACAAGAGAAACTTAAACACACTAAATAATATCTACCATGAACAATCACTACTAAGCAATACTTGGGAAAATCTACTACAAACACGTAATACCTTAAATAGGGCTAGTTCTCGCCACTTATTAATCATTAATAAAATGGCTACCGCAAATACTGACATCTCCTCATTATTACAACAAACTAAAGAAAAACTTCAGCACGTTGAAAATGGATGGGAAAGTTTCAAGAATTTTCCTCATAATGTTGAAGATCAAAGTTATATACAACAATTAGAGCAGAAATATACTGAGCTTAATGCCGCGCTCATTGAATTTTTAGCCTTTCTAGAACAAGGCAAAACATACGAGTATTTAAATCAACCAACACAAACCTATCAAGACAATTTTGAGCAAGCCTATACTAACTATCATCAACAGCTAGAAAATTATTACACGGCTTCATTGGGTGAAGGAGAATTACTGTACGATAAAATTATTTATAGCTTAATCGCTATTTCAATATTAATTGTTATTTTTTCTTTCTTAGTTCAAGTTGTACTACGAAAAAACTTTATTTCACCTTTAAACGCTATAATGAAAAATATCGAAGATATTAGTAATGGAGAATTAGCGACCGATGTCACCACAAAAGGTCTATATGAAATAAATATTCTCACTGCCAATATTCAAAAAATGCGAGATCAGATAAAACGGATCGTCAATAACATCAATCACAGCTCAGGTCTTATTAATTCAGAATTAAGTGATATTGCTGTTATGAACAATAATCTTGCTATTCGTGTTGAACAACAGTCAGCAGCTGTACTCGAAACCTCCGCAGGAATACGACAATTAAGCGTTACATCAAAACAACATGCAGAAAATACACAAGCATCATGTGAGCTAGTAACAAAAACAGATACGATGATCCATCAAAGCAATGAAATGCTCGCTAACGTTGTTGAAAATATGCATGAAGTTGTCACGTTCTCTGAACAAATAAACGACATTACCTCTACAATCGATAATATCGCCTTCCAAACAAACCTATTGGCTTTAAATGCTGCCGTAGAAGCGGCAAGAGTCGGTGAACATGGAAAAGGTTTTGCTGTTGTTGCTAAAGAAGTAAGAGAATTATCTATTAGCTGTAATTTGGCATCAAAAGAGATAAAAGTACTTGTCGCTAATTCAAGTAAAAAAATAAATCAGTGTTTTCAGCTAGCCGCTGACGCAAACGATAATATGGTAGATATTTCTAAACATACTGAAAATATTAATGAAATGATCCACGATATTTCTATTTCTACAAATGAACAAAGTAATGGTATTGCCCAAATTGAAGATGCAATAAATCAATTAGATCAAACCACACAAGCTAACTCAACAATGACACGAGAATTAGTCAGTTCATTAGATTCTTTGCAAACACAATCAGATAGACTAAAACAAGAATTAACTGTTTTTCATCAGTAAATGTTAAGTCTACTCACAGCATAAAAGCTATCTTTATCTTAGGATAGCTTTCTTATTATTGATTTAACCCAATATTAAAAATGGCTAAATTCAGGGATCTCTTTTTTACCATGTGACTCTAGAAAATCTAATACCCTTCTTGGAGTTACATTTAATATACGCTCTTGTGGAAAATCTATTTGAGCTAATACTTCTAATACTCGATCAAAATTTCCTAGTGAAGAAGCAATGTGTGAGTCAGAGCCTAGTGCAATTAATCCTCCTGCATCACGCACTGCTTTCGCTATTTCTATGCAATTCTTCTCACTTCCTACTCTAGAATGAATAAATGATGAGTTATTCATTTCTAAAGCAACGTTGTAAGTAGCAGCTGCTTTTGCAACTTCAGCAATATCTATTGGATATTTCGGATTCCCTGGATGCGTAATCATTTGGACACAGCCACTTGCTATTGTTGCAATTAACGCTTTTGTATTATCAACAAGGCCTAATGAACTCATTACTGGATCATGAAAACCAGCAAGTACAATATCTAATTTCTTGCTCATTTTCTCACTACAATCTGTTTCACCTTTAATATTTTTAATATTCGCTTCTATACCATAAAGAATACCAACACCATCAATAATACGAGGGATCACAGGTAAGTTAGAAAAATGCCATTCATGAGGTGCATCATCCATATCTGGGCCATGATCAGTAATTGCAAACAACTGAATTCCCTGCTTTTTAGCTTGCTGGAAATATTCACTAACTGTACTGTAAGCATGTGTACTAGCAATAGTATGAGCATGTAAATCAACGGGATACATAAACAACTCCTTTCTAAAAACACCTTATGAACATCGATAAGATGGCTTTTATTGAATATAAGATCTATCTAGAATTAATTATCAATTCCAGTAAAAATACGTAATAACCAACAAGCAATGTACTATCTACTGCACTTTTTCTCACATTAGCAAGAAATGAAGATAAATTTTAATAAATATGCTTTAATCTTTAACATACTATTTAATATCAAATAGATAAATAGAGTTTCACTTTAGTACTATACACAGGGATTTTGAAAACACATTATATTGTGTAATTTCATGTTAAACCTAGTTTTCAACTTTATAAAAGGCTATTTATGTTCAACTATCCAGCAGTCGCTCATTTTGATAAAGAAAGTGAAACTTACGAAATTACCTACCGTGATTTTGATAATATACACGCTGTTGCTTATACAGAAGATGATATTGAACTAGAAGCCTCTGATATTTTACATGTGGGTCTTGAGGAGTTTATTGCGAGTAAACAGCCTATTCCTGCTCCATCCAAAGCCCAAGATGGTGATTTTATTGTCTACTTACCTCTTATTAGCTGTTTAAAAATTGCATTACATAATGCGATGTTAGAAACAAAGACAAAAAAATCCGATCTTGCAAGAAAGATGAATTTAACGAGTGCGCAAATAGAGCGTTTACTTGAAATTAATCAAACCTCAAAAGTAGATAGTCTAGAGCAAGCACTTTATTTATTAGGCTATGCTATTTCTGTCAGCGTTAATAAAGATATTAACCAACAATAATAAAAAAAATAAAAATGGCTCTAAATTGATTAGAGCCATTCGTACTAGATTATTTCACAACAAGCATACAGGATAATTAAAGCTTTTTACTTGCTAAGAAATTCGCATGGTTTGTATAAATAGCGATGATATCTTCACCACGCCCTACTAACCCAGCAACCTGATTTACCATATCCAGATGATCTTCAGCATAATTATCTTTGATCAGTTTACCTAATCGCATACTTGTACGACCTACCAAGCCATCATTTTCACGCTCAGTAAAGAATGCACTTAATACACGCATTGCGGCATGAGTAGGATCCAGTAAATTGCCTCTTTCACCAGCAATCAAACCTTGGATATAGCTACCAAATGAATAGTAATGAACGCCATTTACGATTTCTTTACCTTCACCATCACGAACAGCTGGCAACCCTTGTGGGTACTTTTTATTAAATTCAGTTACATTTTCAGTTGTTAACGCTTCTAATGCAGCGACAGCATCTTGTGGATTGCCACGATTACCTGAAAATGCAGAAATAATAGTACCAATAGCTTTCATTACTGCATCAGCAATATATTCTGGCACACTATCCTTGCGCATAATACGTCGTACTAAATCTGCAATTTCTGAACCGTGGTTTACACCATTAACAGAAGTAACAGAAGCAATGCTCTTCGCATGTTTTGCAGCAACATAACGGCAAGCTAATGGGCCTTGGCTATGACCGATTAAATTTACTTTTTTGGCTTTCGTTTCTTTGAGAATTTTTTGCACAAATTCCCAAAGTTGTTCACCACGAACTTCGTTAGAGTTAAATGCAGAAAGAGATGCGGTGAAAACTTTATGGCCATCTTTTTCTAAGGCATCGGCGATACCATAAAAATAAGGATAACCGACGATATCATCAAAACCAGATAAACCATGAACTAAAATAATTGGATATGTAGTTGACATATTTTCCACTCCTTGGGTTTAAATTAATCTATTTAATTTGCTAAACATCCTATTAGCAATACTTAAAACAACACTTAGAATACAAAGTTTAAAATACAACTTTGAAGTACAAAAATTATAGTAAGCATCGTATTTTTATACCTTAATTATTCTAAGTGTTTTTAGCTTAATCTTTATTTTACGATCGTAAAGCATTATTTTAATTTTTTATTTATAGTCTTAATTAGCACCCGAGAAAATCAGCATACCTTCAATCATACCTTCTGCTTTTTTCAGTTTTTTTCCAATATATGTATCCGAACATTGATCATATTTTGCAAGCTGAATAAACGTTTTACCAAAAACATAATAATTAATAAGCAACTGATAGTCCTCTTTATTGTGCGCCATCAATCTTTTCATTAAGTCATTAATAATATTAGCATTATGATGAGTACATTTTTTTCTTAACTTTATACGCCCTGGAATAATTTCTTTATTATTCAATAGATTAATAGCATTTTGATCATTAGCCACCCATGATCCCCACGCTTCTAAAGTTTTTGAAATATTTTCCATATTAACATCCTTATTTTCCATAAAGTAATAATCGCATCCTGCAATCATTTGATAATAATCCATTAACACTTAATGAATATTGATATTAATATAGTGAACAACGTGTAATTTACAACTCTGGTTTATAAAGATATTGAGTTTTTAACTTAATTTATTGATAGGAATGAAAAATAAAATAGATGCAACTAGCCACTTTAATTAAAAATTAAATTATTTTTAAATTATAAAAATATTTTCTCTTAAAATGGCTATAAATATAAAAGAGTAGCAATTATGGTAATACTTCTTCTGGACGTAAAGTGAGTACTTCATACCCTGTTGCTGTTACCAAAATAGTATGTTCTGATTGAGCAGATAACTTTTTATCTCTTGTTACAACAGTCCAACCATCTTTCTTAGTTTTTATTTTAGCGCCGCCTTGATTTATCATTGGCTCAATCGTAAAAGTCATGCCTTCTTTTAATTCAACGCCCTGTCCTTTTATACCATAATGTAGTACCTGTGGCGCTTCATGCATTTCTCTTCCTATTCCATGCCCACAGTATTCTCTCACTACACTATATCCATGACTTTGTGCAAAGCTTTGAATAGCATGACCAATATCGCCTAATGTCGCACCTGGTTTTACTTCCTTAATACCTTCCCACATTGCTTGATACGTTGTTTTTGCTAATTTACGCGCAATAGGAGATGCCTCTGGCATAATATACATTTTACTAGAGTCAGCAATGAATCCATTTTTTTCTAGTGTGATATCAACATTAACAATATCTTTGCTTTTAAGGCGCTCATCTGCTTTTGGTACACCATGACAAACAACTTCATTGATAGATGTATTTAGCACATACTCATAACCATATTGACCTTTACTTGCTGGTCTTGATTGAAGTTCATTGACAATAAAATCATCAACTTTATCGTTAATCTCTAGTGTAGAAACACCGGGTACAATAAAATCATCAAGCATTGTAAAAACTTTCGCCAATAAACGCCCTGACTCACGCATTAATTCAATTTCATCAGCCGTTTTAATCGTTATTTTATCCACTCTTCTTTCCTCTTATTCTACGTCTTACTTGATGGCTTCTTTTTCCAGCATTTCATTGATAATCATTGGAAATGTCTTATCTGGGTTTAATTCTGCTTGAATGCCAATTTTTATCCAAAACTCTGCCTGAGCATTAACAGAGCGTGACATCACATTACTTGCTTTTCGCAAGTACTCATGTAATTCATCAGAAATTTTTACAATACCCACGCCAATCCTTATATACAAATCATAATAAAACATATACGTTCTATGATAGAATCAAACTCTTCTTCTTTCAATTGCTATTCAATACCGCCATAGGCATAAAATGCCTAAATAAAAAAATAAGGAGAAATAGGAGAAAATAAAAACTCAAAATAATGAGATCATTTTTTTATTTTCATCTACTTTATTACACCAACCCACAAATGAATAATATTTGGTCTCAAATTATCCTAAATTACAGCTGTTTATCTTAAATACGATTATCCTAAGAATTAGCTGAGAGACAAATTAGAAAGTAAACGCTAATTTGATATTAATAAAAATTAGAAACAAATCTCGCATAAATACTAAGGAAAGCAAGAATATGAATCTATTCAAAACAATCGCATCACTTTCGTTATTGAGTAGTATTTTAATACTAACCTCTGGTTGTACAACAATTGAGAGAAACTATCCCACTAGCTTAAGTGTTGCCAATGAGCAAACTGAAAATAGAGCCCTTTCAACAAAATGGGGAGAAAGTTTATCTTCTGTTACTGAAAGTGTTGAAGCGTATCGATTATCACAAACACCTTCACAAACAACATCTATATTTTATCAAAATGGAGCGCCTTCCAATTCTTATTCAAAAATTGTGCGTATTAGTGAAAGTCCAGTACAGATATCAATCTTGACTGAATACAGAAAGATAATGCCATTATATCACACACAGAATAATCAATATTTACTGTATGGAAAACAGAATGAGCGCTATATTATTTTCTTACATAACACTAGCCATAAAATAATATATGAAGCTGTTATTACTGTTGATGGATTAGATGTCATTAGTGGAACAGCAGGCTCTTATCAAAATAGAGGTTATTTATTAAGACCTGGAGATACTTTATTTGTTGAAGGTTTTAGAAAAAATCAGCAACAAGTTGCCGCTTTTCGCTTTGGCGCTCCTGATGAAGGATATGTAAATTATAGTGCTCAAGGTGATAAAAGAAATATGGGGGTAATTGGTGTTGCACTTTTTGAATCAGAAGAAGGCTCACAACAAATGATGAAGAAATGTAGCTATTTACCAAATCCTTTTCCAAATAGTAACTATGCACCAGAGCCTTGTATCCCTTAATCTTTATCCATTAAATTTCTTCTGCTAAAAATAGCGTAAATTATTACGCTATTTTTTTGAGCAACTATGAAATAAAGCGGCTTAAGATTTATATTAGCATTTAATGCTAGTGCACTTTTTCTAGCTCTATTTCAATCGTGTTAAATTCTAATAAGAAGCCATGATCTGCAAATCAGGTTTTTCTCCTCGCATAATAGCCCGCTGTTGTTCATGAACAGCCTCATTAATTGATTTTTGCTCTCCTGGTGTTCGAGTATTTTTACCACAAACTAATGTAGAACATACTGGACTGCCTATTCTATGGCTCCCTGAATTACCCGTACTAAAAGTAACGTTATCAGTAGTACAACCCAATAATAGAAAAGATAATAAGGTGATTGCTATGCGCATAATTTATCCATATAAAATTAAATTTTAAATTGATATTAAAATATTAATAGGCATCAAAAGTATAATGTGGCTTTTGTTTCCATTTGAATTCAACAGTTTGTTTTTTTTCATTCCAAATAGGCTCAGCAACTGGCATAGTAAAACTTATTTTTTGAATAGGCTTTAATGTTGAATTATTATTTAAATACTGATCGTTGATTGATGGTTTTTTCTCATTTAAACCAACTTTAAAAACTTGTCCAAGTCTTTGTTTTTCTTCTTGAACTTCCATTTCAAAACGAGATTGCTTTCCTAACATAAAAACCAAATTATTATTAACTGCGTGACTATCAGGAATGGAATTATCGGTGTGTGTTTCAATTAATTTAGTCTGAGTTACTTTATTATTGGTACATCCAGAACTTACAAATACAGAAAGTAATAACAATAAAAAATAATGCATAAATTGAATATCAATAAGAAATAGGAGTAAATAATTATTCCATAAAATCGATTCATCAACAAAATAAATTTTCCCATTTATATAAAAATAAAGAAATCTGCTCATAAATCGATGATAGAAAATGATTTAAGCTATAAATTGATAAAAAATACAGAGCAAATAAATAACTTAACTAAAATAATAAGAATAAACAAAAATATATCCAACGGAAATGTATAGTAACTAACTATATTAAATTATTATCATATAGAAATAAGAAAGGACACCAATAAGGTGCCCTCCAAATTTAATAATTGATATTTAATTATGTTTTTTATAATGTGATTTAACAAAAGAATCTAAATACACTTCTGTTTTATGATGAGTAAATTCTATTTTTTTATCATTTGGAATAAATAACGGTATGCCCTCACCCAATAAAATAGGTATTCTAGTTATTATAAGTTCATCAACAAAACCTTCATTAATAAATCCTTGAACTGTTTTTCCACCGTCAACATACACTCTATTATATCCATCATCTTTAAGTCTTTTTATTATTTCATTAACATTTCCTGATAAGATATTTACATTACTAGGTAATGAGCTTGGTAATTCTTTAATGGTATTACTTAATACAAAAACAGGCTGAACATAGGGCCACTCAATATCAAAACCCATTATTGTTTCAAACGTTGTTCTTCCCATAATAATTACATCTATTTCACTAAGAAAGTCAGAAAAACCAAAGTCTAAATTTTCAGGGTTTTCAATACTGGTAAGCCAATCAATATTACCTTGCTTATCAGCAATATAACCATCTAAACTTGTTGCAATATAAACCACAATGTTCATTTTCAATACTCATTCTTAGAGAAGGCATTTGATATTAACATTAAATAAATAAAATTGAAAACAAACATAGAAGTAATGAAAATAAATTATTTTTTAATTTTAAATTAGATTTAATAATAAGATATTGCGATATAAAAAGTATTTTTATCTTTTAGTCATAAAAAAAGCCTTATAACTTTAATTATTATAAGGCTTATCGAAATAAAATAAAATTTATTGACCTGCTGACATTTTTTTCATTTGCTCTAAAGAATCTAAAGCTTGCTTACAAGTACTTTCCTGTACATCTTTAGGTAATGCTGCAAATTGTTCTTTAGCTTGAGTATATTGCGCTTTCATCGCTTCTGCTTGAGCTTTAGTTGCATCATTTTTTGCCATTAATTCGACATAAGAGTCAGTTTCTTTAAAATAGTCTTCACATGTTTTAGATAAATCAGCAGAAACAGCGATAGAAGAAATTGATAATAAACCCAAAGCTAAAATAAAATTTTTCATAAATATCCTTTAAGTATTGTTAACAGTTAGAGAGTTACTTCCATTATCTTTTAAGTCAGTATTATCTCAAAGAATAATAAAATGGGGATAAGTATTATCTTAATTAAAAAATAAAGCCTAATCTAATAATGATTATTATAATAAGTGGAATCAAAATATGATAATTGAATTTAGTTTATTATTTTCCGTATCAGCTAACACATGGATGGTCTTGCATTTCTTATCCAAGTTTGTGACGAGAAGTTTATTAGTGATGACTTGAGTGATGAAGGATATGCATTTACACAATATTATTATGAATCAGAAAATAATAGCTATTTTGAAGATTTCGAGCGTGTTTTAGCCCAAGGGTTATCTTCTTCATATTATGTTGAAAATACATGGGATAATTATGAAAAAATTGCATCTGTAATTACAGATGCATATACAAAGTGGAAAAAGAAGTAAATATTTAAATTAATCCTTTTCTAAACATCATTTTATACTCTTCATTATTGGAAATAAGTTATTTAAACAATAATTAACTTATTGCTCATTAAATTAACATTCTTAGATTCTAAAAATTATCTTATCTAGTTTATTAATTTTGACGTGATCTATATAAAAGAATCATACGTTATTCTTATATATAGTTGCTCCGTACTTAATAGGTTCTATTAGTCAGGGGGCTTCCCCCATCAACGGAGGCATTTGATGTCTATAAAATGGGTTTTAATCCTATCTGGATTTATTATTGGTACTCTTGCGTTACTTCTTGGCATTAACGGAAATCCACCTAATATGGGGGTTTGTGTAGCGTGCTTTATTCGTGATAGCGCAGGAAGCATGGGCTTGCATCACACCGAAACGGTACAATATCTTCGCCCAGAAATATTTGGTTTTATTCTTGGTTCTTTTATTGCCGCACTTATCTTCAAAGAATTTCAATCAAAGGCAGGCTCTGCACCTATTATTCGTTTTACACTGGGTTTTCTAATGATGGTAGGTTGCTTAGTTTTTTTAGGTTGTCCATTAAGAATGGTACTTCGTATCGGCGCTGGTGATTTAAATGCTGTTATAGGATTAGTTGGATTAATAATAGGAATTGGCATAGGTAGTTTATTTGTCAAAAAAGGATTTTCTCTACCAAGAAATTATAACCAATCTCCTATAGAAGGTTTTATTTTACCTATTATATGTATATTCCTATTTGCTCTATTCTTATGGAATAGTGATATATTTAATGCCAGTGTGAAAGGCCCTGGAGCAAGTCATGCGCCAGTGTGGATGTCTATCATCGCAGGGCTTATTATTGGTTTTATTATTCAACGCACAAGATTCTGCTTTATTGGAATGGCCAAACATGTATTTTTATCGCGCAATTACAATATGGCGTTTGGTGTAATCGCATTAACACTCGTTGTTTTTTTGGGTAATCTCTATTTAGGCAAGTTTAATCTTGGTTTTGAAAATCAACCAATAGCCCACAGCGATGGTCTATGGAATTTGCTCTCTATGGCGCTTGTAGGCTTATGTGGCGTACTCATTACAGGTTGCCCATTACGACAACTAGCTAATGCGGGTCAAGGTAACTCAGATGCAGCTGTAAGCGTCATGGGTATGTTAGTGGGGGCAGCATTTGCTCATAACTTCACTTATGCCTCAAGCCCTGCTGGAGTTACCGATAATGGTAAGCTAGTTGTTATTATTGGTTTATTGTTTGCTGTCATTGTTGCTGCTATTTATACCTATGTCGCAAATAAAGCAAAAGATAATGGAATTAGTAAAAATGGCGCATAACTATTTATTCCTTTTTCATGAGCAATACGCTGTAAAAAAACTTCAGCAACAACTCCAACAAGATAATTTTTCCGCAAAAATTATTGATGCTCCACGAAAAATATCGTCAGAATGTGAGTTAGCCATATCCATTTATTTTTCTGGCGATGAAATTTATAAACAGTATATTAATGATAACGTTAGAGCTGTTTATAAAATAGATTCAAACCATTTTGATGTACTTTGGAAAGATGAGTTTTAGCATAGTACATAACTAAGTTATTATATTTAGAACCTAGACAGTTAAAAGGCTACAATAGTAGCCTTTTCTTTATATATATAACTATATGGTTTATATAATTTTTTAATTAAAAATAAATTATCTTTCTAAAAACGAAAAACCATCCCTTTTTAGTTGGATGGTTTCTGCATCTTTATGTATTTATAGAGTAATTATTTTTTATTACTCACGCTTCTTCCGGTGGGTTTTTGAGGATCTGATGAATTTCCTCTTTCAGTTTTAGTTTTTGTTTTTTGAGCTCAACAACCTCTTCACCATATCCTCTTCTATCTTTATGTTCTAATCTAACAATTTTATGGTCAAGTTCGTTATGTTGTTCAAAAAGAGCACGAAAATGGGGGTCAGTCTGACGAAGTTTTGAAATTAAATCACGATATTCTGGAAACATAAATAGCTACCTTCCTTATTAATAGTGAATTAAATACTCTTATAATATTTACTCAAACTGATTAATCTGTCATTGTCTTTATGTTAAAAATAAGACCAACATCAATTAATATTTTTAATTCTTAAAATAGCTCAATATTTTTATATTATATACTCTCTGCATAGTTATAAAATTCAATACGTAAGAGCATATAAAAATGTAAATCTACTTAATCTAAAAATTATAAAATAATGATAAATACTTATTAATTTATCTCTTCAAACCAAACATCTTCATATCCATCTCTATCAATAATAAAATTATATCCTTCTGGTAGATAAAGATAATTTATTACTTCAGGTAGCAGTTCTTTCAAATGTTCTGTATGCAATGGTTGATAAAAGTCGTCCTTTGCACAATATTCCTCACAATAGAAAAACCAACTTATAGTACCACCTTCTAAGTGTTTTATGCGTGTACCGTAAATAGGATTACCATTTAGGTTATCCAAAGCAATCGCTACCATGTCTTCTGGCTTTTGAGGTAAAACACCATATCTTTCACACATTATGTTCTGTTGTTCTGAAATTAATAACCTATTGTTTTTATTCATATTATATCTTTAATTTTACAAAAAACACTCGAGAAAAGAGTTTATAAGTTTTTGATTATAATTAACTTATCGTTATCTACCAAGTATTGATAAAAGAGCACATCGCTCCCTCTATTCACATAGCCAAAAGTATAAAAATGAGTAGATCTACGAAACCCCACACAATTAAATAGAATGAAAAAACATCAATTTGCTTTAAAACTAGACGACGTAAAGCATAACAGCACTTTTTACTTAAAAAAAAGCATTTATTGTTAATTTATAAAATGAAAATTCACTACATTTATATCGGTCTCTAATAGTTTTTTATACCCATCTATTCGAGTCACTAAGCCCAATGCCGCCACATTGGGCTTTTTTATTGGCAATGGTTGTTGATATCATTTTCTCATTACAATTACCTTTACATCTCTTTAACTTTACTCAAATATTTTTTTAGTTTTATTAATATCCATACCTATATCTTAAAATTAATGGACATAAACTATAATCCATTATTACTGCTACGACTCAATTTTATTGTATAAGTAATAAAATAAGGATGCCGACTCAATTCCATTTTTGCCGGCATTTGTAACTATTTATTAGATGAAATATCTTGCTCTTGTAATTTAGAAAGTGCTAATTCTTTCATCCAATCTGCAAGTAGTGGTGCTGTTTTTATTGAATCCAATAATGCACGCTCTTTTTTTGTTAAACGAATAACAATAACTTCTGTTTTCATTGTAGACATAATAATTCCCCATTTGTAAAAGAGAAAATATTGGCACAAAACAGTAACAGAACGGTCTGACTTACACGGTTTTACAAAATCATCATTTAAAGATGATTAGCAGTACATTATCGATAGGATATTTACGATATAGTTCGTTGTTTAAGTTTAGAAAAAACATTAATATATTTATGATAAATTAGTCTTTCTGATGATGGACAGTCACCGCAAGAAATTCAAAAAAGAGAATTTAATAAATTTGCAGATAAAACCGTTGATAAAGTATCTACAATGATTGGTTGTTTTGAACGATCGGAGAAAAAAAGTAAAAGCCCTAACTCTGATAAGCCTCTGCCTTATGAGAAATTAGACAATGAGTTTCTTAAGCTTACTGTATCATTCTTTCAAATTATTCAAGAAATCAAATATTCTGGCGATACAAGTCAATACGCAAAAAATAGAATTACCAGCTCATTATTTGGGATAACGCGTTGGTTAGATAATAAATACCCATTATGGAATAATGAAAGAGCTGAAGTAGAAAGAAACGGCAAAGAAATTGAGAAAAGAGTTAAAAAAGAATTTAAAGCAAAAAGATTTTATAAAACAAAATTTGCTATCCTAGCAATTGCCACTTTTTTTACTCCCTTTATTTTTTGCTGGTTTTCTCTACAAAAAAAATATCCTAAATGGTTTAAAGTTATCAGTTTCTTATGGGCTCTATTTTTTGCTATTTTAGTATACAGAAACCCCAAAGAATAATAGCTAGGCTATTATGATATTCTCTTATTTAGCTTATGGTGTTTTTTTAAATAAAAAACACCATAAGCTAAATAACCCATCTAAGATATATTATTCTATATAGCAAATAATTATATTTTTCTTTAATAGAATTCACCTTAAGAAAGATTATATTCTAAATAAATTTTTTTACGGTTATTTAAATTGATAAAAAAAACAAATAACATAATCATTAAGCATAAATTAATTATTTTTCACACAATAAAAAATGAAAAGGTCATTTTTTATGCTATTGAATAAACATTTTAGTAAGAATATTATTACTATAAGTGTATTATCTTTCTTAGCCAGTTCTGTTTATGCAAAAGAAAATAATGTACAAGGTGTTATTCTCTCCAATAATGAAATTACTTCTAATTCTACTTACAGTGATACAACAAATCTTTATATAGATAAAAGCCACGAAATACAAAATATTACTCTTTCAAACGAGGCAATATTAAGAATGAATGGTGATAGTCTCGCGATAGGTACTATCGTTAAAGACAATGCTACTATTAGCATGTATGCTCATGATGCAAAAAAAATAGGTATTCCTACTATTAAAGATACTATAGTAACAGGCACAAGTAATATTGATATGAGCGCAGGTTCATCATCTATAGGCAAATTATTTATAGATAAAAATGCTGAATTATATATTGATAACATTGATGCTGAATCTACTGATGTATCTAAAAATGATCCTGTCCTTTCAACTAAAATCTTTATAGAAAACTTAACACTAGCAGGTAAAACATATATTTTACCCTCATGGAACGAAGATTATGGTGATGATGGCGATGCTCCTAGACCAGAAAAACCAGGCCCAGAATTAATTACTCATATTAACAATCTAGAGATGCAATCTGGTAGCCAACTTGAAATGGAACATTATATTTCTGGCATGCAATTTAATCGGCTTGAATTGAAAACGCTCACCGGTGAAGGTACTTTTATTTTAAGTAGCAGGTTAGCCAATGGTTTAAGCGATAATATTTATATTTCAGATCATGCTACTGGGCATTTTGGATTAAAAATAAATGATAGCGGAGAAGAAATTTCTGATCCTAAAAATACTCAATTAGTTTATGTAAATAGAGGTGATGCTAATTTTAATTTATTAAATAAAGAGGGTCATGTTGAAGTTGGTGTTTGGAAATATAAACTAAATAGCAAAACTAATGATGGTCATACAGAGTGGTATCTTGTAGGTGGAAAATCAGGCGAGCCGGATACTTCTAAACAGCCTGATACTTCTAAACAGCCTGATACCTCCAAACAGCCTGATACATCCAAACAGCCTGATACATCCAAACAACCTGATACATCTAAACAGCCTAATGTTACTCAACCTATATTAAGCAATAGTGCTCAAGCCGTTATTAATATGGCCTCAGCACCACAGCATATATTGAGTATTGAGACGAGTACTTTACGCCAAAGAATGGGCTTCTTGCGTGAAAATAATAATGATCTCGGAGTGTGGGTTCGCTATTTAAATGATAATTCTCATTTGAATGATAAAGGTTATAGTCAATTCAATTCAAACTTAAATGGAATGCAAGTTGGTATAGATAAGAAGATAGCCATAAATAATAACCAATTACTATTTGGTTTAATAACTTCTTACACTAAGAGTAAGATCAAATCTGACAATATTAATAATGGTGATATTAATAGCTATAGTGGTGGTATTTATTTAACTTGGATTAATCATTCTGGTTTTTATGTAGACTCTTTATTTAAGATGAATCATCTTCATAATGAAATCAATACTAATATGAATGAAGGTAGAAGAGTTAAAGGAAATTACAATCAAAATGCGGTTACAACGTCAACAGAAATAGGCTATCCTATTGCGTTCTCAAACGCATTAACACTGACACCATACAGCCAGATCTTTTATTCTCATATTGGTAAGTCGCATTATTTATTAGATAATGGTATGAAAGCAAACATCCACAATGCGGATAGCTTAAAAGGTGAATTAGGAACCACATTAGAAAGTAATTTACTGATTGCAAACCACAATGTTAAGCCTTACATAAAAGCAGCAATATCTCGTGAATTCATTAAAAATAACGAAATAGAAATTAATAACGTATCATTTGATAGTCGTTATTTTGGGAATACTGGTAAGTACGGCGTTGGTTTAACAACTAATATAGGTAATGATGCTCTTTTCTATACTGAAATAAACTATCAAAATGGTAATAAAATAGAAACTCCGATATATGTAACAGCAGGATTTAGAATGAGTTTTTAACTATTTTATTTTTCATTTTATAAAATTAACACATAAAAAACCTCATAACTTATGAGGTTTTCTATTTCAGTTTCATATTAGTATGTTTTTGCTGATATCAGTTCAAAACCTATTGCATTTGTTTTCTTAAAAACTTCTGCATTTCCCGTTTCATAAATATTACCGTGAACAATTTTAGCACAAATCTTTACTTCACCTTCACTTTCATCATTTATTTTTATACCAGAACATGATCTTCTTCCTTCTACGTATGAGTAACTAGACTTATAGCTACTTATTTCTCCGCTAGTAAAATAAACAATATTAGAAAGTATGAAATATACAATAATAAATATAATCATAATTAATGCTAAAGGAAAAATTAATAAATTTTTTATTTCCTTATTAAAAGTTGGTTTTTTATATATAAAGAAAAAGCATACTAACGAGGCAATAAAAGAGAACCCTAATGCTATTTTAATCGATACATTTGAAACTATAACATACTCTTTAATTTCAATTTTCCAATAGAAAAATACAGCTATAATAAATAAAATTGAAAATACATAACTAAATAACTGAGAATATGAGTATTTTTTCATACCACCTCTAACCTATTTGTTGTAAGAAAATAATTATATTTTCATATAGTGAATTATATCCATATGGTGATCGCAAGGATAAATTCGTGTTGTTGTATTCTTCTTTCTGTATAATGGTTTTTTATCATATTTCATTAATCATATATAATAATTTTAAATTGCTATTTGATTATTTTATAATCCATTATAATTTTCTTCTTCCTCCTTAAAAATTGTTATTTGTATCAAATTTCAAATTTATCAACTAAATATACAAAAAAAGGTCACCAAAGTGACCTCTAGTAAGAGCGCTAAATGATTTTCAATAAAAATAGTGGTAATTAACTAGCTTTGCAACCACTCAACACTGGTTTATCTTTTCCTTCGACTAAATCGGCATTATCACCTTTAGTATAAAGCTTATAAGTATAATTTTTATTCATCGCCTCATAGTTTGCACCAGAAGCCATTTTCATGATTTTCATTGGGATCATTTCATCCATTTGATTAATGATCGCATAGCTATCTTTTGCTGTATTTACATAGATAACTTCCATCACTTTATTATTTTCGCACACATAAGAAATTTTGGTTATCTCATCAGCATTATCTGCCATAACAAAACTAGAAGACAAAATACCTACTGCAAGAAAAACACTTTTAAATAAAAATTTCATATAGTCTCCTAAATATCATTAAGTTAGCGTTTATAGAGTATTCTTTTACTCTTCACTAATTTAAAAAAATCTATCTGAAACTCTAATGGGATTTATCCAATTTATAAAAATTACTATTAATCAATTAGTTATCTTTTGTTGGCCCCATACAACGACTATTATGACAACTAGCGAACCCTGCTATCGCTTTATTTGAATATACTCGAGTAAATTTGGGATGAGTCCAAACATTAGGTTGAACATATAACCTAAAGCTTTTACCTGTTGTGTAGTAATAATGTGCTTGCTGAAAAAAGTGATCATAAGAAGAGGCCCAATCTGACTTGTTAGATACTGCACAGGCGATAAATTCACCGCCATGATTCATGGCCTTAACACAAAAATACCGACCATCTTCAATTTTTCCCGAATTAAAATCCGTTAACGTAACATTAGAATAATATTCAATATTATGACTTAATGTATCTGTGGCAAATGCCGCTGGTGTTAATAATAAAAAGGTAAAAAATAGGCTACGCATTAACATACCATTCCTTAAGAAAATAAAGATAAAAGGTCTCTAATCCAGAATAATATTTCTTATTATTTTTTATTCTTCGCGGTGAACAAAGCGACAGTACCTTGTACATGAATAGAGATGTCATGAAATAAAGAGGAAAGCATTTCTTCCAAAGAGTCCACCGAATCAGAATAATTGCAAAAAATACCTTTTTTATTGTAAATAGACATTAATTTTTTACCAAAAAAATTATGTTTGACTCCCTGCCCTAAAATCGTTGTGCCATATAAAACCCCTTTTTCTGTCAGTAAATAACTTATATTTTCTATCGCTTTTTTCTTATCATCCATCGTTCCTGGTAAACAATGTAGTAAATAAAACAATGAGATAGAATTATAAGATGCATTTAATTTATTAGAAAAAGGCTGAAAAACATCATGCTGAAGGCAATTTATTAATTTATCATCAGGTATATACTTTTTAGTATGTTCCAGACTGTGCAAATTAAGATCAGTCAATGAGATTTCTTTTATATAATTTAATGATTTTTTTAAATAAAAGCCCGTTCCAACACCAATATCCATATGGCGCTCACTGAGATGATTTTTAAAATGTGGAATTAGATATTTATTCGTATCACAGTGCCATGCATAGCTATTAGAAATATTAAGCACCCACCAATCATATAGCTTCAATGACACTGGTGTATATACTTTGACTCCATCATGTGTACTTAATGTCATACAATACCCTATCATAAAATGACTATTTTATTTTTTATTTATTGTATGAATAGTTGAAAATACCGAATAATAAATCAGGAAATATTTTTAAAACATTATCTACTCACTAAGTCACTTACTTTATTTCTCTTAATTATAAAAATTTTTTTCATTACTAGAGACTATCAATAATAACAATGAGATATGATTTATTATCCTATTTTTTCAAGTAAATCTCAGTAACAACTAGCAACCATAACTTACCTTTATAATCTAAATATGATTAAGTAATAATACTATTAACTAACTTATTCTGGTGATAGTTATGTCTTGCAAACACAAAATTCCTCTTGGAATAAATGTGTTAGATGCTACTCAAACGCGAATTGAATGGTTATTTGATACTTTTGAACAAATCTCTCTCTCCTTTTCTGGAGGTAAAGATTCTACTGTTCTTTTTCATCTTGTTGCTGCTGAAGCAAGAAAACGACATCGAAAATTCAATGTCATGTTTCTTGACTGGGAAGTGCAATACTCCGCAACCATTAGCCATGTTGCAAAAATGAAATCTTTGTATGAAGACTGTACAGAGCGATTTTACTGGATTGCATTACCTATAACGACGGAAAGCGGGATCTCACAATATGAACCAACTTGGACGGCTTGGGAACCAGAAAAAAAATGGGTAAGGCAACCTCCAGAATACGCAATCACTGATCCAGACTTTTTCCCTTTTTATCATCCGAATATGATTTTTGAAGACTTCACACCTGCATTTAATCAGTGGATCACAGGAAATCATCGTAGTTCAGTTATTTTATTAGGGATCAGGACGGATGAATCATTAAATCGCTTTATTGCTATCAATAACAACCAAAAACTACGTTATGCCGACGATATCCCATGGACAACGGCATCACCCGAAGGTTTTTATTATATGGCCTATCCTATTTATGACTGGCATGTAAAAGATATTTGGACATACATTTCACGTTTTAACCTACCCTATAATTCTATTTATAGTCTAATGCACCAAGCTGGGGTTAGTTTAAGTCAAATGCGCATTTGTGAGCCATTTGGCCCTGAACAACGCAAAGGGCTATGGTTATATCATGTTTTAGAACCTGAGACGTGGAGTCTAGCCTGTGAACGAGTGAGTGGTGCTGATGCGGGTATGTTATACACCCAGCCTCGTAATAAATCAGGTTTTTTTGGACAACGTAAAATCAGCAAACCCGCCCATCATACATGGAAATCTTACGCCCACTTTTTACTAGCGAGCGTACCAGAACAAACAGCCGAACATTACCGAAATAAAATCGCAGTTTATCTCCATTGGTATACTGAGCGAGATTATCCAAATGGAATACCAGATGAACAAGAGGGTGATACTAGCAGTAAACAAATTCCGTCTTGGCGACGGATCTGTAAAACTATTTTACGTAATGATTTTTGGTGTAGAACATTAGCATTTAGTCCTACCAAATCACACTGTTATGACCGATATTGCAAGCGGATACAGGAAAAACGTAAAAATTGGCAGTTGATTTAATAAGAGGTGAATATGACTATTGAAACAGTGTTTTCTTCGCTAAAAGATTATCTGCTAAAACTAAATGATGAGCAAAAAATCGAAGCTATCAACAAAATCAAATTATTTCTTCATCAAATTAGTCCGTTCAAAAATGAACCCATAGATTGTGTTCTTTGGATAAAACAAAATCAAGTCGTAGCAAATGACTACAACCCTAATGTTATGTCTCCCACAGAAAAGAGATTACTCAAAACCTCATTGATAAAAGACGGTTATACTCAACCCGTTGTAGTATTATCTGCACAACAAAATAAAACTAAACAATTGCAGTGGCAAATCGTTGATGGCTATCATCGTTATTTATTAAGTAAAGAAAACGCCTTAAAAAAACGAATTAATAATTATTTACCAGTCACCATCCTTGATGTTAAAAACAACACAATATCAGATCAAATAGCAACCACTATTCGTCATAATCGAGCAAGAGGACAACATCAAGTCGCAGCTATGTCAGATATAGTTAGAGATCTATCCAGATTGGGATGGAGCGATAAACAAATTGGTGATGAACTAGGTATGTCACAAGATGAAGTATTACGCTTAAAACAAATCTGTGGATTAGCAGAATTATTTTCAAAACACAATTTCTCAGAAGCTTGGACAGTAAAATAAGGCGAACAAGTCACCCTAAATACGTTAACCACAACGTTTAAAAAAGCGAGAGATAAATGTGGGTTAACTTGGGGAAAAAGCACTGCCCCTACTTTCCATGAACAACGATCTTTATCCGAGCGACTTTATCGTGAGCAAGGAATTAATACACAAAAATTATTGAGGCATAAAACACAAAATATGACCGCTAAATATCACGATAATAGAGGCAAAGTGTGGTAATTATTGCTGTTTAATTGAAGAGTTTTGGGGATATTTTGGGGAAGAATTTTATAGTACAAAAAATAAACGGGAACTAATAAGCTCCCGTTAACTATTTATCAAATCAACGATTATATATGTTTGATAATTGCGTCACCAAACTCGCTATATTTCAGCAGTTTAGCGCCTTCTAGCTGACGTTCGAAATCATAAGTGACGGTCTTAGCAGCAATCGCGCCTTCCATACCTTTAATGATTAAGTCAGCAGCTTCTGTCCAACCCATATGGCGTAACATTATACCCATAATAATTATGTAACTTATTAAATAAATTATAATTATTGAGGAGATAATTTATTTTTTATGTGATCTTGGTTTGTATGTAACTGGTTGATTTTTAGTTTGGGTTGGGGTGGTTTTGGGGAAGTATTTGAAAGCTTATCAAATTTGATATCAAGTATTCAAATCTATTATTTTTATAAAATAATAGATTAGTTATAATGGTTCTTTCAGTAATAAATTAGAGAGTTTTATTTAAGTTAAATAATTTATCATGCAATATCTCAAAACTGATTGTCAGCTTTGAGCGAAAGCGAATGAGGTTCTCTCATTAATTTTTCTATTAGTTTACGATAAGCATTTACCCTCAAATCCACTGTTTTCATAAATATGACTAGCATGACCATTATCACCCGCTATTCATAACCTAGTATCTTTAAAACATTTCCCCCTAAATACCAGAACAATTAGAGGGAGAAAAATATCAAAATTAAAATTCACTCATCAGAACGACGTTCTCTAACGCTTAAGTCGATAACAATTACTTTTATATCATTTACCATTGGGTATTTATTTGAAATAGACAACCAATGATGAGTTAAGGCATTTTCAAGTTTATCAAGTTTGATCTTTTTATCATTAATAACCCAACTTTTATCTAATGCATCCTTACCCTGCCAAATCAGTAAAAATACACCAAAATTAGCTTCATTTTCACGTAAATAATCACCTACTAATTGATTTTCCAGTCGTTCACAAAGAGATGGTCCTGACCAAGATTTATCTAGTAACTTCAATTCAATAGGAATTGGGACGGATATTGCAGAATGTTGAAGCAAAATATCAGGCCTTTGACTATTAGCAAGCTCAGCTTCCTGAGCACAGATAAACCTCCCTTTTGCTGCACTTTGAATATGATGAGCTACAACATTGCGCATTTCAGTTTCACTGGTAATTTTTTGGTAGGTTTTAGCCAGACTATCATTACCACGTTCAAGCCAGTCCTTAAAATCCAACAAATAATGGACCCCCATATCGTATAGTTGCGCTGCTGTAGTAGGAGTGAACATCAAACTAGCATCAAAATCTCTTACCTGTTCATCAGTCCATAGCTCAAAATCTGCATCAGCTACAGCTCTGTTGCGCGCAGCTCTCATTATCAAATGTCTGTAATTTTCATAAGGATACTCGTTAATGAGCTCCACCAAAGCAACATATGTTTCCTTACCCGGAATTTTAGCTAGCCATTGAAAAAGCAGTTCACGGGCGCTTTGCGCATCATCTCTGAGCGTTGGTGTGTAAGATGTGGTAGTTGAATGATCAAAATCGTCTTCAGGTTTGATATAGCTTGTCATGAGCAGAAATAATGCCTTTAAGCTAGAAGGTTTACGGATGCCCCCAGTAAAAGAAGTCCTTTCTTCACCATGTCTGAATTTCCCTGTCAATGTCGTTACGAAGTGTTGTGCAAAATTACTTGCGCTATCTTCTGGCAACTGTTTAAGCCATTTATCTAACTTAGGTATAGCTTCATCCGGTAAGGTTTCAACATAGAGAGCAAACCATACTGGAGTATTCTGTTCCAAAAGAGGATTATCAATTTTAGAACTCGCCAATTTGGCAAGTTCAGAAAAACTGATACCACCATTAATCAAAATACGAATACAATTTCGTAAATTTTTATTGAGCTGTGGTTCATTCTTCTCAAGCCATCGATAAATCAATCCAGCCAGTTCCATATGGCTCCAGGAAGCTCGATAAACAATGTCATGTAAAAGTGATTGGTTTACATGATCTGATTGGCTTTCATTTGCAAATACCTGCTCAATTTCCTTCCAAAGTGCGTTTAACACCATTTCAGGGTAAGCTTGAAACATCTTTTCCAACCAATCAGGAAAACCATTCATTTCTTTGGTTAAATATAAAAGAGCATGTTGAACGTCATCTGACGAAAGATATTGTGGGAAATTTGGATTTTCTTTAAATTCTGTCTCCAGCCCAAGTAGACCAAAAATAAGTTTAAATGGTATAGACGTTGAATTTTCATTTTCAGGCTTGTAATTACGCCAATACGCCATTACTGCATCACGAAACGCACAGGCAACATCCATCCCAAATGTTTCAATAAGATCATGCCAATCGTGATTTTTTGCAAGATACTCATGCTTATCTATTTCTTGATATAGCCAATATTGTCCATTGCTGATTTCACCTGTCGCCAATCCTGATGGCTTTTTTATATTCTCAGGATTGGCTTTAATAATATTAATCCACTCAATACGCTTAAGCTCATCCTGCGCTCGTTTTTCCTCCCCCTTCAGTTTTAAGTCAGCAGCTTTCTTATTTAACTCCTCTATTTCTGAATCATAAGGAGGATTGAAATATAATTCCATTTTCTGGACTAACTCATGATGTTGCTGGGCTACTTCATTAATTTTGGATAAAAATTGTTTATTATTGTGCGACTGAGTATAAATACGCAAAACCAGGCTCATCGCAACTAACCGATCGTCAAGAAATTCTTTTTGACCAACATAGTTCAAAATTCGATCAAAACTTTGAATATCAAACTTAAAGAAATGACCTTGCCATTGTACATGCCAATCATCAATCAACCTGCTGTTTTTGAATGATTCTTCGAATCTTCTATTCTCTATTGCGCGCCAGAAAAGAGCATCATTTAACTCAGCCCACTCAGGTATTAGTTCAGACAATGCTCCATTGTATTCCCGAATATGATCACTATGCCAACCTCTGATTTGCACAAAAGCCAAAAGTAAATCTAACACTTTTGTATCTAAGCAAGCATCTAAGCGTAACAATACCATTTGTTCAATAAGCCCCATAGCTGAAGGTAACAGCCATATATTTTCCTCAGATATTCCTATATCTAGTGGTTCGCAGTAAGGAGGGCGCTTTATTAATGTGAAAAATCCGTCTAAAAGTATAATCAATGTTTCTTCATATTCAGGAGATTGAGTGCTAGGTACCTTATTTATAAAGTTATTAAGTTCCTCAACCAATCCTGTCGTCTCGAATCGCTTATAAGGCTCCAACTTCATTAATGAGCTTAACAAATAGGTAATATTTCGAATATTAAACTCTGAACCAAGAACGATTTCAGCCAAAATACGACGCGGAAAAATCTCCTGTTTTTCGTTTAGATTTTTCCATAAAGAATCTTTGACATCACTTGTTGCAGTTGCCATTAATACTCTGATTGCCCCAATGCGAGTATAAATATCTCTTTTTTGGTCAACTGCAATAGTCATTAATTCATCAAGATAAAAAGGTTGATTGATTTGCCATAACAACCTAGTTAAAAAGAAAATAACATCATCATTAGAATAATGTTTTTTAATTAGAGACGATATCTCCTTCATTAAATCAGCTTTCGCTATCATTCCAATGGAATCATTATATCTCACATATCTCTCGTCTGTGCCGTTTGCAATGCGACTCACAATACCTCTAAGTATGCTAATTCGTACAGACAGTGGCAAATGAGAAGCATCTCCCCCATTGAGTGCTATTTCTGGTTGAATACTTAATACTTTCTCCCTTATTTTATCATCCATCAAAATTAGCCAAGGAACTAATGTGCTCAGTTTCGGAGTAATTACTTGTTCGCCATATATATCACGGAATATTAATGATTCGACAACTCTTCTGGAGTGCCCTTTTTTTAATAATGAATCAAGCCATTTAGCTGAAAGGTAATCCCGAATTTCTCGGTGGCGAAAGCCAACCATATTGTATATTGCATCGCTAAAAATGCCTCTTTCTAGAAGCGTCCACACATCGGAAGGTTCCCATTCAGCTAAAACAATTTCAGCATTTACGCCGATACGATTTCTTTGCCTATCATAAATCTCAATGCCACTTTTCCCTGTGAAAGTAACTGCCCCAGCAAGGCGAGAAGCACCTTCAAGCGCTTTTGTTGCTTTAATTGACCTTACCTGACGTCTTGAGGGATCAATTTCATCAAGTCGCATTGCTATATTTCGTTCAAACAGTTCGAAGCGAGAGCCAAATTCTCCATCTTTATTCCATGTTGTAATCAAAAAATCGAGGTCAAATGGGCGAGATGCCATTACCTGTAAATTTGCTCGTTCAATTTCATCAACAAATTTAATCACATTCTTGACTTTACGCTGAATAGCATAAAAACGAATATCCTCTAAACTCAATGGGTTAAGAGCGTATATAATTAGAGGGTTATCTTTAATTGTCCCATTAACTACGTTTTGGTTAGAAAATGGTAAATAGCGTTCAACTATTTCATAATCAGTTGTGAAGCTCCAAGCGTAAGGCCTACTAGAAATATAAATATGCGCTCTGTGACAAGATTTTTTTATTGCATATTCAAATCGCTTAATCGCCTTTTCGAAAGCATTTGGCGCTACCAGTCGAGCCTCATCCACAGAATCAAGAAAGAACCAAGCCTCATCAGTTGAAACTAGCCATGCTTCAAAATCATCCGAAGAACCAACTTCCAACCCCCAAGCAAAATCTGGTTCATTCAAGTCTTCTATACGAATAAAAAAAGCTAATTTCCCACTTTGCTTTATGATTTCAGCTTGAGAACGCATTTCAACGGTTTTGCCAGCTCCAGCAGCCGCAAGAATCACAACCCGATACTCTTTCTCAAGTTGAGGCCATTTAATTGATCCTGATGAGAGTCTCATAGATGTGGATACTTCATCTTCATGACCAAGCCTTCCCTTAGATACTGCTGTAAAGGATCGTTCCAAAGGAATAATGTCCAAACTCATTGCTTTTACCATTTGCTAAGTTGAGAGTGTAACAACTAAAATACTACCTTCAATTTGTTGATACAACGGCAAATATCTAACTCAACTCGCAAAAAATTAAAAGTTCATACTTATATCCAGATAAAATTATTTGCATGAAGATATTGTTGTAAAAGTTCTCTTCTAGCATAAACCCAACCGCCAACGAGTATATAAGCTTTTATACACTCAACTCTTTATTGTGGTTTTCTATCACCCACCATACTCCCTCACATCAATATAAAAATACTGCTTTCCTAATGAGGTTGTTGACATCTGTCCTGAAACTATCATGGAATGAGGAATAATACGGTTACCTCGTCCACAGAGGGTTACTCTAATCGTTTTTCCTCCCATCGAATCCATCATACCAATATGCCCAATTGTTGTGATTAATACTGCACAGGGAAAACCGACATTCACGCCATTCCAATTATTTCCTGTGAGTACAAAGTTATTTCCTTCTAATAAATTAAGCGGTCTTTGGCTTGAAGCGTGTGTAATAACACCTTTATGATAAATTTGAATTCCCCATTTTTGGGGATGAAGTGAAATATGATAAGAAGACTTCACAAATACATAGAGCTCATATTCTGCTGAATTACCTTGAATAGTATCGATTAAATTCACACACCACGCATTGTTCTCATAAATCACTTCAGATAATCCACTTAATGATGGATTAGAGGCATTAAGAACTCGAATAAAAATAAGTGGCACTGCGTTATTATTACCTTCGATAACTTTAATTAGTCCTGGATTAGTTTTTATCTTTTTTAAAAATACGGCTGATTCATAAGGTGTTAATTCTTCGGTAATACCCTGATTAAAAAATAATGCACCATATTTACTCATTTAATTAGTACCATAATAATTCCATTAATCGATTGGCTACCGCGTAGAGAATTCCACGAGATTTTATTATTCTCGACTCTAACAGTGAAATAAGATCCTCGATTTCTAGCGACAATATAGGCGGCCAATGACCGCCCTTTAGGAATATTATTATAAGTTTTACTGCCATTTTGAGTGACCGCTATTTGGTCAAAAATAAACGAACGCCCTGTGATTTTTATTGGCTTTCCTTTTTCATATATCTCTATTCCCCACGACATGAGAAATCCTCTACGGCATCAGGAGATACCCATCCTCCCAAGAATTTAAATCCTAATTGAGGTACAGCATGATAAAGAGGCCCTTTAATGGTTTCTCGTTTTTTATCAAACTTCACCAATACAGGTTGTTGATAGTGAAAAGTTTTTATTTGGTAAACACCTTGGCAATCGACTTTTTTATATCCAGAGGTACACCCTGACAATAATAATGCTGTAATTAAAACAATAAACTTCATACGCTACCCTAAATAACCTATTTTTGCCGCTAACTGATTGTTTTCATCGTAAACATAAATAGTATTATTCGTGATCACTAACCGCCCTTTTGTTCCTCCTGAGTTTATATCTAACCGTCCACGAAATACCGCATCATTTAATTCCACATTCCCTGTTGTGGCATCAATATTAAATCCTTTCTTGCCAGCTGAATAATTAGTGGATGTGATTTTTTTACCTACCGATAATTTATCAATAGTTGCCTTGCTAAATAACGCATCATTGAAAAAAGCTTGTCCATTTTGGATCACAAAAGGCGTCACCACTTTACCGTTTAATGACGATATCACCGCAAAATTTTGGGCATTAACCAGAAATTGACTATTTCCTTGTGCATTGAATCCTAAGCCAATGCCAGTAATGACTTTATTCCCTTTGCTATCTTGTTGGACTTTCATTGTCCATGATGCTGAAATTTTGCCATTTATGTCTGTGACCACTTTCGAAGTTTGTTCGATTTTGGCTAAACTTGTACCCACTTGGCTTTCTAAACGAGTGACTTGCTGAGCGGTAGAGGTCACTTTACCTGAAACCTCAGTCACTTTGGTTTCAAGTTGATTTACCGCATTCGCCGTTGCATTGGCTTTCTGTTCGCTGGACTTAGGTACTTCATTCGCCACAAACCCTTTTGGTGCCACCGATTGTTTGTTATTGGTGTAAGTGCTGGTGATAATTTGATGGTTAACACTTTTATGCTTAGTAAGCTGATATTTTGCCCCTCCTCGCAAATAGATATATTCCACAGAGCCATTCGTTAATTGAGCAGGTCCCATCACAGGAGATTGATTTGTCCATTTCCAATCAAAATTATCAATGATACGGTTTTCAGACTGTGTTCCCCATCCAGAACCACTGACTAGCCATTCCACAATCATGGCAAAGCCTTTGGTGCTGTGAGTTGCATAGCTGGGTTTATTGTCTGAATATTGCCCTAAGGTTCTAAAAACCTTAAAAGCGTAACGACGAGAGGTCACTAAAGGCAAAATAACCGGATAATAGGTATTTTCATTGAGTTTAGATAAATCTAAATCCACCACCACAGACTCCGTTAAATCGGCTTTCACTTTATCTAATTTACTGGATAACGTTTGTACCTGAGAGGTTGTGGATGTCACTTTGCCATCGATATTAGATACTCGCGTATTTAATGCATTAACCACACTGCTATCGGCTTTCCCTTTCAAATTTGAATTGAGCGTTGAAATCTCTTGCGTTTGCGCTTGCTGTTTCGAGGTGAGGGTTTCTAGTGATTTATTAATCGCGGAAACATTCCCATTCATCCGTGTTTCCAATGATTGTCTGGCTTTGGCTTCCGCTTGGTCACCTGTAACACGCGCTTGCTTCTCGGCGGAGATAAGTCCTGCGGTGACTTTCGATAAATCATTGCCGGTATAATCACCACGAAGTTGTGTAGCTAAGAATTGGCGCTGTTGTGCCTCCGCTTTATCTGCCTCAGCTCGTGCTTGTTGTTCTTGGTTAATTACCGCTCCTCGTGCAACTTGCTCCGCTAAAATCGCATCATGGTTTGCTTTCACTTGCGTGTTTAACTCAACAACGGCTGATTGGTCAGCTTTGCTGTTTATCTCGCCCAATAGGTCTTGCGCGAGTTGATCTCGGCTAATTTGCCCCACTAATTCCTCAAGAATTAAATCGGTTTGAGAAGAGCAAGTACCTGAAGCTTCCACAAAAGGTGATTTGCCATAGCTGTTGATTGTTCGAACATAAAAATAATACGTATGTCCTGCTTTTAAATTCTCTTGCGTCCAGAAATTCCCTTGGCCAACTTTGTTTGTTTTGGTGATCACTTCATTTTCAGAAAGATCAGCGAGCTTTTCCTCACTAAACCAAAATTCAAAGGTATAACCAAAGACAGCGCTATCGCCTTGTTTCGGTGCAATGGTCAGATTAAATAAGCCAGAGGTAACATCAATATGCTCAGGAGGCGGTGGTGCTTGAATGGCAAAATCACTGATAGCGGGAGCAGACATCGCACCAGCCACATTTGTTGCTCTGACTTCAACACGATAAGTTCCTCGCGCTAATCCGTTAATATCAACACGCTCAGCCGGCACCTGAATAGATTGAATCACTTTACCATTTTGAAGGATATTAGCCGTATTATAACGCACATCAGACGCCACATTCTGCCAAGAAAGTGTACCTTGTACGATGTCACTGACGGCAAGTGGAACAAAGGTAAGATTAATAGGTGAAGCAACACCACCAGTGGGCAAACTCACAAACGGCGGACGCTCAAAAGGCTTGCCAATCACATCTTCATATAAATAAGCACCATCTTCTTCCAACGTTAAAGCCACACCGTCTAATGCATGAAATGACCATTCGGCAATACGAAATTCCAGCCCACTAATCCCCAAAGCCGGTAATTCTAAAAGCACAACTTCCCCAGGACGATAAGCATAGCCGTCTAAGTTCATGGTCAATTGAACCCGTCTTCCGGCTTTCTTTTTACGGAGATATTGGCGGGCTAATCGTTGGGCTTGGTAAGGGCTGGTGACAAAACGATAGTCGATGTTCTCCCGAATTTCTAAGCCATCCTCTTTCACCCATTCGTCCACAATCACAGGCGTGAAATCCGTTTTTGTGTACAACTGTTCGGCATCAATAAACGTGCCATACACCGCATTGGTGGCATCTTTTAAGCCTGTTTCAGGGGTACAGGTGACGGTGCCAATCAATTGTGATTCAGTGATGGTTTTTATTGCAGGTCCATAATAAGCACCGATTTGAATACCGTGTTTTCCTGCGGTGAATGTCGGTTCAGCGTTAATACATTTGTGCATCGCTTCCAAGACACTGGATGGACTCTCATTTAAATCATAGGCGCCATTAAGGGTATATCGCGACTCAAATCCGCCTTCTGGCAGACTCACTTTTTCATCACATAAATCGGCTGCCTGTTTAAAGCTGTCAAAATCAATATCTGTATCAGGTACTTTTAAATAATGGCGGTAATAATCCAAAATCACTAAGGCACCATTGTTACTCCACACAGTTTGCCCTGTGCGAGGATCAAACAGATGTTTTCCCCAAACTTCACATTTCACATTGGGTAATCCATAAGGGAATTTTTCTTGGTCAAACGTTAGTGTCACACGTAACCACGCCAGACCTCGACCAATCATATCCTCTTTCCATGACGGGCAATTTTTAAGCATAAAGGGATCGACATCTTCCCTGTCGTTATGTAATTCCCATGAGGCTTTATCACCAAACGTCTCAATGAGATCATCTCCTAACCAAATCTTCCCGATTTTCTCTATGGGGTGCCCAGCAAGCGCCAATGCCAGTGTGATTTTTTCATTTTCATCTTGTTCGCCATTTTCTTCCTCTGCAAAGAAAAGCAAACCCGATATTACCGTTTTTCCGACGATCACGGTTTCAGGGGCAGACGATGAACGTAACATCTGTTTGCGTTCACCGGTATCTCGATAATTCATGGAAGGCAGTTTAGGCTTAAAGATAAGCGAACCCGCGACTTGAACCGCGACGCCTGCTGCCATCAGTGCCATCCCCATCGCCGAGGTAACGCCTCCAGTAAATAGCCCCGCAATCATTAAGCCAGCACCCACGACTTTTGAAATTAATCCACCACTCCCACCCATTATTCCACTCTCCACGCTTTGATTGGGTTAATCTGCACTGGCTTCACGCCTTGTGGGGTTACGCCCCAATAATGCCCCGCCCAGACCACCGCTAAACTGTCACCGTCCTCACCTTTAAACAATACGAGGTCGCCACGCTGAACGCGCTCAATCTCAATGGATTTGAAATAGCGTGATACGGCTTTCTCTAAGGAGCCAAATTTAGATTTGATCAGGTTGAAGGCTTCGGCTTTGGTTTTATAATGATTGAGATAAGGCTTTATTGGCGAGAAACCGCATTGTGCGTAAATACATTCAGAGGCAAAAATACAACAATCAAATTCACCCCATGAAAAAGGGCGACTCATCGCCGCCCTTATGGTTTCAGGTAATTTAAGTGTCCAGTTAGGTTGTTTCATGTACTGACCTTAAATAACAAAAAACCCACAAAAGTGGGTTTAACAAGAAAAATAAGATTATTTATAAATAAATGCAGGTGCATCTTTCTTGCTGCCCCAATAAATCGCCCGTTCAGCCATTTGAGCAACATAACGAAAGATACGATCACCTTGTCTTCGAGATGACCACGATTCATCGGTGAATCTATCAGGTAACCCGATTGACCATCGTTCGAATCGATTAGAAACATTAACACATACGGCATTTTCTTCGCCAGACACTATATTAATCGATGTGATTTGTCCGACAAATAAGACTTCAGCCAGAAGCGGTTTTCCCTCTTCACCGATGGCGACCATCATCAACCGGACTTCGCGTCCTCGACTTTGCTCATTCATCACCATTCCCACCAGCGATTTATCAAAACCGGCTAATTTAAGCTGTAATTGTGGAGGACTGGTTGTCTTATTTTCTTTTAGCTGACTGATTTCGCCTAAACTTCCTACACCTAAATAGGTTTCTCCCGCAATAATCAGTTGCCCAACACCGGTATGCGCACAGGTCACGCCTGATTTCAAATCGAGTCTGGCAGCTAAAACGATATAAGCCCCCTCATTAATCGCGTTGACCATTTCATCAGAAAATGGATGATATTGCATTAGTACAACACCTCCTCAAAAGATAACGTGATATGGGTATACCCCAAGCGACGATGCTGAAATTTACCCTGTTCATTATCAACGAGACGAAAAATCCCAAAAGGACGCTCAACTTCGAGCATTTCATTGACGGTAGGTGACGTTCTTAACATCGGTGAAATAGGAATATTTGCACGTCCTTGATTATCACTGACCACATCCGTCACCACCATTTTGAGTTCATTGCCCACAGTTAAGCGATCCCCTTGCTGTAACACGCGCATATTGCGCTTCCAGTCCTTTGTTTCTAGCCGATGACCTAATTGGCTCGGTATTGCAATACGAGGCGAACCATATCCATAACGCCCTTTTCTTATCCAACTGGCTATTTTGACTCGTCCCGACATCCCATCCAATGAAGCCACCAGCGCTTCTAACTGGCGCGATTTCTCTTCATTTAAATTATTGAATGTCAGCTCACAACGCCAACGACTTCCCGGAAAGCGTACCGTTTGACTACTTCCATTAAATGGCGAGGTAAAGGTTTTGCTGTTACTCAATAATTGCCAGTTTTCCTGTGTGGGGATCACTTCTTTTGGCCATTCAAGAATAGACATTTAAACTCCTAATGTTCTGCGTGCTGCGCCATTACTTTGAAAGTCTTGTAACATCATCGCGTGGGCTTTCTGTGCGCCTGCTTCTGTCCCTTGTTGTGCGGCTTCCTTCATTGCCTGTGCAAGTACAGCGTCACCATTTCCTGTCACTGTAATATGATTAACGACCGTCATTTGCACACCACCTGCACGGGCTAACGTCGGTTGCGGTGTAACGGGTATTCGTCCTGCGACCGCCCCCACAAAGCCCCCCGAAGCATAACCTTGCGCCGCATGCATTAAGCGATAGAGATTGCCGACACCCAATTTAGCCGTCGCTTCTTTGGTAAAAACAAACTCACCACCATGTACAATCCCTTTAGGCTCAAATTTCCCGCCATGCCCCGTATAACCACCGTAAGCATGCCCTTTGCTCATCCATCCCATATCAAAGCCCATTGCCTGCCCACCCGCTTCAATGGCTTTGAAAATCAGCATTTTCATCACCATTCGAGTGATATCGGAAATCACCGCATTGGCAAAATCTTTAAAGCTTCCTTTGCCCGTTAAAGCAAAATCGGCTAATGCATCAGACATATTATTAAGGGCATTGGTGGTGACGTTTCTGACGTTCTCCATCACATCCATAGCCGACTCACTGAAATCCGATAAGCCTTGTTTTAATCCCACCATCGGATCACCTTTCATGGCCTCTCGTTTCCTAAGCTCTTCCTCAATCTGCTGTTTAGTGAGTTCGACATTACGTTGCAAGTTCGCCAACTCTTTTTCGCCTAAATCCACACTGGCTTGCTGATACAGCACATCAATCTGACGAAGGGCATTAAGCTTTTCTTGCTCTGCGCGCGATTTTCCTATCAAGGTGGTTTCAAATTGCATCTGCTCAATTTCTTTACCGCGATCATAAGCAAATTGCGCAACCGAGTTGGCACGCGCTAGATCATCAATGGCTTTCGCTTTTTCTTTTATCGTCTCAATCGCTTTGGGATCGATTTTTAAGATGGCATCAAACTTGTCTTTATTCTGTTTGATATCGGCTAATGCGGATGTGTATTCATTAAAGGAAGAGGTAGTGCCATACAGCTGAATACTTTGTCCATCCGCAATCAGTGAGGCTTGTTTTTCCTCTAATTCCGTCAAGATTTTGGTGTACTGTTTAGCGTAATCAATGGTTGATTTATGGCTAGGCTTATACGTCCGTTTGGCTTGCAGTGCCAGTTGTGCCTCAATTTCAGCTTGTAAGGCCTTATCGTAGCCTTGCATATCTGGCGTAATTTTGCGTGAAGCCAATACATCTTCTGCATTTAATTTCGCTAATGCCTTCCCTGTGGCTTGCGCTTTTGCCACTGAACGTTGCGATTTTTCAATCGATTCATCAATCTGTTTAGCAATCGCCGTGGCGGCATTCACTTGGCTATTTGTCGCCTGAAGCGTGATATCAATAAGTGATTCATATTCAATGCCTAAACTCTTTAAACTCGCCTTAAGTGAATTGATAACGGCATCAACATTTTGTAACTCAGTGGCATAGCGTTTATATTCAGGAGCTTGATCGCCCACTTTTTCTTTGAGTGTCGCCAACATATTTTGCATATTGGCTCGCTGACGCTCTAAGTTATTAACTTGCTCTGCATATATCCCCATCGCAGCATCAAGCTCTTTTTGCTTTTCAGCCACTCGTTTAAGGTATAAATCCCCCACACCTTGTTCAGCAAACGCCTTTTCACTCTCAACGCTGTATTTTGATAGACCTTGTAAGGAAATGACTTGTTGTTTAAGCTCCTCGACTTTCTCCAATTGCGCGTTAATGCCCGATGAAACTTTACTTAAATTCGCCACTAGCGTGGCATTGCTCATTTTGTTTAACGCTTCTGTTGATGTATCAAGGGAATTGGCAAATTCAATCGATTCTAACTTGGCTTGTTTGACATTTTCGCTGTATTCATACAATCCCATGCCCAATGCCGCAACACCCGTCAACACTAATCCAATAGGGCCACCCGCTAATCCCATAACACTGTTAAGTGCTCGCCCCGCCACCGTTGATTGACGCCGAGCGGTCGTTAATGCACGTTGAGCAACATTTTCGGCGGTTAATGCCTGTGTATAATTTAGCGAGGCTGTTCTTGCGAGTGATTTTGTGGCGATAAGGTTATCGAGTGCGATTTTTTCCGCGTTAGTGCCTCTAGCAACTTGATATTCCATTTTGGCTCTATTGAGCGCCGATGTGGCGGCTTCTTTATCCGCCCATGACTTCCTCACGGCACTGGTTGCTGCCACACTGTTTGCCTCTGCACTCTGTAATGTGGCTTTGGCTTCATTCAACGTTGTCTGATTTTTCAGATAAGTGGCTTTCGTCCATTGAGAGAGTTTTGCTACCAATGCCGTGACGGCGATCCCTTCGACTACTTTAGCGACTAACGATAGATTATCGGCAAGAGTGCTCATCCCTGTGGTAAAAAGCTGAGTCGCACCTGTACCTTGATTCGCTTCACCAATAAATTTGGTCATCGCCGATTGAAGATTAGTGAAACCTTGGCTAACCGTTGTCACACTGGTGGCGAATTTTTTATCCACACTGTCGGCAGCACGCTCTAAAGCTTGAATGACTTTCTCAATCGTCATTTCACCATCTTGGGCTTTCTTCCTTAATTCGCCCACACTAACACCCATTCCGTCAGCGATGGCTTTCGCTAACGCAGGGGTTTGCTCCATCACTGAATTTAGCTCTTCGCCACGTAACTGACCCGAGGCTAATGCTTGACCAAATTGGGTTAATGCCGCTTGGGCTGCGGTTGCACTCGCCCCCGAAATCGCCACGGCTTTTGAGACGGTTTCCGTGAGTTCAGCCACTTTTTGCTGACTTAAGCCTAAGCGATCGGCATTATCTGCAAAACGTTGATAAACCTGTGCTGTGGCATCCAATGATTGATAGGTTTTTTGGGCAATATCATAGACGGCTTGTGTGGCTTTATTTAACTCAACGGAGCTTTCCGTCACCAGTTTTAAGCGGTTCTGTAATTCCGTCCAACTATCGGCATAATTAATGACTTGATGAATGGATAATGCACTTGCGGTGATACTCGCAAAACGGGCAAAAAGCGCCGAGGATTTTGCGGTTTGCGATACCATTCGCTCTTGTTGTACGGTGATAGCTTGAAGACTGACGCGAATACTTTGCCCAAATTGTTCTGTTTGGCGCTGGCTACGGTTGATCGCATTTGTGAAATTTGCCGTATTCAGCGTCAAATCAATATTTAATCTACCTAATGCTCCCGCCATAAATTCAATCCTTGGTATGAACACTACAAAAGCAAACTTTCACCCTGAATAAATGCAATATTCCTTGTTATTTGCTATTGATTTAATTATTGATAAACTGAAATTTCGAATAATAGAGGGGGTTTTATGAGACTTATTCTGGCGTTATTACTACCTTGGTTACAATTTTTCACGATTGGTCGCCCATTTGCTGGCATCTTCTGCCTTATCCTACAAATCACCTTAATTGGATGGATCCCTGCGGCTATCTGGTCGGTTTATGCCCTTTCTCAATACAATACGGATAAAAAAATTGAGAAAATGTCTCGCGGTAGTTAACGATTAAGCCCCACGGATGTGGGGCTATCGATTAGCTAATACACTCTCAGTGACATTATCCCACACCTCTTCTTCCGTGATTTTCTTCTTCCACATCGGCATAAAATCCATCAATTCAGGCGGAGACATTTTCGGATCACGATTTATCATCGCGAGAAGATGCGCCACTTGTGCCATCCGATAATCCTCTCGCCATAAACCAAAGGGTTGTTTGCGATAAAAAGCCTCATATTCACACAAGTGGCTTTCAGGCATTTGCTCGATTTCCGCGAGCGTTTTTCCCAGTGCCAACGACAATATCAGTTGGAATTGTCGCCGTTCTCCAAGTTTTTTTCGCTATTCCCCGCTTCTGCTGTAAACACCGCATTAGAGAACCCTTGCCCTAAACGATTAAGACCTTTTAAGTCTTCTTCATTTTCAGCATCAAAAAGCAGTTCCCCTTTTTCATCACACAACTTAAAGGCCAGCATTCTGGCAACATCATATTCATCGTAGACACGATTTATCGCCTCATTAAATTGTTCGGGATCGTCTTCGTCTAAATAAATGTCCTGCGCCTCAGCGAGCTTGATTTTAATTTGGCGAAGTTTGCGCTGAATGTAATTCATGGTGCCAACATCCAGCTCTTTGACATAAAAGGTGTTGTCTAAATAGGTAAAAGACGTCACTTTCAGTGCTTGGTTTAACACTAATTCACGCAATAACGCGTTAGACATAATCACTCCTAAGATTTTTTTATCGAGAAGGGAGAAGAGAAATAATGAGGTGGATGAGTTAAGGATTATTTCTTCACATTCAAATAATCACGGCCAGACAATTTAATCGAGATCCCCGAATCCATCATTTGCCCTACACTGCCATCAATATTCATGCCTGTCTCGACAGAGCCGTAATAAAACATGGAGCCTTCATCTCGCGTTAAGACCATTTTCACCGCAAATTTTTCTTTGCTGTTTTCATATTTACGCAAGAGTCGCTGCACATCACTGGAGCTATAACGTAAGAAGAAGGTCAATTTAATTGAGCCGTATTCCGTATCACCGGATTCATATTCTTTGCCATCACTGCAAATAGTGGTGACATCAATTTGTTCGGTTGTCGAGCCGTCTTTGCTGAAACTTTTTACCGCACAGAAATTATTAGACCATTGAATGCGTTGTGCTTTGGCGTTTGCAAAATCTGTGGGTAACGTTTTATCACTCCAATCCACTTCGTCGCACAAGGTCACTTTATTGCCATCAACCTGTGCAATGGGGAAACGCCCATCTAACTCCCCGAGTCCCGATAACATAATCATGTCATCCGCTTTCAGTTTATTATTGGCGATGGTAATGGTTGCGGGTGATAACGTCGCTTCCGTCACCGTCATCGCCTCCCCTAAGCCTGTTTGCACAAAGATCTTCGTGCCGAGGAAAGGCGTCGCTTTATGGTTTTTTGACTTTGCCATATCCATTCCTTATTTATCTGATGAAATCATTAATTCAAGAACAAGCCGATGCAATTTGACATCCGCTTCATACCCAAAGACCGCATTCACCCGTTGTGCAAATGGGATTGTCGCAACAATCTGAGTTTCAATCTTTTTACGCAAGACTATAAGGGGTTGTGGCTGGGGCGCATACACATCAAGTTGCACACGATAGTTGTCTAAATCCGTATCCTCCAGCGCACTGTTAGGCGTGATGCTGGCAAACTGGATCACAATGGCGGGATAATGCCCTTTGCCTTCGGGTAATACCTGAAAAAAAACCCTTCCATCGACAAGCGGTGAAAGGGTCTCTTTTAATTGCTGTATCATGATCTCTACCTTACTTTTTCAATATCCTCTTTGAGTGTTTGAACAATCACTTTAGCCGTTGCTTCCTTTTTCGCTTCAAAGCTGGGACGCATAAACGGTTGTGCGGGCATCTTGGCGGTACCAAACTCGACAAACCACCAATAAAATGGATCATTCGGGTTCAATGTTGCACTTTTCCCCGTTGCCTGTTTAAAGGCAGACACCTTTTTACCCGATAATGATTTCACCCAAATGCGCGTTTTGACTTGCCCATTGCGTTGTACTTTCGTTTTAGAACGAATATTGCGCTTGATAGTGCCTTTGCGTCGATGAGGCACCGTTTCCTTAAGAATAGGCACTCGATGTTTGATTTCCTGCTTTAACGCCGAAGCGCCTGCATTCATCGCCTTACGCGCACTTTGATTTCTGGTTTTACGGGCAATGTTTTGCATTCGTTGAGCGAGTTCAGACAATCCACTGATTTTAATCTCACCCATCATTCACGCCCTCTTTACACATTAATTGAAGCTCACGATGACGCTCATAAGGGTCAATAATCGAAATAATATTAAATATTCGCTTACCCCATACAATACGCATCGAAGTATCAATATCAGCGATATAACGAATAAGAATTCGCGTTGTGGCCTCACTTTGTACTTGCTGAGCTTGAAAATATTCTCGCCCTTGATAAGGCATGATCGCTGCACGTACTTTTGTCGCATGATCCGTCCAAATCACATCACTGCCACTGATGGCATCGGGCGCTAATACTGATTTTTGAATATGAATAGTGTGGCGTAATCGTCCCGGATCCATTAACTACCTCGCCAATTTCGACAAAGCAGTAACAATCGTTCTGCTGCTTTATTTTCATATAACGGAATTTCACTTTGGCTGGTTCGATGTTCAAACATATCCCCCAGCACTAAGAGCATTGCCGATTTCACTTCATAAGGGATATCATCAGGTGATTTCCATGCCGGTTCATCACACCATCTCAAACAATAATTTAATGCGCTTTGTGCATAAAATATAATCTGCTCATCACGATCATCACCGCTGTATTCGAGATGCTGTTTTAATAAAGAAAGAGGAATGACATCTAAGATATTCATGATGTAATACGGGATAGTTACCTACCCCGACCTATTACTTAAGCACTTCTTCCAGACGTTGGGAAAGTCCCTTTGATTAAGGCTTGAGGGCGATAATGGGCTAAGGCTAAACGTTCTTCACACAAAATGGTCAGCATATTCTTCACGAAATTATCACGATCTTCTCGACTCACTTCGATAACTGCATTCATTCGATCCCATACTTGAGACGCCAAATCAAATGCACCAACAGTAAACTCACCTTGTTTTTGTGCTTTTGTTGGAACAACAGGTAATCCCCACATTACATTTGAAGTAAACGCTTGTGGACCACCAAAAATATAACGCCCTTCTTTATCTTTCATTAACGCAATGGCATGCCAATCACGAGGATTTAAAATAATACCAGAGGCGCTAAATTCAGATTCTGTTACCTGATAAATGGCATGAGCAATCAGGTCAGCATGTGTGTCACCCGTAGCACTCAACGTGGTATCATAGGCAGTGGCAACATGATTAATCCCCGTCAAATTATCCGCAGTACCGTCACCATTGAGTAATTGCTCCTCTTCCACTAATGCTAAGCCATACAATAAGCGGTTATTAACGTAAGACTGTAACTGCGCAGCATCATCCATCACTTGGCGAGACGCTTGGATCCAATGAGCAATAGTGATCACATTTGCCGTTTGTTTTTCAAAAGTCAGATTAGATTCTGGTTTTTGAGCCTTTTCTTTCACGGGTGCCGCGCTATTGGTAAACAATTTTTCGCGTACATATTCCAGTGAGTTACTGGAAATACGACCTTGTGCTAATAAATCGCGGATAACTAAACGACGCATCCCCGGCATAATAATACCCGGTACTTGCATCGGCTGAATGAGAACACCGGCTGAACTCGCATCACTGCCTAATGATTTATTAAAGGTTTTCACTTCATAAGAAGCCTGACTCCCATTCCATGATTTTGTCAGCGCTTCTGCTGCTCGCTCAGAAAAATCTTTTTTCGCATTAGGATCATCAGCACTCGTTGCCCCTTTCTGCTCTAAATCAAACAGACGTTCACCGGCTTTTTTTAATTCCTCTTGGACTAAGGCTAAATCTGTTTGTAATTGCTTTAAAACTGCGCCAGTAGCTTCAATTTCTTTCTTCTGTGCATCGAAGAGCTCTTGCACCTTTTTTTGTGATCCTTCGATGGCTTCTTGGATAATAGCTAAGTCAGACATATTCTATCCTTTCAGATTAAATGCATTAATTTGGTTAACAATGGATGCGACTAGGAATTGTTGAGTGTCATCGGACTCACTCCGAATAGCGGATTTGAAGCGGGAAATAAAACCGACTGCTTCTGATTTTGATAAACCGGCTGACTCTCTCAGCCAATCCTCAATATCTCTGATCGTTAATAACCCATCGATACTCTTGAGTGATGAAACCTGTGCTTGGTCATTAGCGGGAAATGTACAAATACTAATTTCACGTAACAGGGAGATGTTTTTAAAAATACGGCCTGAAGGTGTTCGCTCAAAGTCATTACGCAGACAACCGAATCCGATAGAAAGCCCATCAACCGTGCCATGTTTCATTGCCGCTTTTAGATCTTGAGCCGCACTATGACCGGGTGTCAGTTGTCCTCTCACACGTAATCCTTTTTGATCTTCCTCCATGTACTCCCATTTCCCCACAGGAAGCTCCCAGACTCGATGGTTATAAAACATAGCGACTTTTTGTTTTTGCTTATCTAAAACATGCTTAAATGCACCGGGTAAAATAATGTCACCATCGGAATCTTGATGACTAAATACGGAGGCATAACCTTCGAAAACGCCTTGTGTGCCATCACCCGTAAATTTGATTTCCGCTTCATCAAAATTCAGTGTTTTTCTAATATCAGGCATTGAACCCCCATAAATAATTAAGCCCCACTTTCGTGAGGCTCTTTATTGAGTTGGTTAATCGGTAAATATTGTGCTTGCCGGTAAGCGACATCTCCACCTTCAAGAGGAGGATAATTATCGAGCCGTCGCATTTCATTAATGGTTCTTAGCCCCGATTCTCCCATCGCTTTCATAAACGCGGCGCGTGAAGTGGAATCGCCACGCAATAACCCATCAAGGTTATGTTCAGCATGGTATTTCCCCACTTCGGGTGGTTTTAGAAGCCAACGCGCAATGCAATTTTCCCATCGGGAGATATAGGGTTGTAAGGTATATTGAAGAAAACCTAAGTTTTGTTGCTCAATACCTGTTCCCCAACTTGTTGATTTTTCAACATCACCGACTAAGTGCGGTGGAACACCAAAGAAACGGGCTAATTCACTGACTTGAAATTTGCGGGAAGACATTGTTTCTGCATCTTGAGGACTAACACCAATATCTTGAGCTTGAAATCCCCCTTCTAAGATCCACAATCGTTTTTTAACGGGGCCACCCGCAATTTCTTTGAAATTCTCTTCAAGTTGGCTACGTTGCTCTTTATTCAGTACCTTATCGCCTGTTGTTAGAATTTTAGGTGACTTAGCCCCATTGGCATAAAACTCACGTTGTTGATCTTCCATCGCAACGGCCGTGCTTGCTGTCTTACACGCATAAGCAATAGGCGACAATCCAACTAACCCATTAAAACCAAACCCTTTTAAATGAAAAATTTCGTGTTGTTTAAATTTGGCAAATTCATGATCACGCTGATATTTATAGATAATATTCTTCCCCTCCATGCGTACATCCATATTGGCAGACAACAGAGGAAGCAAGCTGATCACATCACCGACTTTATTTCGCTCAATCAACGCGAAAGCATTACCATAAAAGCAAAGCTGCATAGTCATTGCCTCTCGGAATTCTTGAGCCGTCATATATTGATTGGGCGAATATCGCAGTAATCGAGCCAATGGGTTACTTAAATCAACTTTGGTTCTATTTCCCCGTTTATCCGTTTCGAACACATCCAGTGGCAAACAAGCCGTTAACGTCGAAATTAAGCTAACACAACGCCAAACCGTTGATATTTGGAGTATTCGCTCATCATTTACAGAAGAATCACCAAGCGAGCCTTGCGCTGAGATAACGCCTGATTGTGAACCTTGTTCAGGTGTCACGAGTCTTCCCCCAACAAAGAAGGAAGCCAGACGCGCAAACCAACCATGATTAGTGCGCAAATCGATTGAATATTGTTTATCTGTCATCACATACTCAATGGGTTAGAGAAAAAATCTTCAAGGTTGCCATCATCAACCTCACCTTCCGCAGCACCAATCGCCATTGCTGATGCCACCACACCATCAATTCGACCGGTGCTTTTTTTCTTAGCAAAGACACGGTTATCTTTTTGGTCAGCCTCAAGCACAGCGGATGCGGCATTCCATCTCAAACAAGGATTAGCGTGGATCTCAATCTTCTTGTCATCAATGAGTTGTTCAAACAGTTCGATAGAGTGCGGCATCCATAGCCCTGAGTCTTTGGCTTTGTAAAACCCTTGGCCATGTTGGATTAAGGGAACCGTCACCCCCACCTCATCAAGTTTGGGTACAAGGTATTTAATGCGATAAGGGTCAAAGGCAATGGCTCTCATGTTGACGCGCATTGCCATCTCGGCGATACGTTCTGCCACAAATTCATATCTCACCGCATTCCCTGGCGTGGTATGCATAAAACCTTGCCTTACCCATAAGTCGTAAGGCACTCGGTCGGTTTTCGCTCTATCCAATAAGGTGTCTTTGGGTGTCCAAAATTCGACATAAAGACGTTTGAGAGTAGGAAAATACAAGGCTAATGCGGTTAAATCTTTGGTTCCCGATAAGTCCAGTCCGCCATAACACTCTTCACCTTGAAGATCATCGAAGGTGAACGTGTTTTCACACTGCATCCATGTTTCACTGTTAATCCATGGATTATCGGCATCCACCCACTGACAAAAATTAAGCCGTCTGACAATACTTTCTTTTGCGGGCATACCTCGGGCTTGTGTCACTTGTTCGCGTAAATAGCGATCAGAAAAGGTGTAGCCCAATGACGGATTGGCTTTCCCCCAGCAAGACTCATCCTTAAAGGGATCATCGCCCTCATCCAGTGAGCAAATATAGGAAAAGAAACTGTCGTCTTCGATAGTGCCTTCGGCGACTTTTCGTCCGTATTCATGATAGTCATAACACACGCTGGTTTTATCATGGCCACTATTGGTGATCATAAATATCAAGGCTTGTCGCCGACCTTTTGTGCCTGCTCGCATCATCTCAACGGCGGTATTATTTTTATGCTCATGAATTTCATCAATCAACGCACAATGGGGACGAGGCCCTGATTGCCCATCATCTGAGCTAATCGGGCGAAAGAATGAACTCGTTTTCAAATAAGCCAAGTTCCACTCTTTGCCTGTTCCGCCTGATTTGGTGATCCGCTGACTTAATGCGGGAGATTGATCAACCATTGCCACCGCATCACGAAACAAAACCATGGCTTGGTCTTTTTTCGTGGCTGCCGCATACACTTCGGCACGCGGTTCACTGTCGGCGACTAAACAATACAACCCAACGCCACCTGCCATCGGGGATTTTCCTGAACCTTTGCCCGATTCAACGTACACCATGCGAAATCGGCGTGTGCCGTCTGTCATTTTCCAGCCAAAAATGGAGCCAATCACAAAGCATTGCCAAGGCAATAAAATAAACGGTTTTCCTTCATGCTCCCCGCCATTGAGCTTTAAGACTTTCGCAAAAAAGTCGATCACCCTTTTGACAGCCTCAACATCCCAGACTAATCCTCGTTGCTCGGCTTCATTTAAATCTTTGAGATGGCGCGCACATGCATGACGAATATCAGGCCCCGCTAAGATTTTGCCTTGATGCACGTCTTGCGCGTATTGCGTTGCGGGATCAACCGAAATATTGGTTGAGCGGATCTTCCTCTTCTTCTCCACCATCCATCTTCACCTTCGAACGAGCGGCGGGGGTTAAACCAAACTCGACTAAATAACTTTTAAAACGGCGATCTGCATCAGCCAACATGGCTACGGCAGGATTCGCTTTAATTAAAAAATCCCCTAATTGCGTTTTTGTGGTGTATGTCCGACCTTCAATAGCAATGGTGTCTCGCAATTGAAGAATATCAGCGTAGATATCACACAGTCGTTCTAATGCCAGCGTGTCAGCCACGGTTAAAACGCCCATTCCATCGAATAGTAAGGTTAATTTTGCCCACGCCATTTTCCCCCAATCCGTTAAATGTTCGGGTGGGCTTGGAATTTCACGTTTAGGTTGGGGTTCTTTATCGTTGAGTTTTCGTTTTCCCGGATTACCGGTGACCACCTTCAAGTGGGTCGGTTTCGGGCGTCTTCCTGCCATCGGAACCTCCCAGAAAAAAACTTTTCATTTCGCGGTTGTGCACACAAATGAGGGCGCTAGGTAATCAGGGCGAAAGTGTCTGAACTTTTACCCCGCCCCCACCCTGTATTCATTGTGTTATTGATGCCAATGAGAATTGGGATCGAGTGGAATACCATCCGCATTACAGCCAATGACTTTGCCACTCTTTTCGATACGTTGTTTGGTCGAGTTATGATGCAGTTCGCATAAGCTTTGAAAGTTATTTTTATCCCAGAATAAAGCTTGGGCTTTTGCGATACGTTCTTTATCACCTGATTCAAGCGCTTCTTTAAGACGATGCGGAATAATGTGGTCAACTACTGTGGCCGCAGTAATGCGCCCTTGCTCTTGGCACATGACACAGAGCGGATGTTCATTAAGAAACGCTAATCGTACCTTTGCCCAGCGACCACCATAGACATTGCGTTTTTTCATGTTTTGTTTCTGACAACATCAGCTTCTATTGATGATTGCTTATTGCAGGTAATAATTCCTTTGAATATAACGTCACTAGACGTACTAAAACCTAAAGAATTATCGCTACTAATAACATAATGTTCATAATCAGCCTTATCCGCCCATTGATTATGAGTGGTTGCTAGTGTGATGATAGTTTGATTTATTTTATGTATTTTTTTTAGCAATTTAGCTGGCTTATCAATACTATTTAAATCGATGATTTTTGTGTTTCTTGGATCTGTATAAGGAAATTGCCCTGAATGACAAATCGCTATGAATTCTTTATATAGGTTGCTTCTCTCTTCAATTAGCTGCGATATTTCTTTTTGCAAGTAAACACAATGACCTATTGCCTCATAATTAATCTGTTTGTTTGACATAATAAACTCCAATAAAAAAGCCATTAGGGCCTATTCATCGTTAGATATTAATTAAATCAATATCCTCAATTTTAAGGAACGCTATTCAATACCAGGAATATAGATTTGAGCTTCTTTAAGAATTCGTTCCCTCGCTGTTAGTAGTAACTGCTTTCTACCACCAACTCCCCAGTTAGCCATCGTTCTTGCACAGTTACTTATATTTTTAGTTTCGGTATTAATGACATGATCTAGCTTGTTCAACTTAGACATGACATCTAATCCCTTCCTCGTAGCCTCTTTAAACGTGTTGTAGACAAGGATTTCAAATTCTGGCTTTAACCAAGCTGCATATCTAATAACGACTAACTCTAAAGCCCAAGTTCCCTGGTTGAGTCCACCTTTAATCACTTTAACCGATGCACTTTTTGTTGCATCGCTTAAAGCGTGAACAAATCGCCTTACTTGACGACTTTTCAAAAATGCACCAGGCCTTTGTGATTCCGTTGCTTTACCATCCGCAACAGCGGCCGCATGAAGATCATTTAAATTATATCTACCTTCACTATCAACACGGACAGACACACCATTAATACTTACTCTTGGATATTGCATAACGTATTACCTTCATTTGAAATGAACCCTCGTTCACATAGAAAATCAGCCCGTCGAAGCTCGCCAGCTATAACTGACTTTCTCGAAGGCTCATATCAAAGTGATTGGATTCGACGTTTTTGAATTGCTCTGTGAATGAGCGATGAAATGCGTATAAAAAAAGCCACCAGCGGTTAACTGATGGCTATCCATATACGTCACTAAATAAATGACGTTTGTAGAATTAAATATATTGATGTCTCTCCATCGTCACGCCCCTTCTTCTACCTACAGCTGACGTTGCTGATAATGACCGAAAAATAACAAAACGGTGGTATTCGTTGTTTTTGACTCTCACTATGCGCTCTCTATCGAGAAATAAAATAGGTCATGGCTAACATAGGAGACGGCGACAACGCGACGCTTTCTATTTCTATTGGCATTGAAATAAGAGTAGCGGTATGATTTATAGGTATTTATTTTTCGCTTAAATTTAGCCCCACGGTAAACTCAAACTCGCAGGGTTATTTTATTTGTATTCAATAGTTAATTAAAAAAACAATTGAAAGTATTCAATTCGCTTATTTGCTTAACAAAGCGATACTGAATTAATATCACTATATTCCTCTTGAGAAGTTCTTTATTTAATTTTGTCCATGCGTGATGCTGGAACTTATTTTTCATCTCTAATGTGAGAAGCTTCACACAAATAATAAATTTAACTCATATTTCTTCTTTATATAAAAATAAGTTGAATATTTTTACTAATATTAAAAGTTACTAAAGTAAAAATTTATTTACTCTTTTATTTTATCCCATTTTATTTTTATTAATAGTGATTAGTCTAATGGACAAAATTTACATTGCATCATCTGAAATTATTTCTGTTGCTTACGATTATCAAACTAAAACGCTGGATATCGACTGTAAATATGGAGAACAATATCGATATAAGGAGGTACCATTCAGTATTTACCAAGGTTTAATGGCATCAAATTCTAAAGAAAAATTTTTTTATGCCATGATTGAATATAAATACCCTTATAGTTAAATAACCTTATAGTTACCATTAAATATTATTATTCTTATTTTTATCACAAAAAGTATCTTTTTTTAAAGAAAACAAATACACAAATAAGAATCACCCACCTAAATTATTGAAATTATTTAGCAAATTAATATTAAGTGTATTGCAACCACTTATTAAAATAATATTTTTGCCGCACTATAGGTATATTCACTTATAAGTGCTATCTTTATTAAGATTGATATTTTTTCGACAAATTTCAATTTTGCCCTCGTACTCTACGTAGGGCTTTTTTTTAGTTCACACACTCCGCTCTAATGTAATCCTGCAACCCTTTAATCATCTGTTCAGTCTCAGCTATTCGTTCTCTGAGTAACCAATAATTTCGGATAGCGGTGTCAGTAGGTCGGGCGGTGGTTGCATAAGCCAAGCTGGTGGCGGGAGTGGTTTTGCTTTTTGGGCACTCGGCTTTGATGTACACCCGCTCAGGATGATGCTCACTAATATCACGCAAGCGACTAATTTCATTCTTAGCATTCGCTAGCTCCTGCGTATATTGAATATCCAGTTGGTTTAACCGCATTATGCGTGCTTGATAATCAGTGTTAATAGACTTCTGTTCTTCGAGAGCCACTGTCAGTTTTTTGTTGGTATCTGTCAGTGCATTAATTCTATTAGCTTGCCAATTAATCACCCAATAACTACCCACAATAATGCCTACCATCGCAATGACGGCATAGAGTTTCCCGTATTTCATGATTAGTACCGATGATGTGAGAGTGCAATCTGACAGCGTTTTTCTAAACTCACTTGGTCTTTAGTACATGAGTTATCAATCAAGAGATAAATGCCACCAGCGACTGTAATGAGTAATGCAAGAATAAAGCCGATAATGACGATTAAAGGTTTCCATGACATAGTGCTGACTCCGCCTCTCGACGACTGACAAGCCCTCGCCAAACCTTTCCACCTGCGTATACCCAACGTTTTATTTCTTCACAGGCACCCGCTCTATCACCCGCATTTAATTTCTTAAGTAATGTTGAGCGAGCAAATGCGGTTGTACCCACATTAAAAGCAAAGGAATATAAAGCGGCTTTGGTGTAGTCATCGAGTGGCACTTTGATTAATGTATCGACTTGCTGTTGTGTCTTAATAAAATCGTTTTGTAATAACAAATCGCATTCTTGTTGTGTGTATCTCTTACCTTGAATAATGTCTTTGCCTGTATGCCCATAACAAACTGTTAGAACACCCGCCACATCACGATAAGGTTCATAACGTACACCTTCAAAATGGGCTATCACTACTAGCGCAATTGCTGTTGCTCCCGCAGTTGTTAGCGCGGCTATTTTCTGTTTGAGAGACATTAAATATCCTTTGGCGCTTTCACCATTAATTCAGCAAGCCTTTTTAATGTTTCGGTCGGGTTTTGTGGGTCAACATGACGAACAAGCTCTTCAAATAATTGAGTGCGTTTTCGTTGCTCTCGACGAGTCATAAAGTAAGTAGCTAAACCAAGAACCATGCTAAACGCCATACCGATAACAAATCCCCATTCATATAATGAGAGACTGGCAAAAAAGGCCGTTAGGCCTGCTGTTCCATAAGTTACATTGGTTAATTTTTCCATACGCATAGTCACCCCCAGAGGAGTGTCCGTTAATGATTAGTGTGAGAGAGTTAAAAGTGAAACGATAAAAATTAGGCGGGTATTGATACTTTAAGTGCTTTTAATAAACCTTCAGGCAACTGCTCTTCCAGTGAAGCATTAGAAACAATCACAAGACCATACATAGATATCCATGTATTCGTTTGTTGTAAGTACCCTTGAATAAATTGCTTCGCTTTCTCTAACAAATAAACACAACTCTCTTGCGTGTTTTTTCGCCAATAGGATTCAATTGCCACCAGCAATGGGTCGCCTGCATCATTAATCTTTTGTGTGCCGATTCGATATTGCTTTTTACCTGCGGGAGATGTCGTGCAAATTAGTTGTGTGAGTTGTTGAGTTTCGCCATCAGCCGTATGGATATTCGCCGTTAAAATGGCTGAAGTATTCTTTTCACTGTCTGTTTCTGATGCATAGTGAAGACTAAACTGTAATTCGTTTATCTCTTTTGACATAACATTTACCGATTTATTTAGTTAATAAGGTGCCGACTCACAGCTCTTGTGTGAACGGTATAAGTGGGTATTGATTCTGTGGTCGGCGTAGATGGAAAGGCTACAAAGTAACCTTATTTAATTTAGGGTTGAATATATTAATGAGAATAATTATCATTACAAATGTATCAAATTGACAGGTTTGATACGAATTAGTACGACATGACTTACATTGCTTCTTGCGTTTATTTTATATGCCGATATGACTCCTAGCGTATCGGCATTTTTTTATTTTGTGTTGGGTAGTTCTTTTATATTTATAATTTAGAGATATATGATCAGATTCGATCTAATATTACTATGATTTAAGGATAAAACTAATCAGATAGTCCGCACAGTGCCAATAGTGGATATTGATACCATTCTATCTACTTGTGCGGAGCAGATCACAGTTTCATTACCCTAGGCTATGTCTATGAACTTTTTATGGCCTTTAGATGGATGTTGAACCCCTTCATATAATACGTTCTATGCTGTATTAATAACCAGCCCAAACATTCCTTAATCTTAGAGTAAACTAAATGAACAATTTGTTTATTTGCAAATTGGCAACTAATAGCCAACATTAGAGGAGTGTTCATGTTCAGTCAGGTTGACATTGATAATTTTGGTAGTTTCACAAAACTTAGTTGGAGAAATAGCCTTAAAGATACAGGTAATAATGTCCAGAATTTCAAGAGGCTCAACATTCTCTATGGACGAAACTACTCTGGTAAAACTACACTCTCGCGAATTTTCCGTGCTTTGGAAACAGGACGCATTCCACACAATTTTGTGGATCCAAATTTTATTATTCGCGGTGATAACGGTGATGTAACACAGGCAGACCTTGTCGGTCATAGCTACGATGTTCGGGTCTACAATCGAGACTTTGTGAGCGATAACCTAAGCTTTTTGGTCAATCAAAGCGACGGAGAGATCAAGACGTTTGCTATCGTTGGTGAAAAGAATAAAGAGATCGAAGATGCCATTATCGCAATCCAAACTAAGTTAGGCAGTGTTGAGTCGAAGGCAGGCCTCCGACATGAACTTGAAGTTAAAAAGAAAGAACGAGATCGAACGAAAGGCATTCATAAAACTGCGTCTGATGCTCTGGAAGGCAAACTTCGTTCTCATGCCAACAGTAAGATTAAGCTGAATCGCATCTACGGCCCTGCTGTTTACAATATAGACAGTATCAAAAGAGACATTAGCTCTGTCAAAAAACCTAGCTTCATACCGCTGACAACCGAAGAACAAGCTGCCAAGGTCAACCTCTTGAAGCAAGAGGCCCTACCTGATATTACCTATACCGTATCATTAAGCCTCAACATAGAATCAATAAGCAAGGAAGCCGAAGAACTCCTTTCAAGATTGATTAAGCCAACCCTGCCAATTCAGGAACTGTTGAATGAGGCGGCTCTTCAAACGTGGGTAAAGCAAGGCATACCGCTACATAAAGATAAACGAGACACTTGCGCCTTCTGTCGTCAAAGCCTTCCCCATGACATCTGGCAGGTATTAGACTCTCACTTTAGTAAGGAATCCTCGGATCTGGAGTCGTGTATCGATTCATGCCTGTCTTCCATCGCCACAGAAATCCAAGCCATTCCTAACTTCTTGGTTTTGACTGGTGATAAGTTCTATGCAGAAGAAAAAATCTTATTTGAAGCTAGCAAGAGAAAACTTGATAATTACCTGAAAGTTTACATGCAGGATCTCAAAGCTCTGAATGCTGCATTGGATAAGAGAAAGAACACCATTTTTCAGCAGGTTGCCATACCTGTCTACATTCACGACCCGATTGCAATTCAGCAATGCGTGGGCGACATCAATGACCTGATCGCTAGAAATAACAGCCGTACAAGTTCACTGGGAAAAGATAAAAATATTGCACGCGAATCTCTTCGACTTACCGATGTAGCTTCCTTTATTGGAGACATTACCTACGATGCTGAGTTAACGCGTATTGCCAGTCTCAAAACAGATTCTGACACTGCAAACACTGTATTTACCGAGGCAAAACTCGAAATTATCAAACAAGAGGCTGAAGTGACCCGCCTACTGGGCCAACAGAAGGATGAACGCAAGGGCGCGAAGCGAGTGAATGACTTGCTTAGTCACTTCTTTGGTCACGATGGCATCAAACTTGCCGCTAAGGACAATATTGAGAATAATTCAGTTAAGTTTGAAGTCACCAGAGATGGTAAATCAGCCTACAACTTGAGTGAAGGCGAATGCAGTCTGATTGCTTTCTGTTACTTCATAGCCAAGCTGGAGGAGCCAGACAGCAAAGGCAAGGATCTGATCATTTATATAGATGACCCAATTTCCAGCCTAGACGGGAATCACATCTTCTTCATGTTCAGTTTGATTGAAAGCCTGATTGCGAAACCCATCAAGAATGCAGACGGAACAAACAGCTATCGCTACAAGCAGCTTTTCATATCCACCCACAACCTAGATTTCTTGAAATATCTAAAGAAAATATCATTTCCTAATGAGAAGAATCACGGTGGATACCAACATTTCATCGTGGAGAGAAACGAAGGGGCAAGTCAGATTTCATTGATGCCTTCATATCTGCGAGACTACATCACTGAATTCAACTACCTATTTCATCAGATCTACAAGTGCCGCAATCAAGGTGCAGCGAATAAATCTCATGAACCATTCTATGGATTCGGCAACAACCTCCGTAAGTTTCTTGAGGCATTTTTATTCTTTAAGTTCCCTCATCAAGATGACAAGAACGATGCCTTTGAGAGAATCAAGAAATTCTTTGGCGAAGAAGATCCGACTGCAATAGCTCTTGTGAATAGACTTAACAACGAGTTTTCACATCTTGAATCGATCCCAGATCGTGGATTCAAACCTGTGGAGATTCCAGAAATTTCCAAGGTGGCAAATTACGTATTGGACAAGATTTATACGGCAGATCCGCATCAATACAATGCGCTGTTGAAGAGCATAGGTGAACCACCTAGGACACCTTAGGAAAAAGGCACAAAGAGTTTTTTGCGGTGAGTGAGGCGCCATTTGAATCTGGAATGCACCTCTCGAGCCCAACGAAAAGTGCTTACTGATATATGAAAAATCGGAATTCTCAAAAGGAGTGTAGAACTAAAAACAGGTATGAATAATGAACTTCCGCTCTTCGCTCAAACCAGACTGTAATTTCTAATAATATTCTACCTATGAGCCCCAAGTCTGAGCTAATACAATTTAACAATTAAGGCCACACATTATGCGTAGCCTTAATCTTATTCACGTTATCTAACTCAATTATTTTTTATCTTTATTTTCTATCGCTATTGTTTGCCGTTTTTCTTCTTCAGGTAATTCATACTCAATAGCAATGGTCAGAAGTCCACTTGATAAATCGGCTTTGTCTATTTTAACATTTTTACCGAGGTCAAATTGCAACGTAAATTGCCCTTGAGATATGCCTCGGTGGATCCATTTATCATTGTCTTCTTCTGATTTTTCTTCTTTTTTCCCTTCAATCAATAAACGACTTCCTTTCAATGAAACCGATAAGTCATTTTCTTGATATCCAGGCACACTTACTGTCAATTCATAATGGTTATCATCAATCTGTTTCAGGTTATAAGTTTGTACAGGTGATGCAATTGGCTTACTACCTGTTAACTGACTAAACAGGCGATCTATCTGATCAAAACGATTTGAAAGTAAGTTGTCAGATAATGTTGGGAATAATGAAAAAGGTTTAATGTTAGGCATATAACTCCTCCTTCAGTATTTAGTGAATTATGGGTGATATCTTATTTACCCAAAATATAAATATGAACGAGCAAAAATTTTTCAAGGCCCAAAATCTAAATTTTTTATCTTTAGCCAATATGAGATTGTAGATAGCAAAAAACCCCGCCGAAGCGAGGTTTGGGATCTGGTTAACTTAACTCATTTGCATTAAATTTGAGTTTTATTAGACTTCATTTCAAGCATTTTATTGATCGTTTTCTCACTTGTAGCTATATTTGCCTTTGCATTAATCTTGTTCATTCCGTCACAAGTTAAATGATAATCAGCTATTACTCTCATTCCTTTCATATTTTTCAAAGCATAATGTAGAGCAAGCAAGTCTTTTTTATTATACTTTTCTCTTTCAGCACTGTCTGACCGAGCTAAGTAATCTATCAATCCTTGATGGCTATCTTGTGGGCCATGCATCATCATTGGATAAATACAATGATATGCTGCATAGTAGGATCTAGATATTGCATTTCGATATCCAACTTCATTTTCTATTTCTATGCAACCTTTCGAAAATTCAAGTATGTCTAGACATGTTATAGCCACTTTAGTCGTTCCTTTAACTTAGATACATCATCAACACCACCAATAAATACACTAAAATTCTTACCTATGAATTCATCGTACTCAGTCAATCTATACGCTAACTCGATATTCATATCAGATAATACTTCTACATCATCACATTCAGCCGTCATCATAAATAAATTAGATTGTTCATCATAAGCTGATGTATTGGTATAATTTATAGCTACTATTTGGATATTCCACTCATCTAGGATGGCAATAATCAAGTTTGCCAAAGTCATTAAGTTTTTTTCTTCTAGACCTGACAACTTGAGATATTTCATTAATGCATGCCTAGCATTCTTAAATTCATTTAAATATCCATTTCTTTTATCTTCATCTGATAGTTTAATAACTTTAGCCATAAATTTTTCGGCTTTACTCAGATCAGCAATATAAAGACATGATTGGTATGCTAAATAAGAGAATGTAGGTGACTCATACTCATCTGCAAAACGATGAAGTAAATGCATATATTTGATATTAGAAGCTCGTTGATTAATAACAGCCAAATAATTTCTAGCGTAATCTATATTGCTGACTTGTAAAGATAATTCGAAATAATGAGACGCTTTATCAATGTCGTTATTCAGACTATATGCCAACGCTTTTAAATGGTTTTTTTCTAACCCACTACTATATTTCTCTATTTCCTTAAGAATTTGCATTAATTCAAAGTCATTAGATACCTCTTCATTTGAAATTCTCTCTTGAAGTGATTTCATTAATTCTTCTGATTTATGAATTGGCTGCATATATTTATCTTTTAGCTAAAGTTCAAATTAGAAAATCTTTAGCCATATTATGATTTTTATGTTGAATTCTCAACTTAGAAATGAGCAATTTTGGCTTAGTAATAGATAGCAAAAAACCCCGCCGAAGCGAGGTTTTGTATATTCAACTATTTAATGCTCAACTCATTTGAGCTGTCATCACACTTTTGCAAAAGATACATTTTGCGCCGTGTGGGTTGTTCACTGTGACATCAAATTGTGATGTTCTATATTGTGAACCGCAACAACTTGGGCATTTAAAATAGAGGCGAATAGTAATAGCGCCTTTAGAGGGCCACCACGTTGCCTGCTGCTGGGCCTTTCATACCATTTTCCATGGTGAATGAAACTTGTTGGCCTTCCGCTAATGTTTTGAAGCTATCACTTTGGATTGCAGAGAAATGTACGAAGACATCTTTGCTGCCATCAGCTGGAGTAATAAAACCAAAACCTTTACCCTCATCGAACCATTTTACTGTACCAGTCATTGTATTAGACATAGAATTTCCTTTAATTTATTTAATTTGCCATAAGGCATATGCGGTTTGTTTTGTATTTTTACTTATGGGTATTAATTAGAAGGAATTCACAATGAAGAGGTATCGAGGATAACGCTAAACGGGAACAACTTTAAACTTACTAACATAAATAGGTCTGTACTTCCAAACCAGTGACGCTATTAAGCCATAGAAAAATTCAGATAGCAAACTTTATTTTTTAGCGGTAAATCAGCTTAAGTAGACCTATAAAAAATACAACCCCGTTATACTCACGAGGTTTTCAATAGATAAGAGCTATAACATCAAAACCATTATTAACACAATATATTGTGTTTTGTAATTACACAAGACTGTAAATATGGTGTTTTCTAATTATTTTATCCATGTCTAATTTTATGTTATCAACCGATAGACATCCCTCAATAAATCCTTCCGCTGTCTGCAATCGCTTAGCCACTTCATTATGAGAAATACCGAGTTTTGAAGCCATTGAACGCAAAGGATAATTCTTCACATAGTACATAATAACCAACTGAAACAAGTAACTATTATTTACCTTTAAATGTAATACCGCTTTATTGATTTTTAAGCCATCATCATCTGAACATTGCTCTCGGCCTCGTCTTGAACTTGGAATTAATCCTTTAAAACCTGCGGCGATTGATGAGTAATCGATACTATTCCCCTCATTAGCTGACCACGCTCCCCAACGTGATAAAACTTCCTGCATATCTCTCATACACGCATTCTCCAAACCATTTTTGCCTTATTTATTACTATTGATTAATCATTTACACGTTCATCTCTCTTTCTCGTTTTAATTGCCTCACCTTCTCTCTGTATTTATCGCGTATCTGGATATAATCTTCGCGTCGCCAATGCGGAAGCTCATGAGGTCCTCGTAACCAATCAACTAATTCTTGACCAAATTTTTCGATAAGTTTTTCCTCATATTTTTGACTTACACTGGCATTTTTATGAGTAAATCGCCCAGCTCCACCATTACATGATTTACATTGCTTATATGCATTACGTTCATCAAATCTCAGCTCAGGGTGTGAACCCACAGATAAAAAATGACCACAATCCCACTGTCCTCCATGTAAATCAGGGGGATTAATTTCACCACAACTAATACAGGGCTCATCATGATCTCTGAGTCTGATATATTGATTAAACGCAGTTTGAGCTTGTTTGATAAAATATGAGGTAGGTTTTACTGCTAATTTGCGGGCTTTGAGTTTGTTTCTTGCTTTGATTTCCTTTTCTCTTTGTGCCTTTTTGAGTTTTACTAACGCTTTTTCTTTTTCCTTATTCCTTCGTTTTATTGCCAGTTCTGCGCCGTGTTCTGGGCAACACCACCAAATATTACTGTATTTGGGGTGAAACCATTCTCTACATATTTTACAGCGCCGTCGCCTTAGCGACTTCATTATGTTTTCCTTTGATTTATCCATCAGCAATTATTCCTCTTGATTTCTTTTCAAACTCATATATTCAGAATTGCTAGGAATGATGATCGGAATTCCCTTCTCAATGCACCATTGTTCATGTTTCTCCATCATGTAAAGCATCCTTGCTTTATCCATCTTGCTGGTTTTTTCACGCTCACCGTTTTCATTGCGCCCTAACCAATGTCCAACAAAATATTCATGAGTTTCCTCATTAGTGATGGGCTTTGATAAAACGATTTCACCGACACCATTTTTAATATCGATAACAACGCCACGCGCACGTAACCACTCGCCTGTGGTTTTCATCCACATACGCCATGTTTTATTCATTGGTATGGTTCTTAAATCACGCCACTCGGTGATTTTGATGCGATAGCGTTTACCTGTTGTCACGATTTCGGAGAGCACTTTGAAAATACTGTTGAGATTGGACTTATGGAGACAGATATCATCTGTCACTTGACCTCCTTTTTACTTTTATGAGTTAAAACGATTTTTCACAATATCTTTTGGGTTCCTTTTTCGGTTGAGCGCGATATGCAGCCATATATTGATCAACTGGCGTAATACTCAATCCTTGTTGATCAACATACACGGTGCCTGTTTTACCGTGTCGATTGAGCCTTAAAATCATTTCGGTCAGCGTTTCATCCGCATTATCGTGGTACACCGCATCACGATAAATGCCTAACCAATAATCACAATCTTGCTCGATTTGTCCTGTGTCTCTTGAATCACTTGGCACGGGACGTTTATCAGCCCTGTTTTCCAATCCTCGATTCAGTTGTACAAGCAACACAACCACCGTATTGAGCTCTTTTGCCAATATTTTTAGCCCCTTAGTGATTTCACCATAGGCAATATCATTGCGGTCAGCTTTTCCCGCCTGCATCAGAGTGAGGTAATCGACACCAATAAACCCAATATCACCGACTTTGCGTTTGATTTTCCGACTTTCAGAGCGAATATGCTGTAAGGACATGCCTGGTGTATCATCCACCCAAATATAGGGCTCATCTTTAAGGCGACCGATGGCACTGCAAAGCCTATCCCATTCATGCTCTTCTAACTTTTGGTAAAATTTATCTGAATTAATCTGGGTTTGTTGGGCTAGTGTCCGTTCAACAAGCTGTTTGTCTGTCATTTCCATGCTGAACAGCAATACAGGCTTACCTTGTTGTGAGACATTCTTTGCCATTTCAGTGAGAACGGTTGTTTTCCCCATCTTAGGGCGAGCACCAATCACGAACAGTGAGCCTATGACAATCTGTTTTGGGCTTAATAGACGGTCAAAATCTTTAAATCCCGTTTTTAATCCTCGATGTTTCTCTGGGTTATCTTGTCGGTCACAAATGTCGGTAAAAACATCATCCAACACATCATCAATTCGGCGTAGCCCTGTTTTTTTTCCCATTTTTCCAAACGACGTAGCTTCATCAAGCAAGCGTTGTGCTTGTTCAATTTTATCTGTAAAACCTAACTCACTTGGCGCCATCATGAGTTTTTGAATTTCAACCGTCTTTTCGATAACAAAACGCTGTGCGGAACACTCTCGGATTTTTTTCGCATAAGCCATAATGTTAGCAATACTCGGTGTTTCTCTTGCCATCTCAGCAAGATAGGCAAAACCACCTGATTGATTAATTCGGCCTTTTGACTCCAGACAATCCGTCACCGTCATGATGTCTATTGGCATACGTTGGGTATACATTTCTCGCAGGGTGAGATAAATAATTTGATGGTGTCGGGCATAAAAATCTTCAGGTTTTAGCAGTGAAAAAATTGATTGCGCATTATCACTTTGCGGGTCAAGCAGGAGTCCTCCAATAACATTTTGTTCCGCCATTAAATTATTCGGAACTTGGTTCATCACAGTGCTCCTTCCCTTGTTTTGAGTACCGTTTCAGGTCTGAGTAAATAATCAAAATTCGCTCGCCAACCCCGATTATTTTCGCCGAAATACCAAGCACTCGCCGTTTCCATAAAATAATCAAAATAATTTTTAGCTGATTCAACTGTGGGTTCTTTGAGCTCTTTCAGGAATTTGGATATTGCTCGTTTGCGTTTGTCATTCAGTGATTCGGCATTGGGTAATCTATCCCCTGCCGATTCGTTGAAGGCTTGCATAATTTCCTGATAAGGAATTTTAGTTTGTCGATTAACCGAAATCTGCTTTGCAGGTTTCGAGTCGTCAGACGATAGTTTTTTAAGGTTAATTGACTGGTTAAAAGACTGACTGGTTCTGGGTAAAAATTTTTGACTACCCCCTAGTCCAACTGTTTGACTACCGTGGTCAAATTCTTTGACTACCTCTGGTACAGAATTTTGACTAGGTGGTACTGTATTTTGACTACCGTCATCAAGAGATTTAGCCTCCAAATCCAGAATATATAAATTGGAAGTATGCCCCTTATCAGTTTTTCGCGTAACTTTACGAACAAGCCCTTTTTTACATAAACTTTTAATGTGGTTTATCGCACTTTGACGGCTAATTTCGCAATGACGTGCAATAGTTTCATAAGAAGGAAAGCACTCACCTTTATCATTGGCATTATCGGCAAGTTTAAGTAGCACCATTTTTTGTGCTGTACTCCCCACCTGTAACTGCATGGCTTTTGCCATTAGAAGCATACTCATTTTCGCTCTCCTAATAACTTATCCCGATGTGCTTTCCTTAATTTTGCGTCTTTCAGTGCTTCCTTTAAACGCTGACAACCCAGTGGGGTTATTTCTTGTAATAGCCTATTTCTCATGATGTTTTTATGCTCATCACAGCCATTAAATTCATGATTTATTCTTTGTCTCATGGTATAATTTCTCCATTCCAAAGCTGTATCAAAAAAGGGAAACCGAAATTTCCCCTTGTGATAAAAACTGGATATTGATACAGTATATTTGTACGTTAAATGGTGAATTCCATTGAACAACACGCCTCGTTTGTTGCCGCAACCGAGGCGTTTTCTTTTATTTTCATTTGAGAAAGTTCACCCATTTGTTTCCACAAAAATCGGTACTCTTCTTCTGAGATTTTTCGTTCTCCTTCCATCACAAAATCAATAATTCCCGATGCGACAAGCGTTTCGCATATTTCAGGATATTTTTCAGTTCGACGTAGGATTGTTGAATCATGGACACCTAACGTTCTAGCCACGGCAGACTGAGTTTTATTTCTCAATGCTTGTAATGCTGAAGCTATTAGGTGATTAGAGATAAATTGATTGAATTGTTTGCGTGTATTTGCGCATTCCATTGTTTAAAGTCCTTATGAGTTAACTAAGGGACAATAATGATCCGTGGCTCATTCCGTATGAGTTGATATTGGGGGAAGAGTTGTCGCTTTATCAGCGACTCCGTAGCAGTCAAAAACTGCGATTGTTAAAGAGCGGGTAGTGTTTACTTTTTAGTTCTTGGGAATGGTTTTATTTCAATTGCTTTAATACCATTCTCTGTGTGCGATAAAATAATGTTTCTTCCATCTCTTAACGCTTTACTTATAGCGCCTTGAGTAACCCCTATCGCTTTGGCCGTCTTATCTTGACCATACTCTTTTACATAATCTCTTAGAGCTAATTCGTTCATATTCTTCTCCTTTGAATGCATTAACCAATTATTATGTTCGGTAATAAAAAAGTCAATACTTGCGGTATTTTCAAAATATAACTATTGGTAATAAAATATCGACATGAGCAAAAAAAAACCATTATCAGAAGAGCAGTTAGCTGACGCTAGCAGGCTAAAATCAATTTATTCCGCTAAGCGTAAAGAGCTAGGAATAAACCAAGAGGACATAGCTGAAAAGCTAGGTGTCAATCAAAGTGCTGTAAGCCATTATCTAAATGGGATAAATCCACTAAATCCTAAAGCAGTGGCTACATTTGCAAAAATACTACAAGTGTCAGTAAATGAAATAAGCCCATCCATATCAAAACAAATAATGTCATTAGCCAAATCAATGGATGATGATATTGAATATATTGGTGAAATGCCTTCAGGATTGGTACAAGTACGTGGTGAAGCATTTCTAGGTGTCGATGGTGCTGTTGATATGATCGAAGCCCATAGCGGATGGTTAAAAATATACAGTGATGATGTGGATGCATACGGGCTTAAAGTTAAAGGCGATAGTATGTGGCCCCGCATTCAGTCAGGTGAATATGTTGTTGTTGAACCTAACACCACCGTAAAAACAGGTGATGAAGTGTTTGTGCGCACTATTGATGGCCATAACATGATCAAAATATTTAATAAAACTAGAGATGGTGACTATCAATTCACCAGCATCAACAACTCACATAAACCAATAACGCTATCACCAACTCAAGTGGATACGATACATTATGTTGCTGCAATCGTTAAACCAATAAAATATATCGATATTTATGAAAAGGTGGGTAAAAAACTTTTCTAGCGATTTGATAATTTGTTTTAGGGCATGAATATTGTAGATTAGTAAATTAATCTAATGATATATCGTGACTGTGGTAATTCCTTAATCATTAATAATCTAACTTTTTATTATACAGGTAGGATGAAAAATGGCAGAAGAAAACCCGAAAAAACAAAATAAAAAAGCAAAATCAAGAAAGGTACGACTGAGAGCATTTAAAATAGAGAACAAAGAATTATCTTCAAACAAAAGTCCAGCAAAAGGTTTAATTTTAGAAAAACTAGAAAATACTATTAAAGTAAAAGATAGATGTATGCTGTTAAACTCAGAAGATCCAAGTCAAGAACAGGATCTAATTTCTTGTTACGAGATATCAACAAAAAGCAATTCAGTTTTTTGCACTATGCTTAGAATAACGCCAAGTAACGAATTAGAGCAAATTCCAGACAAACTTTTTGAGAAAAAAGATTTCACACTAGATGAATTAGAAAGTTCAAAAATTGACTCTCTAGTTGTATGTAAAAACCATTTTTATTTTTGTATAAATGATAAATATTTAATAACAAATTTACCACTAAGAACAACTATTGCATCTCTTCAAACTTACATATGTTGGCTGACAAAAAATGAGTTATTAGAATTTACACCTATGATAGATATTCAAAATCAAACGCAATTAAAGGATTTAAGTGCAATATCAGTAAAAGACTCTGAGCCAATTAAATTAGGAGATCCTCTCAGCTCAAATGATACAACTGAAGAAAAAAAACATACGGTTACAGTTGTCGAAGAAAAAAGTAAAAAAATAAGGCTTGACCATATAGTCATGCATGCAATAAAAGCGTCATTATCAAAATCATCTAGTCTTAAAGAACTCATGGACAACAAAATTGTATCTGCCGAACTATTAATAAAATTTTCTAAACCCAGAAAAATGACAGATGAAGATTATGCCAATATATTAGGTGCAACATTAAAACCTGTAAGTGACTTAGATAATGTTACTTTCAAAAGAAAAGACGGAAAAACCGAGATCAAAGGAAAAGACCTACTAAAAACAAAATTTGTTGACATTGAGCTTACTGATACTGGTAAACTAAATGAACAAATGCTTTTTCAGGAGATGAGTCGCTACCTCATAGATATAGAACGTGAAAATCCAAATATTTAGCTGTATTACAATGTTGATATTAACCATAACCTGTTCAACTTTCATTGAATGGCAACCGGATAGTTTTTTAATATCAACACTGTATTCAGTTTGCGGGATTATGTTCTCTATTGGTCTCGGTCTTATTGTCACTTTTAATATGTCAGGGGTAAGGAACACTTCATATATATCTGCAATAAGAACCGAGCTCAGAGAAGTAAGAAATTCTTTCTTAAGATATTTTACTCTATCTACACTATGCTTAATATTAAGCCAATACACAAAAGATGAAGTATACATTTTTGATACTAAATGGTTTTCAATTACCATTTTTCCATCGTTAATACTGTTTTTCTTAATACTCTATTCAATATTCTTCTTCATTGTTAATTTTTTAAATGTTCAAAAATTGAACAATGATATATTTGATACTATAAATAACGAGAATAAATAATTCTATCCCTCTATTTAAAGATTGTTATGTCCTTTCATTTCTAAAAAGTGATCAGTATTCTAATTTCAGATTTTTTTGAAAATAATCTCACTTAAAAATCAACAATATTACCGCAAATGCAATTAATTATTACCGCAGGTATTGACAACATAAATTACCGTTTGTAATATAAACTATATCAACGGAACACAGCACGTTGATGTTCTTTAACAACGATGGTGGCGAGCTGTGTATTAGCTACCAGAACGGCGACGCTGATAAAGCGTCAACCTTCTCAGAAGGTTTTCGGATTGGTGTTTCATTATTTTATCACCAATCACTAAAGCCAACTGTTTGGAGGATATATGGCAACTATAAAAGTGAAGAAATCACGCAAACCAGACTTTTTACGTGGTAACTCTGCAAATAGACGTCATGCCAGACGGAAAGTCGAAGCCATTGCAATTAGAGATATTGAGATGCAACTAGACTCAATATTTCAACTAGAAACTAAAAAATTAAACCGCGTTGAAAAGACACTATCGCTAAGCCACATTCCTGTGACTAGAAATATTGAACCTAATTATCAACCATCACCTAACAACTGCTGTTTACCAGATGTATTAATATTTTCAGGAGTTAAAACAAAACAACCGAGCAGTGAGTTCGGTGTTACGGCTAGATAGGGGAAAATAACGAAAAAGAAATTGAACCCTACTCCAATAATGATAACTTCGACTCAAATACAGTAGCAAGAGCCATACTAAATACAACTCTCGCAGCATTAGATACTTAACGTTTTTTTGTAAAAAAACTAACCGGAGGCGGAATTTCTTTTTCGTACTGCTTTTTAGCAACGTCTAAACACTCAGGATAAAGCGCTTCAATTTCAGACATCAATTGTTCTGGTGTTTTAATGGACTCTTGTTTTACTGCCAACGCCAGCGCCATATCAAAAGCAACTCGTTTAACAGGGTTGTCATCAGAGATAACTCTATTGCTCATTAATTCAATCCTTTTAATTATGTTGGGGTGATTGAATTATACACAGATTTCTTATGTTGGGGAATGTAAGAACCACCTCGCCTGACGGGTTAAAAGCAGGCACAGTTAAATAATTACCGTTTATAAGATGGGTTGCAATAACTTTACCAATAGGAAATAAATCATGACTCAACAAGATACTTCTATCGTTATTAACGTCAAATTAACTTTAAATCACATTGAAAATAAAACATCGAGTAGAAGTAAACACTCAAATAAATGCTTCAGATGACATTCCTGAATTAGCTATATTGTTAAGTGACTTCTCAGATAATTTGATTGGAGAAAATGCGATAAAAACGGCATTAAAAAAAGCCGTTTTAAATACCTTAGTAAACAAAGTTAAACATTAATAAAAATATTTCCCTCTCGTCTAAATCTTTTTTCGCCAACACCAGAATATCAATCATTACCACTATCACTTAATTAGTGAGGATTTTGCACATCCAGAGGTAAACATGAACATTGATAAATACACACTTTGTTTAGCCCAAAGCCAAGCAGGGATCGCCCATTTTCTCAAAGATGAACATGGATGGAATAAGGCCAATCAGACATTAAAACAGGCTTATGGCATAAAACAGCAATACAACGCAAAGGTATGCAAAGAAATTAATATCCCAATGAATAGGCTCTATGGATAGAGGTAATTTTTTGTGAATAATTTTAATAATCAAATATACCCAAATGATAAATACCCTCGACTAAGTTCACCTACTCCGAAAAGGAATTTAAAAGAAGCTCTCGCTCATGCAATAGCGATTATTGAAGGAGAAATACCTAACAATTCGCATAGCATAGCTGAACAGCGACTCGCTATGACGCTTTGGTATATGAATTTAGATGCATCCAAGAATCACCCTCCTCTTCCTGAGCATATTCAAGCCCAACGAGATTCAAAAAGGACATATACGCCTAGTAATAAATTTGAAGTCGATTACTACGGAAGTGATCGCCGTCAAGGTCAATATTTAGGGGATTAATATGACTGCTGTATACAAAGCTATTAGTAATGTTGCTAGAGAAATGGCTGAAACGGGCATTAAAAAAGGAAGTGTAAATCAACAACAAGGATTTATGTTCAGAGGAATTGACGCTGTATATAATGCCCTCGCTCCTGCTCTAGTTAAGCATGGATTGCTTATTCTTCCACGGATCATCGAACGTACCGTCACGGAAAGACAAACACAAAGAGGTGGCTTGTTATTCTATGTCGTAGTGAAAGCTGAGTTTGAATTTGTTTCTGTTGAAGACGGAAGTAAACACACGGTTGTGACTTATGGTGAAGCGATGGATAGCGGAGACAAAGCCACAAACAAAGCCATGTCTATTGCATATAAATACGCAGCTTTCCAAACATTTTGTATACCAACCGAAGAAACAGCAATCGATGCTGATGCAGAAGTCCACAATGTAGCACCGAGAACACCAGATCAAATATTGAAAGATTTTACTAATTCAGCAATGGCTATTACAGATCTCAATATTTTGAAAAAAGAATTTGGTGAAACATGGAAGTTACTCAGGAAAACGCCTGAACAATCAAAAGCAAAGGAAGTATATAACATCAGAAAATCAGAATTGGAGGCGATGTAATGGCAAGTAAAGGTGTAAACAAAGTCTTATTGATAGGACATCTAGGTCAAGATCCTGAAATGCGTTACCTCCCAAATGGCGATGCAGTTACTAATATTACATTAGCCACCAGCGATTCATGGAAAGATAAACAATCAGGTGAAACCAAGGAACATGTCGAATGGCATAGAGTTGTGATATTTGGAAAGCTCGCCGAAATTGCTGGCGAATATCTGCGTAAAGGTTCACAAGTCTATATCGAAGGTCAATTACAAACACGTAAATGGCAAGATCAAAATGGACAAGACAGATACAGCACGGAAGTTGTAGTGAATATTAATGGCTCAATGCAAATGTTAGGTAACAACAATCAGGCAGGTAACCAAAAGTCACAACCATCACCTCATCAACACGGATGGAGCCCTCAACAATCTCCTAAACATAATGACCCCCCAATGGACTTTGATGATGATATTCCTTTTGCGCCGATTGGATTACCTTATCCTCGTATCGCTATTCATATTATTTAAAATACTGCTTAACGAATTACGCTAATTAATATTTATTTAAACTGAGTATAAATAACGTGGAGAGAAAATATGTCAAGAATGGTGACTCTTGAAGCGTGGGCAAGGTTGGAATTTGGAGATGCCTCTCCTTGCATGACGGTATTACAAAAATACGCAAAGAATAACCTTATTGCACCACCTGCAATGAAAGTTGGCCGCAAGTGGATGGTTGATAGAGAAGCTCGTTATGTGGGCTATCTGTCTCTCCCTCAAATTCCTACTAAATCAACGGAACGACTTAAGAGGATAATTACAGATGGCTGCCCGACCACGAACCCATAAAATTATCATCCCTAATCTATATCGAAAGCTAGATAAACGTAACGGCAAAATTTATTGGCAATATAAACATCCCTTCACAGGTAAATTTCATAGCTTAGGTACCGACGAGCAAGAAGCGAGAGAAACCGCCATTCAGGCCAATACAATTATTGCTGAACAACATACTCGACAGTTATTAAGTATTAATGAACGGTTATCAAAAATTAAGACAAACAAGTCTGAAATATCTGTCGATATATGGATAGATAAATATTTAGATATTCAAAAAGAAAGATTAGATATCGGTGAATTAAAAATTAATTCTTATCGACAAAAAATGAAGCCTATTAATTTATTCCGTCAGTATTGTGGTACGAAAATATTAAAAGAGATAACCGCATTAGATATTGCTGAAATAATAGATTCCGTCAAAGTATTAGGACATTCAAGAATGGCGCAGGTCGTTCGCATGGTGCTTATTGATGTATTTAAAGAAGCTCAACATGCTGGCTATGTTCCGCCTGGTTACAATCCCGCGAAAGCAACTAAACAACCACGGAACAGAGTGAAAAGAGAACGCATGACATTGGAAGAATGGCGCGCTATTTATCAGCAAGCTAAGAACCACCCTCCTTACCTGCAATGTGGCATGTTATTAGCCTTAACCACAGGTCAGCGGATCGGTGATATCTGTAAAATGAAATTCTCTGATATTTGGGATGACATGTTACATGTACAGCAAGAAAAAACGGGCAGTAAGTTAGCCATCCCTCTCTCGCTTAAATGTGAGGCTATCAACCTCTCATTAAGGGAGGTTGTTGCTCAATGTCGTGATGCTGTTGTAAGTAAATATCTCGTGCATTATCGGCATACCACCGCACAAGCGAAACGAGGTGAACAAGTCACGCCAAATACGTTAACCACAACATTTAAAAAAGCACGAGATAAATGTGGGTTAACTTGGGAAAAAGGCACAGCACCTACTTTCCATGAACAACGTTCTTTATCAGAACGACTTTATCGTGAGCAAGGAATTAATACACAAAAATTATTGGGGCATAAAACACAAAATATGACTGATAAATACCACGACGATAGAGGCAAAGAATGGCAAGTTATTGCTGTTTAATTGAACAGTTTTGGGGAAGAGTTTTGGGGATATTTTGGGGAAGAATTTTATAGTACAAAAAATAAACGGGAACTAATAAGCTCCCGTTAACTATTTATCAAATCAACAATTACATATGTTTGATAATCGCGTCACCAAACTCGCTACATTTCAGCAATTTAGCGCCTTCTAACTGACGTTCGAAATCATAAGTGACGGTCTTAGCGGCAATCGCGCCTTCCATACCTTTAATGATTAAGTCAGCGGCTTCTGTCCAACCCATGTGGCGTAACATCATTTCTGCGGAAAGAATGATCGAACCTGGGTTAACTTTGTCTTGGCCTGCATATTTTGGTGCTGTGCCGTGTGTTGCTTCAAACAATGCACACTCATCACCAATATTTGCACCTGGTGCGATACCAATACCACCTACTTGAGCTGCTAATGCATCAGAAATATAGTCGCCATTTAGGTTCATACATGCGATAACATCATACTCTGCTGGGCGTAACAGAATTTGTTGTAAAAATGCGTCAGCGATAACGTCTTTAACGATAATCTCTTTACCTGATTTTGGATTCTTGATTTTGACCCAAGGACCGCCATCTAATAATTCACCACCGAACTCCTCGCGAGCTAACTCATAACCCCAGTCTTTAAAGGCACCTTCGGTAAATTTCATAATATTACCTTTGTGTACCAATGTGACTGAATCGCGATCATTATCAATAGCATATTCAATTGCTGCACGAACTAAACGCTTAGTACCTTCTTCTGAACAAGGCTTAATACCAATACCGCAATCTTGTGGGAAGCGGATTTTAGTAACACCCATTTCAGTTTGCAGGAATTTAATCACTTTATCTGCTTCTGCTGAGCCCGCTTTCCACTCAATACCAGCATAAATATCTTCTGAGTTTTCACGGAAGATAACCATATCGGTTAGTTCTGGCTGTTTAACAGGGCTTGGAGTGCCTTTGTAATAACGTACTGGGCGTAGGCAAATATAGAGGTCAAGTTGTTGGCGTAATGCAACATTTAATGAACGGATACCACCGCCAACTGGCGTAGTAAGAGGACCTTTAATAGAAACTCGATATTCACGGATAAGATCTAAGGTTTCTTCTGGTAACCAAACATCTTTACCATATACCTGCGTTGATTTTTCACCGGTGTAGACTTCCATCCACTCAATCTTACGTTCTTTGCCGTAAGCTTTCTCAACTGCTGCATCAACAACTTTTAACATTGCTGGCGTAACATCGATACCGATACCATCCCCTTCGATATAAGGGATAATCGGATTATTTGGAACAACAAGCTTACCTTTAGCATCTAGTGTAATTTTAGCGCCATTAGCCGGAACAACTACTTTGCTTTCCATTTACCTCTCCTTTCATGTAAGCGCACGCTTTGTTAATTTTTTGTAAGAGACCTGTCAATACTACTTGATTATTCAGCTAACGCCAATCGCTTCTCTTTTAAGGTATAATCAATCTCCCATTTTTTACAAAAATTAACTATGGCAAATCAACTTAAAAATAGCGCTAAATCGAGAAAACATCACACGCCACTCGCACAAAGAAAGCCAGTGCGCCCAAGAGGTGAGCGTAAAGTCGTTATCTTCAACAAGCCCTTCGATGTTCTTGTGCAATTTACAGACGAAAATGGCAGAAAAACACTAAAAGATTTTATTCCTATTCGTGATATTTATGCGGCAGGACGTTTAGATAGAGATAGTGAAGGACTTTTAGTCTTAACAAATGATGGGAAGCTACAAGCACAATTAACACAACCGGGTAAAAAAACAGGAAAAATCTACTATGCTCAGGTTGAAGGCATTCCAAGTGCTGCCTCATTACAACAATTTAGAAATGGATTAGAGCTTAAAGATGGCAAAACATTACCTGCACAAGTCGAAATAGTTGAACAACCCGAATGGCTATGGGAGAGAAATCCGCCTATTAGAGAACGTCAAACTATCCCGACAACTTGGTTAAAAATAACGTTATTTGAAGGTAAAAACCGTCAAGTGAGACGAATGACGGCGCATATCGGTTATCCAACATTGCGTTTGATCCGCTTTAGTATGGGAAATATTACATTGGATAATTTATTACCCGGTGAATGGAAGGAGATTGATTTTGTTTAAACCTAATGTGACTGTCGCATGTATCGTTCATGCAAAAAATAAGTTTCTCGTTGTTGAAGAAACGGTCAATGGAAAAGCGACGTGGAATCAACCCGCTGGACACCTTGAAGCCAATGAAACACTTATTCAGGCGGTTCAACGTGAATTATGGGAAGAAACAGGGTTAACACTTCCTGTTCAACATTTTCTAAAATTACACCAATGGATTGCGCCTGATAAAACACCTTTTCTACGTTTTCTTTTTCTTATTGAAGCGCAAGAGCAATATGAAACTCATCCTCATGATAGTGATATTGATTGTTGTCACTGGGTCAGTGCCGATGAAATTATTCATAGCCAACAATTACGTTCACCTTTAGTCAGAGAAAGCCTGCTATGTTATCAACAAGGTGAACGTTATCCCCTATCTCTATTAAGCAGTTTTGGTGTTCCTTTTAATTAAATAATATTAAAGAAAAAACAAAGCATCAAAAACAGAGTAAGACATGATGCACCTGTGTCAGTGATATGGTAAAGTATGGCGCTTATTTTTCCGCAGTGAGATCCAATCATGTCAGATAACAGCCAAAAAAAAGTCATCGTAGGAATGTCCGGTGGCGTAGATTCATCCGTCTCAGCCTATCTTCTTAAGGAACAGGGATATCAGGTCGTTGGTCTGTTTATGAAGAACTGGGAAGAAGACGACGATACAGAATATTGCTCAGCATCTACCGATCTTGCCGATGCGCAAGCTGTGTGCGATAAACTTGGCATTGAGCTTTATACCATCAATTTTGCCGCTGAATATTGGGATAATGTTTTCGAACATTTTTTATCTGAATATAAAGCAGGTCGTACCCCTAACCCCGATATTCTTTGCAATAAAGAAATAAAATTTAAAGCATTTTTAGAATATGCAGCGGAAGATTTGGGTGCTGACTATATCGCAACAGGTCACTATGTTCGTCGTCGTGATGTTGATGGCAAAAGCCAATTGCTTCGCGGTGTTGATAACAACAAAGACCAAAGCTACTTTTTATATACGTTAAGTCACGAGCAAATTGCACAAAGCCTTTTCCCTGTGGGTGAAATGGAAAAACCTGAAGTGAGAAAAATTGCTGAAAAACTTGATTTAGCGACAGCAAAGAAAAAAGACTCAACAGGTATTTGTTTTATTGGTGAACGTAAATTTACCGATTTCTTATCGCGTTATTTGCCTGCTAAACCTGGTCCTATCATCACGGTTGATGGAGAAACCATTGGTGAACACCAAGGGTTGATGTATCACACATTAGGTCAACGTAAAGGGTTAGGTATTGGTGGAACGAAAGACGGTGGCGATGACCCTTGGTATGTTGTTGATAAAGATGTTGAAAACAATATTCTTATCGTTGCTCAAGGTCATGAACACCCAAGATTGATGTCTGTAGGTTTGATTGCTCAACAATTACATTGGGTATCAAGGGAACCTATTACTGAGGCTTTCCGCTGTACTGTTAAAACACGATATCGCCAACCTGATATTGCGTGTACAGTAACACCATTAGGTGAAGACAAAATTGAAGTCCGCTTTGATTATCCTGTTGCAGCAGTTACCCCGGGACAATCAGCCGTCTTTTATCAAGACGAAGTCTGTTTAGGTGGCGGTATTATTGAAACCCGTATTCAGGAGTAGACGTGGCTAAAGATTTTCGTGATATAACACTTGCATTGGCAGGCATCTGCCAAGCAAGTCGTCTTGTTCAACAAGTTGCTTACCAAGGTAATGCGAACGAGAATGATGTTGAAGTGATGGTTAACAGTGTTTTTAACCTCAATCCGACTTCAACACTTGATGTTTATGGTAATCAAATCAGTCACCTAAAATTAGGCTTTCAAACATTGAAAGCCATTCATCAAGCGGTAAGAAGAGAAAAGTTAACGCTTGAGTTAATGACTTACCAGCAAGGTTTAATCAACCTAGAGCGTATTATCAGCAGAAATGATAATTACAGCTCACATTTATCGCAAAAAATTTCTCAATTAGAGCGTCAAAAAAGTTATTTTGAACCCATGTCCGAAGGTGTATTTAATGCCCTTGCTGGCGTTTATGTTGATGCAGTTAGCCCTGTTGGCCCTCGCATTCAGGTTCATGGCTCGATTGATCTATTAAATACCCCTATTATTCAAGCTAAAGTTAGAGCGTTATTACTGACTGGCATTCGAAGTGCTGTGCTCTGGCGTCAAGTCGGTGGTCGTCGTTTTGATTTTTTACTGCATCAAAAGGCTATCCTACGACAAGCTGATGATTTTCTCGCTCAATGTTAATACTTTAAATTCAACCTGGGAGTTGCCAACAATGGAATTATCTTCGCTGACAGCGATTTCACCGATTGACGGTCGTTACGGAAGTAAAACCTCGTCGTTACGTTCTATTTTTAGTGAATTCGGTCTTCTGAAATTCCGTGTACAGGTAGAAGTTCGCTGGCTACAAAAGCTGGCATCTTGCGCCGACATTAAAGAAGTTCCAGCCTTTGAAAAAAACGCAAACGATTACCTTGATGCGATTGTTGCTAACTTCAATGAAGAAGATGCAGCACGTATTAAAACTATCGAACGTACCACTAACCATGATGTAAAAGCCGTAGAATATTTCTTAAAAGAAAAAGTGGCGACTATCCCTGCTTTACATCAGGTTTCTGAATTTATTCACTTCGCTTGTACTTCTGAAGACATTAATAACCTGTCTCATGCCATTATGCTGGAAACAGCACGCCAAGAGATCTTACTGCCTGCATGGCGTGAAATTATTGATACCATTAGCAAAATGGCTCAAGAATACCGTGATTTGCCATTACTTTCTCGCACACATGGTCAACCAGCAACACCATCTACAATTGGCAAAGAGTTTGCTAACGTTGCCTACCGTATGGAGCGCCAATATCGTCAACTAACACAAGTTGAGATCTTAGGTAAAATCAATGGTGCAGTAGGTAACTACAATGCACACTTAGCTGCATATCCTGAAGTAAACTGGCATCAATTTAGTGAAGAATTTGTAACTTCATTGGGTATTACATGGAACCCATACACAACTCAAATTGAACCACACGATTATATTGCGGAGCTTTTTGATTGCATTAGTCGCTTCAACACTATCTTGATCGATTTCGACCGCGATATTTGGGGTTACGTAGCACTGAACCACTTCAAGCAAAAAACAATTGCAGGTGAAATTGGTTCATCAACCATGCCTCATAAAGTGAATCCAATTGACTTTGAAAACTCTGAAGGCAACTTAGGGTTAGCAAATGCAGTAATGGGACACCTTTCTAGCAAGCTACCCGTTTCACGTTGGCAACGTGACTTAACAGACTCAACGGTACTGCGTAATTTAGGTGTTGGGATGGGTTATGCGCTGATTGCTTATCAATCAACCATGAAAGGTCTTAATAAACTTGAAGTGAATGAAAACCACCTTCGTGAAGAATTAGACTGTAACTGGGAAGTATTAGCCGAACCCATTCAGACTGTAATGCGTCGTTATGGCATTGAAAAACCTTACGAAAAGCTAAAAGAGCTTACTCGCGGCAAACGAATCACTGAACAAGATATGGCAGTTTTCATTGATGGTTTAGAACTACCAGAAGATGAAAAAACGCGCTTAAAAGCAATGAAACCTGAAAGCTATATTGGTTTTGCCACTCAACTTGTTGATAAATTAAACTAATTTATCTTTCTAAAAAGGCAGATAATCTCTGCCTTTTTTTATATCAAAAAATTAGAAAACTCTCTGTAACTTAAACACTTTACCCGCTACGGTATTTTTTAAGTGATAGATTGACTATGATAACAATATATTTTTTATCTTATAGGATGACATTCATTTCCTATATTTATTTTACAACAGTGAATTTTTGCTGATTGTACTCAAGGTGGAATATGCGGATCTTAATTATTGAAGATAATATTTTACTTCGCCATCACTTATCTGTGCAATTTCGTGACGCAGGACATCAGGTTGATGCAGCAGAAGATGCCAAAGAAGCAGATAATTTTATTGCAGAAGGTACACCTGATGTTGCCATTGTGGACTTAGGATTGCCAGATGAAGATGGCATTAGCCTTATTCGCAGATGGCGGGAGAATAATATTACCCTGCCAATAATGGTATTAACTGCGCGCGAAAGTTGGCAAGAAAAAGTTTCAGCGTTAAATGCGGGCGCTGATGATTATGTGACAAAACCCTTTCATTTTGAGGAAATTGTCGCACGTATTCAGGCATTAATGCGAAGAAACATGGGAATTGCGTCACAAACACTCGTCATTGAACCTTTTGAGTTGGATTTGTCACGTAAAGAGTTCATGATTTCAGGAGAACAAATTAAGTTAACTGCATTTGAATATACGATTTTAGAAACATTAATGCGCAATCAAAACAAAGTCGTTAGCAAAGATGCATTAATGCGCCAGCTATATCCTGATGCTGAACTCAAAGAAAGCCATACTATTGATGTACTTATGGGACGACTACGTAAAAAAATCTTAGAAAAATATCCTGATGATGTGGTGGTTACCGTACGTGGACAAGGCTATCGTTTCGATATGAAACCTTAATATGCAAAAAAAACAGCGCTCCCCATTCTCATTACGAACACGCTTTTTACTTGCTACCAGTGCCATTATTTTGGCACTCACACTCTCATATGGGTTAGTGGCAATTGTTGGTTCGATTGTGAGTATAGATAAAACCACATTTATGCTAATGCGTAGCCAAAGCAATCTTTATTACAGCTTAGCGCAGTGGAATAAGGGAAAGCTGAACATTGAATTTCCAACTAATCTCAATAACAACAATACCTCGCTGGTGATCATTTTTGATGATAAAGGCGGTGTATTGTGGATGCCTCCCGATCTCCCCAAAGCCATTCCCGATAGCATTAAACATAAATGGCGTCATGAAGAAGGCTTATTTGAGATCTCAGTTGATATCAAAACAACACGGTTAATGTTAAAGCAGTTACCGCAATATCGTGTTTATCTCAAACGTCTTGAGGAATACTCTAGTAATGAGTTTTTGACTCACTCAGTTGTGATTAATCATTATCCTGCGGCTGACAATATGCCTTATATGGCGATCGCGGTTATCGATCCTATTCCTCAGCGTATGCAAAAAGTCAGTCAAGTTTGGGATTGGTTCTTATATATCATTCTTGCAAATCTATTTTTGGTTATACCCTTAATTTGGTTAGCTGCACATTGGAGTTTAAGACCGATAAAACAAGTTATTGAACAAATTAGTGCATTAGAAAAAGGGACTCGCAATGATTTGGATGAAAACCCGCCAACCGAGCTAAAAGGCTTAGTCCGAAATTTAAATGTGTTATTGCGTAATGAACGCAGTCGTTATAGTAAATATCGCACAAGTTTATCTGATCTTACCCACAGCCTAAAAACACCACTTGCCGTGTTGCAATCAACATTACGCTCTTTACGTTCGGGCAAACAGATGACGATAGAGCAAGCTGAACCTATCATGCTCGATCAAATAGAACGAATTTCGCAACAAGTCGGCTATTATCTGCACCGAGCATCCATCCATGGTGATCACGATATTACCACGCGAAAACTTCATTCACTGTCAGGACTGCTAGATAATCTTTGTAGTGCATTGAGTAAAGTTTATCAGTCAAAAGGGGTTGATTTAACACTCAATGTTTCACCTGAAATCATGTGGTTAGGTGAGAAAAATGATTTTATGGAAGTGATGGGTAATATTCTTGATAACGCCTGTAAATACTGCTTAGAATTTGTTGAAATCAATGTTAGCAATAATGAAAGTAGTGTAATGATTATTGTTGATGATGACGGCCCAGGCGTCAGCCCTGAAAAAAGAGAGGCCATTTTCCAACGAGGAACAAGAGCAGATACTCTGCGTCCTGGGCAAGGCTTAGGATTATCTATCGCGGTAGATATTATTGAACAATACAGTGGTGAAATTACTATTACTGATAGCCCGTTAGGAGGCGCTCGTATCACTGTGACATTTGCTGAGCAACAACTCACTACAGAACGCGAATAACCCTTATTTATAAAAAAACCTCTCTTTTTAAAGTTATCGCCAAATATACGGCGTTATGTATGATATCCGTTCAGTTGTTATCGAGTTACTCGCTATTACTCACATTGCTCAAAGGAATGTTTAGCAGGAAATTAGAATTCATTATACTATGGCTTCAGGCTTCCCGAATTCAGGATATACACAATGGACTATAAACTTAATTTAGATTGGCAATCATTCCTCGAAAGCCATTGGCAAAAACGCCCTTTATTAATTAAAAACGGCTTCTCTCGTTTTGTTGATCCTTTATCTCCTGACGAACTTGCTGGTCTTGCAATGGAAGATGAAGTAGATAGCCGTCTTGTTAGCTGTCAAGACGGACAATGGGGAGTCAAACACGGGCCTTTCGAGCACTTTGAAGGACTTGGTGATAAAGATTGGTCTTTACTTGTACAAGCCGTCGATCACTGGCATTTTCCTAGTGCGGCATTAATGAAGCCATTTCGTGTGTTACCCGATTGGCGCATTGATGATTTAATGATCTCTTATTCTGTTCCCGGTGGTGGTGTAGGCCCACATCTTGATCAATATGATGTCTTTATTATTCAGGGACAAGGTCGTCGTCGTTGGCGTGTGGGTGAAAAAATCCCAATGAAACAACACTGCCCTCACCCTGATCTGCTTCAAGTTGATCCTTTTGAAGCAATTATTGATGAAGAATTAGAACCGGGTGATATTCTTTATATCCCACCTGGATTCCCACATGAAGGATATGCGATTGAAGAATCGCTAAACTACTCTGTTGGTTTCAGATCACCTAATGCTCGTGAACTTTTCAGTGGTTTCGCTGACTATGTGTTAGCAAATGATTTAGGCAGCTATCGTTATAGCGATCCTGATCTAACTCCGCGTGAAAACCCAGCATTAGTGCAACATCAAGAGTTAAATAAACTTCATGACATGATGGAAGATCTACTTGCTCAACCAGAAGTATTCCGTCATTGGTTTGGTGAGTTTATTTCTCAATCTCGTCATGAGCTTGATCTTGCAGTGCCAGAACCTTTATACGAAAACGCAGAAATTCATGATTTGCTGCAACAAGGTGAACAACTTCACCGCTTAAATGGTCTTCGTGCGCTACGTGTTGGTGATAGCTGTTTTGTTAATGGCGAGTTGATAGATACTGATTATATCGAAGCTGCTGATGCGCTTTGTCAATATGATTATATTGATAAACAACACTTAGGTGATGCATTAACCGATCCCAAATTTGTACGTTTATTAACACACTTGGTAAACCAAGGTTATTGGTATTTTGAAGATTAATTATCAATGATAATTTATAAAGCCCTGACATATTATTGCAGGGCTTTTTTATTACTAGAAATATTAAAATAAGTCTTATTTTAAAATCTAACGAATTAAATAAATTATCGACTCTTTTAAAAGTACTCTTGTATTACGAAAGAAAAAAGGAATCACAACAAAAAATGTACTTTGTAAGAAAAAAAGTAATAATGTATGTTTGCTATTTGTCACATAAAGAGAAAATGAGATTAAATAAGTGATTAGAAAATAACTAAAAATAATAATAAATGATTGTTGCTCAGATTTTTTAATCACTTTCTTTTTATGAGAGCTTAGTTGCTCTTCTATTACAGGTTTTAATAATTTTCCTGTTATGGTTTCCATTCAATATCCTTATATTATATTTATTTCTCTTTAATTATAAGGGAAATTCAGGAAACTCAATTTATCAAAGAGTTATTAATATTAAGCCTATATTAAAAGCTTAATAATAAACAATATGTTAGCCCATTATTATAAAATCACTCTATTTCTAATTAAGTAAATTTTTTCATTAATATCTCGTTTATTTTTCAGCCGTTTCTCCTATTTTATTTGATCAATTGCCCCTAAGATAAAATTAGATTTTTACTTCTTTTTTCGACAATGGAGTCGTCTATGAAAAAATTTATTGTTTTAATCGCTGCTTTTATTTTACCGACCGTGGTATTTGCAAAAACAGTAGAAACAGCAAATATGAAGGCACCACCAGCACAAACGGATATCATTTTTGTGTTAGATAAAAGTGGCTCAATGCAAGGGTATGAAAAAGATACTATTGGTGGATTTAATACTATTTTAGCAGAAAATAAAAATCGCCCTGAAAAAGTCTATATCACCACTATTTTATTTGATAGTCAGGCTAAAAAGTTACATAACCGTATTGATATTAATAAGATAGAGAATTTAACGACTAACGATTATTTTGCATCGGGTAATACCGCACTGTTAGATGCTGTGGGAAATGCGATCACTGAAGGAAATAAACCAAATTCACCCTATAAGAATGTCATGATGGTGATCATCACCGATGGCGAAGAAAATAGTAGCCGTGAATATTCGCTAGAAAAAGTAAAATCATTAATTAATTCAGCAGAAAAAGAGAAAGGTTGGGAATTTATCTTTTTAGGTGCCAACATTGATGCAATAAGTGCGGCTGAAAGTATTGGCATTAAATCATCCAACTCAACTCAATATATCCAAGATGCTAAAGGCTATGAAAATGCCTATGAGTCTGTTAATAAAGCCGTTCAATCTAAAATTGAAGGAAAAGAGTTAAATCAAGATTGGAAATCTTCTGTTGAACAAGATTACGAAAAACGTAAATAAACAAACTTAATATATTCTTTTTACTAAAAAAATAATAGCCGATATTTCGGCTATTATTTTTCATTTCGAAGCTCAATAAGCGATTAGCTAACTACTTTAGCCTTTTCTCTTTCAGCCGTTATTTCAGCAATGCGCATAATGACACTCACCGCCGCTTCCATGCCTTCTAAAGAGATAAATTCATGCTTACCATGGAAATTATAACCGCCTGTGAAAATATTAGGGCAAGGTAATCCACGGTAAGAAAGTTGAGCACCGTCTGTACCACCACGAATAGGCTTGATATTTGGCTCAATATCACAATCAATCATGGCTTGTTTGGCTATTTCAATGATGTGAGGGAATTGAACAACTTTATCATGCATATTGTAATAGCTATCATCAATCGTTAGCTCAATATAACAATCAGGATGCAGGCCTTTACCCACTCTCTCTGCAATCGCAATCATATTCTGTTTGCGTTTTTCAAATAAGTTACGATTAAAATCACGGATAATATAATGCATTTCCGCTCTTTCTACCGAGCCTTTGATACTTTGCAGATGGTAAAAACCTTCATAACCATCGGTATTTTCTGGTGTTTCGTCAACAGGTAATTCTTGATGAATACGTGTTGCTAATCCTAATGCATTAACCATCACCCCTTTTGCACTGCCTGGGTGAACATTGTTACCTACAATTTTGATATTCACGGATGCGGCATTGAAGTTTTCATATTCCAGTTCGCCAACACCACCACCATCAACGGTATAAGCCCAGCTTGCACCGAATGCTTTTAAGTCTACATAATGCGCGCCACGCCCGATTTCTTCATCAGGAGTGAAAGCAATGCGAATATCCCCATGAGGTCGATTCGTTTCTTTTAAGCGCACCATCGCAGTAATAATTTCAGCAATACCTGCTTTGTCGTCCGCACCCAGTAATGTTTTGCCATCAGTAGTAATTAATGTCTTACCAATCATTGAATGTAAGATTGGGAACATAACTGGCGATAACACTTCATCACCAATACCTAAAGCAATATCACCACCACGATAATCTTCAAGCACTTGTGGTTTTACATGTTTTCCTGAAAAGTCAGGAGATGTATCAAGATGCGAAATAAAGCCAATAACTGGCACTGGCCAAGATACATTGGATGGTAAACTTGCCATTACACATCCCTTGTCACTGAGCATTACATCGGAAAAGCCCAGTTTTTTTAATTCTTGAGCCAATGCCTTGGCAAGTTTTAATTGTCCATCACTGCTTGGTGACATTTTTGAAGATGGTTTTGATTGTGTATCAAAATTAATATATTCAAAAAAACGTTCTAATAATTTATCCATTTTGCCCCCTAAGATCTCTCTAAGAACAATAATAGGGAACTCTATAAAATAATTATTGCGTCAAATCAGCTTTAGGATCATTAATTAATTCAAACAATTTATGAACATATTCATCAACTACCTGACTTGCAGGGCCATAATGTTTCTCTTCAAACTGGCTTTCAACCAAACTGGGTTCAAGATTTAACTCAACAGTATGAGCGCCTGTTAATCGAGCTTCATGGACAAAACCAGCTGCTGGGTAAACATTTCCAGATGTACCGATAGAGATAAAAATATCAGCCTCAGCCAAAGCGCGATAAATCTCTTCCATACCAATTGGCATTTCACCAAACCAGACAATATGTGGGCGTAGTGGCGATGGGAATTGGCAGCAATGACAACGATCGGTTGTTTCTAAGTCCCCTTTCCACTCAAATACTTGACGAGATTGAGGGCAACGCACTTTTAGCAATTCACCATGCATATGCAAAATATGTTTACTACCTGCTTTTTCATGCAGATTATCAATATTTTGCGTAACGAGTAAAAAATTGTCTTTACCTAAACGTTGCTCTAGTTTCGCTAATGCATAATGCGCTTCATTAGGTTGAATAGAAGGTTGTTGCAATTGGCGACGACGTTCATTGTAAAACTGCTGAACCAATTGGGGATTGCGTTGATAACCTTCAGGTGTTGCAACATCTTCAACGCGATGTTCTTCCCACAATCCATCTTCTGATCGGAATGTTTTAATTCCTGATTCAGCAGAAATGCCAGCCCCTGTTAATACGACAACTTTGGGTAAATTCATTTCATGTTCCGTTTTATGGGTGAGATGAAAATAACGACAACGTGAATGCTGCCTACGTAAATTTTTGATCTTACGAAACTTCCTAAGCCGACGATGACGAAGTTTAAGTTTCATCATTACAATCCTTGGTTTTCAAATTTAAATATCGCGTTTCTTATCTTCACTAGTTTAAGCGTTTTTTCTTCTTTGTATGTCAATAAACTTATTGTCCACTTAAAATTCTTGCAGGATCTAGTTTAGTGGCTCGACGTGCAGGATACCAACTTGCAATCAGGCTTAAGATCACAGTGGTAATAAATACAGAGAAAACGTCAATTAAATGAACTTCTGAAGGTAGAAAGTCGACGAAATAAACATCGCCTGACAACACACTGTGTCCCGTTAATGATTCAATAACAGACACTAATGGCGTTAAATTATAAGCAACCAATACACCAAATATCACACCAGCGACACAACCAATCATGCCTGATAATAAACCGTACCATAAAAAGATATTACGAATATGGCTATCTCGTGCACCTAACGTTCGTAAAATAGCAATATCACTACTTTTATCTCTTACCGCCATAATCAGCGTTGAGACAATATTAAAACAAGCAACACCAATCACTAAGATCATCGATAAATACATAATGCTACGGATCATCTGAATATCGCTATACATATAGCCATAGTCACTTATCCAGCTTTTCGCATAAACATATTCTTTACTGTTTAAACCCGCATTATGAATAATTTCATTCGCGAAAAAAGGATCTACTGTTTTCACTTCAATCCCTGTAATGCCTTGCCCATAATCCATATATTGTTGCGCATCGGCTAAAGGAATTAACGCTAATTGGTGATCAAGCATTCCACTGAGTTTAAAGATACCACTCACTTGTAAGCGAATACGTTTAGGCTGTAAAAGCTTAGTAGGATCGTCATTATTAGGAATTAATACCGTCAGCCAATCACCTTGTTTTATTTTCAACGCATTGGCAACACCTTGTCCTATAATAATTTGTTGTTTACCTGCCTTAAAATTTTGCCATGCATTGTTTTGTACATATCGAGGCAACAGGCTGATATCACCTTGTTTTTCAGGTGAGACCCCCATCACTTGCACTGCCTTTAACTCTGTTCCTTTTTCTAACAATCCAGTGAGTAAAATATAAGGAGCAGCAGCGACAACACCTTGGGTATTTTCAATACGAGGTAATGCTGATTGCCATTGTACAAATGGCTGTTCTACTGAATAAATTTGTCCGTGAGGCACAACTGATAAAATACGGTTTTTTAATTCACGCTCAAAGCCATTCATGGCACTTAAGCCAATAATTAAGACAGCAACACCCAGCATAATGCCCAGTGTTGAAATAACTGAAATTAAAGAAACCATTCCCGCACGTTTTCGCCCTCTTGAAAAACGTAATGCGGTCACTAATGCAAGTGGCAATTGCGCCATTATTTCACTCCTGAAATTGCGTTTTGTGACTGTAGTTGACCATCTTTCATTTCAAGTTGGCGCTGAAAACGAGCCGCCAGTGACAAATCATGCGTTACGACCAGAAAAGCGGTTTGTTTTTCTTTGTTTAACTTAATCAACAATTCAAAAATCCCTTCTGCATTTTTCTGGTCAAGATTACCCGTTGGTTCATCAGCAAGGACTAATGCAGGATCGTTCACTAATGCTCTCGCAATCGCAACGCGTTGTCTCTCACCACCAGAAAGCTCTGAAGGACGGTGATGAGCGCGATCTTTTAACCCAACAGCTTCAAGTAAAGACATCGCTTTTTCTTTTGCAACAGAAGCGCTCGTGCCGCCAATCATCAGTGGCATAGCAACATTTTCAAGTGCGGTGAAATCAGGTAATAGATGATGAAATTGATAAATAAAACCCAATTGGCTATTACGTAGATCAGCCTTTTCAGAAGAAGATAATTTATTAAGTGATTGCCCTTTAAAAAAGACTTCACCTGATGTGGGAGAATCTAATCCACCCAGTAAATGTAATAAGGTACTTTTTCCTGAGCCAGAACTCCCCACGATGGCAAGAAAATCGCCCTTATCCATTTTAAAAGAGACTGATTTCAGCACTTGTGTGGAAATAGAACCATCTTGGTATTGTTTACATAGGGCGTGGCAATCCAATAAACCATCTTTATTAATGTGCATTTGTTTTTCTGATGCCATTGGTTGTTTATTCAAAGAAGAATTACTCATAACGTAGCGCCTCTGCTGGCTGAATAGCCGCGGCCCGCCAAGACGGGTATAAAGTGGATAAAAGGGAAATGATAATAGCGGAGAAACCAATCATAAAGACGCGTCCCCAATCAAGTGTTGCGGGCAATTCCACACCTTGAGGGATAAGTCCTACCGCTGGCATAATAACGTTTAATTGGCTTGAGAGTAATGCGCCTAACAGACCACCAGCTACCGCCCCTAAAATACCCGCACCTGCACCTTGTAGCATAAAAATGGACATAATCTGAGAGCGTTTTAAACCCATAGTTTGCAAAATAGCAACTTCACCTTGTTTTTCCATGACCAACAAAGAAAGTGAGGTAATAATATTAAAAGCTGCCACTGCTATAATTAAGCTTAATAATAATCCCATCATATTTTTTTCCATTTTTACAGCTTGGAAAAATTCACCTTTACGTTCGCGCCAATCTCTCCAACTTAGATTTTTATCTAAAGATTGTGCACTGTATTTTTCAATATTGAGAGGATCAGTAAAGAAAAGACGCCATCCTGTAATATTACCCGGCTGATAACGCATTAAACGTGCCGCATCTTGCTGATTAACTAAGATTTGTGAGGCATCTGCATCGCCACCACTTTGGAAAATACCTTTAACGGTAAATAACCGTTGGCTAGGTAATCTTCCCATTGGTGTTAATTGGCTTACGCTTGGCACAATAAGGCGGATGTTATCGCCTTCTTTTGCTTTTAACTGTTTAGCAAGGCCACTTCCTAAAATCACACCATAATCACCCGCTTTCAGCATAGAAAAATCGCCATAACGAATATGTTTCGTTAAAGGTTCATCTTGCTCTTTTTCTATACCCAACATAACACCAACGCTGATATTGTCTTTACTTTGCAAAACAACATCGCCTTCTACTAAAGGGGTAACGTTTATGATACCTTCACGCGTCAGTAATCTTTCAGCTATATTTGAATCTCGGGGTAATTGCCCGTTAGGTGATGTCACGATGGCTTGTGGAATATAAGCAAGAATGCTTTCTTGCAATGAACGTTCAAATCCATTCATGACAGAAGTCACTGTAATCAGTGCCGCGACACCTAACATAATCCCTAAAGCGGATAGCCATGAGACGAAGCGACCGAATTTATCGACCGCACGACCCCGCATATAACGGAGCCCTATATAAAATGAGACAGAATTGTACATGAAATCTGTGCTGTTCCTGTTGCTAATGCGAAGTGTTCAGGGATAATAAAGGGTAGTCTTACTGAATGGAACCACTCTATTCCCAAACTGTGGTTTTTTCTTTTATCTTAACCTGCCCGCCAGTTTAAGCTTTAGCCATTAAGCTAAAGATGTGTTGGGAGTTAACTACAACAAAGAGTTCACATTACACGCTTATGTCCTCAGAATATCGTTATCAACTTCCTATAAAACAAGGGGATACTCGTCAGCTAGGTCAACTGACTGGTGCCGCTTGTGCTCTAGAATGTGCCGAGATCATCAAACGTCACTCTGGATTAGTCGTTCTTGTTACTCGTGATATGCAAAATGCATTGCGTTTACAAGATGAAATCCGTCAGTTTTGTGATTATCCAGTAGAGACATTATCGGATTGGGAAACGCTGCCATACGACAGTTTTTCACCTCACCAAGAAATCATCTCAAACCGCCTTTCTACGCTATACCGTATTCCATCACTTCTCAAGGGAATTTTAATCTTACCTGTCAATACGTTAATGCAGAAAGTCTGCCCAACGGATTATCTCGCAAGTCATGCGTTGGTAATGCAAAAAGGAGAGATACTTTCTCGTGATAATTTACGTAAAACATTAGATGAAGCGGGATATCGCCATGTCGAACAAGTATTAGAACATGGGGAATACGCAACGCGTGGTGCATTATTAGATTTATTTCCTATGGGAAGTGAATTTCCTTATCGTATTGATTTTTTCGATGACGAAATAGATAGCCTGCGTACTTTTGATGTCGATACACAACGGACATTAGCTGAAGTTGATCAAATTAATTTACTGCCTGCACATGAATTCCCAACAGATGCAAATGCGATAGAAACTTTCCGTAGCCAATGGCGTGAACGGTTTGATGTAAGACGTGATCCTGAACATATTTATCAGCAAGTAAGTAAACACATATTGCCAACGGGAATTGAATATTGGCAATCCCTGTTTTTTGAACAGCCTTTATCTAACTTATTTGCTTATTTCCCTAAAAACACATTGATAGTGACGCAAGATCTACAAGATTTTGCAGAAAAATTTTGGCAAGACATTAATCAACGTTTTGAAAGCCGTCGCGTTGATCCTATGCGACCACTGTTACCACCAGATGATATTTGGCTGAATGTTGATAAATTTAATAAAGAGTTAAAACAGTGGCCTCGTATTCAACTTAAAACAGAAACGTTGCCAGAAAAAGCGGGACAGACCAATTTAGGCTATCAACCTCTTCCTGATTTATCGATTAACGCTCAAAGCAAATCACCTTTAGATAACTTACGCCGATTCCAAGAACAATTTTCAGGTAGTGTTATTTTCTCTGTTGAAAGTGAAGGACGACGCGAAACCGTACAAGAACTTTTATCGCGGATAAAAATAGCACCTAAGCAAATCATTGAATTATCTGATGCTCAAGAGAAAGGTTTTTACTTTATCATTGGTGCTGCTGAACATGGATTTATTGATAACCATCGTCAATTAGCCATGATCTGTGAAAGTGATATGTTAGGTGAACGCGTTAATCGTCGTCGCCAAGACAATCGTCGTGCTATTAATACAGATACCTTAATTCGCAATCTTGCTGAATTAAGCATAGGACAGCCCGTTGTTCATCTTCAACATGGTGTTGGTCGCTATCAAGGAATGACAACACTAGAAGCTGGTGGCGTTAAAGCTGAATATTTGATGTTAAGCTACGCGGGTAATGACAAGCTTTATGTTCCTGTTTCATCACTGCATTTAATCAGTCGTTATTCTGGTGGCGCAGATGAAAATGCCCCACTACATAAATTGGGTGGCGATGCATGGGTAAGAGCTCGCCAAAAAGCTGCTGAAAAAGTGCGAGATGTCGCAGCAGAGTTATTAGATGTTTATGCTCAACGCGAAGTAAAAACAGGCTTCGCCTTTAAAATGGATAAAGAGCAATACCAATCATTCCGCCAAAGCTTTCCTTTTGAAACAACACCTGATCAAGAAATGGCTATCAATGCTGTGCTTAGCGATATGTGCCAAGCCATTTCAATGGATAGACTCGTCTGTGGCGATGTCGGATTTGGTAAAACAGAAGTGGCGATGCGCGCTGCATTTCTTGCCGTTAACAACAATAAACAAGTCGCTATTTTAGTACCAACCACCCTATTGGCTCAGCAACATTTTGATAATTTCCGTGATCGTTTTGCTAATTGGCCCGTTAACATTGAGATGATCTCACGTTTTCGTAGCGCAAAAGAGCAACAGCAAATCACAGAAAAACTGGCCGAAGGTACAGTTGATATTGTCATTGGCACACATAAATTGCTTCAACCAAATATTCAGTGGAAAGATTTGGGGCTATTAATTGTCGATGAAGAGCACCGCTTTGGTGTTCGCCATAAAGAGCGAATAAAAGCCATGCGTGCTAATGTCGATATATTAACGCTAACAGCAACGCCTATTCCTCGTACGTTGAATATGGCAATGAGCGGTATGCGTGATCTTTCTATTATTGCAACACCACCAGCACGTCGCTTATCGGTGAAAACCTTTGTGCGAGAATATGATGACTTAGTGGTGCGCGAAGCTATCTTGCGTGAAACATTGCGTGGCGGACAAGTTTATTACTTGTATAACGATGTTGAGAATATCGAAAAAGCCCGTGAGAGACTGGCTGCACTCGTTCCTGAAGCACGTATTGGTATTGGTCACGGACAAATGCGTGAGCGTGAACTTGAACGTGTGATGAATGATTTCCATCACCAACGTTTTAATGTGTTACTTTGCACCACAATTATTGAAACAGGTATCGATATACCAACCGCGAACACCATTATTATTGAACGTGCAGATCACTTTGGTTTAGCGCAATTGCATCAGTTACGTGGTCGCGTAGGTCGTTCTCATCATCAAGCTTATGCTTATTTGTTGACACCTCATCCTAAAGCAATGACAAAGGATGCTCATAAACGTTTAGAAGCGATTGCTTCACTGGAAGATCTGGGTGCTGGTTTTGCATTAGCCACTCATGATTTAGAAATTCGGGGCGCGGGAGAGCTATTAGGTGAAGAACAGAGCGGTCAAATGAATACCGTTGGCTTCTCTCTTTATATGGAATTGCTAGAAAGTGCAGTAGAAGCACTTAAAGAGGGTAGAGAGCCATCACTTGAAGATCTCACCAATCAACAAACTGAAATTGAATTAAGAATGCCAGTCTTGTTGCCTGATGATTACATTCCTGATGTAAATGTCAGACTTTCATTCTATAAACGAATTGCCAGTGCGATCGACTTAACAGAGCTTAATGATCTAAGAGCAGAGTTAATTGATAGATTTGGTAAGCTGCCTGATGCAGGGCGTTATCTACTGCGTAATGCTGCTATTCGCTTAAGTGCAATGAGCTTGGGTATCACTCGAATTGAAGCTCATGATAAAGGGGGATTTATTGAGTTTGGTGAAAAGAATAAGGTTGAACCAGGATATTTAATCAGCCTACTTCAAGAACAACCTGCTATTTTCCGTTTAGATGGTCCATCAAAACTGAAATTTATTACAGATCTCACTGAGCGTGAGAAACGACTCACCTTTATTGATGATATGTTAAGTGCGTTCGATGATCATAAGATCAAATAACCACATATTTATGATTTTTTGAATCAGTAAAAAGGCGTAATTGAAGTGGTTTCACTCCTTCATTACGCCTTTTTTATTCTTTAGATTTAATCTTTACGGCAAGGTACTTTTTCATTCATAGAACAATAAGGTTCTTGTTCTAAAATCAGCCTACCATCAGAATCTAATGCGATAATTTCACCAGGTTTAAACGTGGTACGTACTTTGCCCGGTGTTCCATCGATAGTATAAAGCACATCATAACCAACAATTCTACGCTCTTGACGATAAATCGGGATGCACTCTTTAAATTGAGGATAAGGGAAATTAGCAATATTGCTGTTATTGAGTGCTTCAATCATATAAAACACTCGACACTCTTGCTCTGCGGGATGAAATCGTGACAATTTTTCTGGTGTAAAAGGTGTAGGTAAGCCAATTCGATGACAATACTCTTCTGTTACAAAAACAGTCGATTTAATAGGTGTAGCCGAAACGACATGAGCGTATTGAGGCTGGGGAAATACCCACCTCCATGCAATAAATGAAAGAATAGCTAATACAATGATTAGTCCTATTAGTGTGTACTTTCTGACATTAACACCCACTTTTACCCCTTTTTATTTGTTTTATCCTTAATTGCCACAGATACGTAATAAAAGCCACGGTTTCACTCTAACTGGCTAATATATTTACTATTCAATAAATGAATTCTCTAATCTGATAGCTTAATTCAACATCCATGCTGATTAACATAATAAGTAAACCACGTATTTATGACATGTTAAATACACCACTTATTTCTGTTTTAATTACTTAATTAAATACTAACTACATTCTTAGGACTTACACATTATATTAAGATAGATCTTAATTTATTAAGCTGAAAAAATAAAAATCGTCATGCTACTTATGATACATCATTATGATAACACTAAGTTAACAAATGTCGCCTAAAAATAGGCGATATTCCATATTTAACGCATATTATAAAATTTACTTTTAAGATTTGTAAAATTATTTTACCCATTTAAATACGAGTAAAAATAACAAGTTAAGCTTATTTCTAATAATTTTCACTTATTATCTTTCTAATACAAATCTACGAAACACCATAACATTTTATTTGATGAATTAATGAATTAAACATCATTTTTTATTTAAGAAAAGTCTTAAATAATTTAGCGTAATAAATAAAATAAATGTTATCTTTAATATTACAAGTTTAACCTTAATAATAAAATTATATTTATCATTACTCTATTGAGCTTTAGCGTTACCGGTTATTTCTGATATAGGCAGACAAATCATCTAGTGCTTTATGCTATGTTTATTTATTTTATTTGGATATTCTCATTTAATTATTTAATTTAAAATAAAAAATAGATAAAAAACCCTCATAAAATATGAGGGTTTAAAAAAGTAACTTTTGTCTTATCTGTAAAGCAAAAGATAAATTAATGAAGTTTTAGTTTAGGTCTAATTACTCGGTTGATTGATCCGACTAACATCATAAGTCCAGTTTTGATATAACCATGCAACGCTATTTGATGCATTCGATATAAAGAGATATAAACAATCCGCGCTATGCGCCCTTCGATCATCATGTCCCCCTTCATCAAATTCCCCATCAAACTCCCCACGGTACTAAATTTAGAGAGTGAAACTAATGAGCCGTGATCGGTAAACACATAATCTTTTAGCGGTTTATCTTTTAACATTGCTAAAATATTGCTGTAACAACGACTTGCCATTTGATGTGCGGATTGTGCTCTTGGTGGAACAAAACCGCCTTCTTTTCTTGGACAAGAAGAACAGTCACCAATTGCAAAGATAGACTCATCTAAGGTTGTTTGTAAGGTAGGTTTAACGACCAACTGATTAATACGGTTAGTTTCTAGGCCAGCAATCTCTTTCATAAAATCAGGCGCTTTAATACCTGCTGCCCACACCATTAAGTCAGCATCAATATGCTCACCATCTTTGGTGTTTAATCCACCTTCATCTGCGCTTGTGACCATGGTTTTGGTCATCACTCGCACACCTAATTTGGTTAATTCCTGATGTGCAGCACTAGAAATACGCACTGGTAATGCAGGTAAGATACGCTCTCCAGCTTCAACCAAAGTAATATTTAATGCTGAAGGTGCTAATTTTTTTAATCCATAACTATTAAGCTGACGTACTGCATTATGCAATTCAGCTGAAAGTTCAACACCCGTTGCACCACCACCTACAATCGCAATATTTACCTTACGATTTTCTTCTTGTGCATTGGTATCTGCTGAGTATTTTAAAAATAAATTTAACATTTCGTTATGGAAACGATGTGCTTGTTGAGGACTGTCCAAGAAAATACAGTTCTCTTTAATACCTAGTGTGCCAAAATCGTTTGATTTACTGCCTAACGCCATCACTAAAATATCGTAGTCTAATGTACGTTCAGGTACGAGCAATTCTTGCTCTTCATTATAAATAGCAGCCAATGTGATATTTTTTTGCTCACGATCAAGCCCTGTTAATGAGCCTAATTGGAAATTAAAATGATGGTTATAGCCGTGTGCTAGATAACTTAAAGCATCAACACCATCATCTAAAGAGCCCGTTGCTACTTCATGTAAAAGGGGTTTCCATAGATGACTGTTGTTGCGATCCACTAAGGTGATCTCTGCTTTTTTGCTGCGTCCTAATTTATTGCCTAATTTGGTCGCCAGTTCTAAACCACCAGCGCCGCCACCGACAATAACAATTTTTTTTAATGACATTTAACGTCACTCCATAAAGATATTTACTGTTGTTATTTAAATAGCCTTAGTGAAATCTACTTAAATAATGACAGTTAAATCGTTTCTGCTGTTATTTTTGTTCTTAAGCAAGTTAATTGGAAAGATGGTCATACCAAAGTTGATTTATATCAAAAATATTTGAATATTCATATCTATTTTTTGAAGAAAATAGTTGTTTTTGCCTTTTAGTGACAAATAAATCACCATTTAAAACATAGGGATATTGGTTTTATCAATTAATACAATGAACTAGAAAAATAAGCATAAAAGGATTGTTAAAATCAGTCGTGATCATTGAGGTGATAAAAATAAGGGGTCGGAAAAATGTTGAAAAGAGATAGATAGAGAGGACGGTATGAACGTTTTAGCTACGTTAGATAAAAAAATGGATGGAACAAACACCATCCATTTTAAACATATGACTTTAGTCTTACTCTTTACGATTAAATGCTTTAATTTTAAATAGATGCTCAGAGAGGCTCTTAAATTTATGCGTTTGCACTTCATCCCAAATTACGGAGTAATAAGGTGATAATTCATCAGCAGAACGCTGATTATCTAAAACCTCATCATTACGAGATAAAATCACTAAAGCGTTATCTTTGTTTTTAGAACGAAAATCTTTAATGCATTTCGTTGAGATATCTAAATATTCTTCAGGTCTGTCGATTTTGTCTGTCATGTTTTCGTAAGGAAAAAGATTAGGATTAATCATTACCTGACGAATATTACATAAGAAACCAATACGCTCTGCCCAATATCCACCTAATCCTACGCCGCAAATTAATACTGGCTCTTTCGTGGATTTAATCACTTTATCCGTTTCTTTCAGTAAGTGTTGCATGTCATGACGAGGATGCAACGTACTGTAACTTAAAAAGCGGACATCAGGATCAATAAACTGTAGCTGTAAAACTTTCTCATGATTTCCAGGACTTGTGGAATCAAAACCATGTAAATATATAATCATGCTCGCTCCTGCCATTGCTCCTGTAATTGGGTCAGCAACTGATTCGCTTTTTTCCAACGATCGGAGGTTTGTAGCTCACTCAATGTGTAACGACCTCGGTGATGGTACAATGTGGAAATGCGTTCTGCTTTGACAGAGGACAGGTTATCTAACACACTCACCGCCCCTTTTCGGTTATTACACACTAAAAGCATATCACAGCCAGCATCTAGCGAACGTTGTGCTCTTTCTGCGTAACTTCCCATAATAGCTGCCCCCTCCATCGATAAATCATCAGAGAAAATAACGCCTTGGAAGCCTAATTGTTCACGTAAGATGGATTTCAGCCAGTACGATGAGCCACTTGCCGGACGCTCATCAATCTGAGAATAAATGACATGAGCTGGCATAATGGCATCTAATAACTGGCGTTGAATAAAATCTTTAAAAATGGACATATCATGTTGGCGAATATCATCTAAAGAGCGATCATCACGAGGCGTTTCTTTATGAGAATCAGCCCTTACAGCACCATGTCCAGGGAAGTGTTTTCCTGTTGATTTCATGCCCGCAGAGCGCATACCTTTGATAAAGCTCTCAGCCATTGTCATGGCAATTTCAGGGGAATCATGGAAAGAACGCTCGCCAATGGCGATACAGTTATGACCTAGGTCGAGCACAGGTGCAAAACTGATATCAATATCCATGGCAATCATTTCTGATGCCATTAACCATCCCGCTTCTTGTGCTAAATGACTCGCTTGATAACCTTCATTTAGTGCCGCATAAGATTGAGCCGCAGGCAATCGTGTAAAACCATCACGGAAGCGCTGTACACGTCCCCCTTCTTGGTCTACTGCAATCACAAGGCGCTCATGAGATGCATCACGAATTTGGCGAACTAATTCATTTAATTGTTCAGCATCGTGGAAGTTGCGGGTAAAAAGGATTAATCCACCGACAAGAGGATGCTTTAAAATTTCACGCTCTTCACTATCGAGTTCATATCCTTCAACATCAAGCATTACCGGACCCATAACATTCCTCTCTTTGTAATTGTGACAAGATAACGTCTTTAATTCGTCAGACTGAAATAGCGACGTAAAGGTTCAGACATTATTAAAAATGATCCATCTTTTGTTTGTTGCCAACGGACTTCATACCACATTAGCATCATATAAAAAATGAATGGCTCTCTTGAAAGGATACGCTTTCTCAATTCCTTCACAGAATAAACATCCGTCTCTTTGGATTGAGCATAATGACAATGATACGAATAATAATAATCCAAAAACGTATTTTGTTGCGCTTCATTGAGTTGGTTTGTTGCAAAGAACGTCATCAATGAATCCGCTGTATCAATATCGGCCGCATATTCCCAATCAATAAATTTTATACCCGAATCACTAAGAAGAATATTCTCAACATGTAAATCCATGTGAGCAGGCGCGTATTTTATGAGATTGCATCGCGGTTGGCGTAAAAAATGTTGTTGTAAGCGTAACCATTTAGCAGATAAACGTTTTCTATCAATACTCTGCCAATAAATTAATAATTCATGATTTAGGTTAAGAGGAAAACCTAACGGTGTGTGTTGATGAAGTATGGCTATTTTTTCAGCCAACGGTTTTAAATAAGTACTAAAAAGTGATTGGTGAGTAAGATGTTCGCCCTGTAACCAATAAAGAAAAAACCACTCTTTATAACGTGTGGCAACTTTAGGTGATAAATTAGATCCTGATAGCTGTTTTAAAATGGCGTATTCTTTTCTTCCATGTACATAAAGCGCTTTTTTTTCATCGCCATAATAGCGAGCAACCCAGTCAATATCTGCACATTGCACGCGAAAAGCACCACCGCCAGCGCCTTCTAATGCTGTGATTTTCCATTTGCTTAATGCCGTTGCAGGGAAAAGCGCTTGCAAGGCATTAAGCAAACTTGAGTAATGCAGATCACTCAACCTTATGGCGCCCGTTCCAAAGAATTTCACCAGAAGAAACCGACATTAACTGCATACTGATCACACGGTTATCTTTTTTACCATCAACGGTTGAGAATAAAATATAATCAGCTTTCAAATAGCGGGCCAAGCCAATCGCTGCACTACGAAGACCTAGGCTATCTTCACCAGATAAACCAAGGGCTTTTCGTGCTGACATCATTTGCGTGTAAGGCACGGTTTGTAACGCACTAATACTATTAACTGATTCGATAATCGTATTGGTTGCATTTACCGCTTGGATGTTTCCACCCGAATTATTTTTAACATTATCAACAACGATAAGCTTACCTGCCTCTAAATCACCAGTAACCGCCATTTCTCTAATTAAAGGAGTGACAGCAGCATTCCAATTAATACTCGTGATTTTAGGTGGCGTTGGCACAACTTCAATTGGTGGCTCTATCGGTTTAGGTGGCTCTACTGGCTCTGTAGGTGTCACAGGCTCCACAGGTACAGGCGGTTGTTGTGGCAACATAGATGGACAACCCGCTAATAAAAATACAGACATCGCCACAAATAGAACTCTTTTCATGCTCGTGTTACCTTATCCTAAGTAAAGAGATAAACTCTGACATAACTAATGGTTTTATCTGGTATATCACCACTAATTTCGGCATCACCATCACCAAGAATAGTCACATCATTTACATTCCCAGCAGGAGAAACTTCAAGTCCTTGTTCGTTATACCAATAAAAACGATAGCGAATAGAAACAGGGTAAGATTGTGTATTTGATAACATGACTGTCGCTTTTGTGCCATTAGCATGGTGTTCAATGGTTGGCTGACCAGCAACAACGCCTACAACTAATACCGAAGGCTCCATAATAATAGCCTGCTGACGATTGAAATAGAGTTTATTATCTGAATGAGATGATAAACATCCTGAAAGCAATGTCGTCATAAATACAGCGATAAGTAATGAACAAATGGCCTTACTTTGTCTTATCATGTATTACTTCCTGTTATCCTGCTGTTAGCATCACATCCATTACTGGCTTAATAATGGCCCTAATGGTTTTCCGCCAAGCAAATGCATATGAATATGGAAAACTTCTTGTCCACCATGTTTATTACAGTTCATCACTAAGCGGTAACCGTCTTCAGCAATGCCTTCTTGTTGTGCAATTTTTGCCGCAACTACAAAAAGGTGTCCTAATACCTGCTCATCTTCCGCAGTAACATCATTTACAGTAGGAATAAGTTTATTAGGAATAATTAAAATATGAGTGGGTGCTTGAGGTGAAATATCACGAAATGCAGTCACTGTATCATCTTGAAAAACGATATTGGCTGGGATTTCACCACGAATAATTTTACTGAAAATTGTTTCTTCTGCCATTTCCATCACCTTATTATTTATTTTAATTCCTGATTAATTCTATTAAGCAGGTAAGTTTTGAATATGAAAGAGCTTAGCAAAATTGCGTGTTGTTTGTTGCGCTAACTCTTCAACACTGACGCCTTTTAAGACAGCCATATATTCTGCAACATCACGGACATAAGCTGGTTGGTTTTCTTTTCCGCGATGAGGAACTGGCGCTAAATAAGGGGAGTCTGTTTCAACTAAAATTCTATCAAGAGGAACAATGCGAGCAGCTTCTCTAATTTGTTCAGCATTTCTAAATGTTACGATGCCAGAAAAAGAAATATACATTCCAAGATCAAGTAATGCTGTTGCAGTTTCTTTATCTTCAGTAAAGCAATGCAGAACACCGCCACAATCTTGAACTTTCTCTTCTTTTAAAATGGATAAAGTATCTTCTCGAGCACTGCGTGTATGCACAATAACGGGTTTATTAACTTGGCGTCCAATACGAATATGCTCACGGAAAATTTCACGCTGTAAAGCCGCATTTTCTTGTTGGTAATAGTAATCTAGCCCTGTTTCACCTAAAGCCACAACATCAGGGGCAGCGGCTAAACGTGCTAATTCTTCAATATCATGACCTTCATCTAAATTTAAAGGATGGATCCCACAAGAAAAGGCGATATTGTCACGTTTACCGATTAGCTCACGCATACTCTTAAAGCCCGGTAATGTGGTTGCCACTGCTAACATATATTGAACATCACGCTGCTGTGCTTTTTCGACAACATCATCAATATTTTCATGTAATTTTTCATAATCTAAGCAGTCGAGATGGCAGTGTGAATCAACTAAAAACATAACTTACTCTCATTTATCTGGTACGACTTATATACTCGTCATCCTTCAAGTTGCAGGGGTGTTGGCTACGCTCAGCTACCCGAATCACACACATGAGTATGCTCATCGGGATATCTTTGCTTGCCCCCTACCTACAACTCGAATGATTTAGAATATAGGTGTTTTTTATTACAGCTAAATCATAATTAATATATAGCTAATTAATTTTTTGTGGCTAGCTGATTTTCCCAATCTAGCAGTTGCTCTGCCAGTAATAATTCTTTATTTAAGGCTGGAATAGTCATTAACTGATAGCGACACTGTTTCCATCCATCAATAGTGGATAATAAAATATCCGAAGGCCATTGTGATAACGCCATAATCAATGCTTGCTGGTCTTGATTCACACAATACACTTGTGCATTGGTTTGGTATTTTAATGCATCAAGCAGTAGTGATAATAACCAATACAAGCGGCGTTCTGCATTATCTTGATTTAATTGTGGTAAAAATGCATATAAATCACGTTGTTGGATGCTTGCATATAAAGCTTGGCAAAAAACCTCTCTTTCTTTCCACTCATCTTTCAATAATGAAAGCGCTAAAACGGGGGCATTCTGAGATAAATTTAATGCTGTCACACTATTTGCATAAGGTATGTTTGGTAATTGTTGCTGTAACCAGTGCGTTGCGTGTTGGAGATCTGGCGTTGCCAAATGGTAATAAAAACAACGGCTACGCAATGTCGCTAATAAAACCTCTGGTTGCTGACAATTCAGTAAAAAATAGGTGTTTTTAGGCGGCTCTTCTAACGTTTTAAGCAATGCATTGGCTGCCGCTTCAGTTAATGCTTCAACGTCTTTTATCCAAACAACTCTAAAACCACTTTGCTGAGCATGATGCTCCAGCTTTTCAGTCACTTTTCTTACTGCTTCAATACCAATCGAGGACTTACCCTTTTCACTCTGCAAAACATGCCAATCAGGATGTGTTTCAGCAAGCATCAATCGACAGCTATGGCATTCATTACAACTTTTTAATCCCTGTTTATTCTGGCACATTAACCAACGACTTAACCCATAAGAGAGTGCTTCTCCTCCCATGCCTTCTATCGCATGTAAAAGCAAAGCATGATGACCTCGCCCTTCTTGATACATGCTAATAAGTTGTCGATATGCCTGATTTAGCCAAGGATACCAATTCATAGTGATTTATTTTCCTGCTGAACTAGCCACGTTGTTAATGTTTGACGGATATCTGCTTGTACTTTTTCAATAGCTTGAGATGCATTTATTGTGATAATAGAGTCATCACCTTTGGCTAAGGCCTGATAACGTTCACGAGTACGATAAAAGAAATCCATTGATTCTTTTTCAATTCGGTCTAATTCGCCTCTAGCTCGCGCTCTGGCAAGACCAATAGCCGGATCTAAATCAAGATATAAGGTTAAATCAGGGCGAAAATCACCAAGAACCGTATTACGAAGTGACAACATAAGATCTTTATCTAAGCCGCGTCCACCACCTTGATAAGCTTGTGAAGAGAGATCGTGTCTATCTCCAATCACCCATTTACCTTCTGCAAGCGCAGGTTTTATCACGTTCTCAACAAGCTGAACACGCGCTGCATATAGCATTAAAAGCTCTGCTTTATCTGTCACTTTTTCGCCATCAATACCTTGCTTGATGAGTTCACGTAGTTTTTCAGCAAGCGGTGTGCCACCCGGTTCACGGGTAAAAGCCAGATTGGTGATACCTTGTTCTTTTAATGTATCAATAACCGTTTGAATTGCGCTGGTTTTTCCAGCGCCTTCTAATCCTTCAATTACAATAAATTTGCTGTTGTTCATAATTATCTTTGTTGTAAGCGTCGGTATTGCGCGACGGCCTTATTGTGTTCATTGAGTGTGGTTGAAAATTTATGACCACCCGTTCCATCCGCAACAAAATAGAGATAACGTGTATCCGCTGGATGTGCAGCAGCTCTAATTGAAGCAACACCAGGCATTGCTATTGGTGTTGGTGGTAAGCCATCAATTTGATACGTGTTATAAGGTGTATAGCCATTTAAATCACTACGGTAAATCGTGCCTCTATATTTATCACCTAAACCATAGATGACTGTTGGATCAGTCTGTAATCGCATATTAGTTTTTAATCGATTGACAAAAACAGACGCAACCTTTGTTCTTTCAGCATCAATACCCGTCTCTTTTTCAATAATTGATGCCATGATAAGCATTTCATAAGCCGATTTATACGGTAAGTCACTATCGCGTTTAATCCACTCTTCTTCTAATGTTTTTTCCATTTGTTGGTAGGCACGCTTTAAAATTGCGACATCGGTCGTACCCGCAGTGTAATGGTATGTATCTGGCGCGAACCAACCTTCTAGATTAGTAATTTCAGGTTTTATTCCTATTTCTTGGCGTAATTTATCGGCGTCCAGAGTATGTGCAACGGTTGTTAGTTGAGGCGCTTGCTCAAAAATAGATTGCCAATCTTTTAAACGGCTTCCTTCAATAAAACGGATTGTAAACTGCGCCTCTTTACCACTTTTGATAAGCAGTAAAACATCACGTAACGTCATACCCTTTGTTAAGCGATAAGTCCCCGCTTTAAATTGGCTTAGCTCTGGCTTTGCTTTTAGCAAAATTTGGAAATAATCTCCTTCATTAAGCAGATTATTTTTTATTAGCAGTTGCTCCATAGCAACACGCCCCGTTCCTGCTGGAACAGTAAGTAACATTTCATCTTGTTTTACAATAACATTTTCTTCTAAGCCTCGAATATGCTGCATCACATACAACGCCATTGCACCAAGGCTAATTAATAAGGCAAAAAAAACTATCCATACTATTTTTTTTATCTTCATTTATAACTCATTAAATTCTATTTAAGTGACAAACTGTGTTGTAAAACAACATGATAATAATCCCTACTAGGATATTGATAGCACTTATCATCTGAAAAAGTGATTTGTGAAACGGGGATCACTGGCATCAACGCATTTGTTAACCATATTTCATCAGCTTGATAAAGTGTTTCAGGTTTTTCTCTCACAATATCAATTTCCCAATAATTTTTTTGAGCTAATTGAAAAATGGATTGACGCATAATGCCATTTACCCCTGAATTAGTCAGATTTGGTGTAAAAAGCCTATTTCCTTTGCGCCAAAAAAGATTTGCTGCATTAGCTTCAACTAAATATCCTTCATTATCACACACTAAAACATCATCAAATTCTGTTTTTTCTAAATGATATTTGATAAGGACTTGTTCTAAGCGATTGAGATGTTTTATCCCTGCCAACAAAGGATTTTGCCCTAAGGTAACAGGACTTATACCAAGCGATACACCTTCACTTTGCTGGTGGAGATAATGGGTAGGATAAGATGATAGTGATATTATTACTGTCGGCGTTATAAATCCATTGGAGGAATATCCTCGTCCACCATAGCCACGACTAATGATAACCTTAATAACACCTTTCGTTTGAGTGTCTGAGGCAATATCTATAATGTGCCTTTCTAAGTCAGACCAATTTGGATGTGGTAGAAAAAGCGCATCACAACCTTGTTTTAAGCGATTGATGTGGGCAGGTAACAAAATAGGGTTGCCATACTCAACGGCAAGCGTAGTAAAACAACCATCACCAAACTGTATTGCGCGGTCGCTTGCATCGACATTTTGTTGCTGTTGTCCATTTACCCAATACATCTAACACACCCTACATCTATGTTATTGATATCAATCTGTACATGATAAAACAACTGGCAGTAAAAGGACAAAATAAAAGACCCAGAATAATCCTGGGCCTTTAGGTATTTTTCAGTTTTCTACAAAAAACGGGTTATACGCGCTTAAAGAGAATTGAACCGTTAGTACCACCAAAGCCGAATGAGTTACACAGAGCATATTCCATGTTCTCAACTTTACGTGCTTTATGTGGAACGAAATCAAGATGGCAGTTTTCGTCTTGATTATCTAGGTTTATTGTTGGAGGTACAATTTGGTCACGTAACGAAAGGATTGTAAAGATAGACTCAATTGCACCCGCAGCACCTAATAAGTGACCTGTCATAGATTTTGTTGAGCTAACTAATACATCAGTGCCTTTGCCAAATACGTTTTCCACTGCTTGTGCTTCAGCAACATCGCCTGCATTTGTTGATGTACCGTGTGCGTTGATATAACCCACTTCTGATGAGGCAATACCCGCATCTTTCAGTGCATTTGTCATAGCCAGCGCACCGCCTTCGCCATTTTCTGCCGGTGAAGTCATGTGATAAGCATCACTGCTCATACCAAAACCAACCACTTCAGCATAAATTTTAGCGCCACGGTTTTTAGCGTGTTCGTACTCTTCAAGAACAAGAACACCCGCACCATCACCTAATACAAAACCATCACGATCTTTATCCCATGGGCGACTAGCCGCTTGAGGATTATCGTTACGTGTTGATAATGCACGAACAGCACCAAAGCCACCCAAACCTAATGGTGTGGTTGCTTTTTCGGCACCACCTGCCAGCATTGCATCTGCATCACCATAAGCAATAATACGAGCAGCATGTCCAATATTATGAACACCTGAAGTACACGCTGTTGCAATAGAGATTGTAGGGCCACGAAGACCATACATAATGCTTAAATGCCCTGCAACCATGTTAATGATGGTTGAAGGTACAAAGAATGGGCTAATTTTACGAGGACCACCATTCATCATAGATGTATGGTTTTCTTCGATAAGGCCTAAGCCACCAATACCAGAACCAATAGCAGCTCCGATACGACTTGCATTGGCTTCTGTTACTTCAAGACCTGAATCCGCAATGGCCTGCACACCTGCTGCAATACCATATTGAATGAAAAGATCCATCTTACGCGCGTCTTTACGCGAAAGATTATAATCTTCGTGATTGAAATCTTTTACCAATCCAGCGAATTTAGTCGCATGATGACTGGTGTCAAAATCTTCGATAAGGCCGATACCACTCTGTCCGGCACACACTGCTTCCCAAGAAGCTTCTGCGTTATTACCGACAGGAGATAACATGCCTAGTCCGGTCACAACTACACGACGCTTAGACACGCTTATCCTCCAAGGAGGGAAAAAGTTTAGGATTAAAAATATAGGCGGTCGAGTGACCGCCTAGATTAGCAAGCTTATTTACCTGCGTTTTCAACGTAATCAATAGCAGCTTGAACTGTAGTAATTTTTTCTGCTTCTTCGTCTGGGATTTCGATATCGAATTCTTCTTCCAGAGCCATTACCAGCTCAACTGTGTCAAGAGAATCAGCGCCTAAGTCATCAACAAATGAAGCTGAATTTACAACTTCTTCCTCTTTAACACCCAGTTGTTCAACAATGATTTTCTTAACGCGTTCGTCGATAGTGCTCATACTATTAAATTTCCTATCAAAACTCGCTTGCGCGATGATTTTCTTAGTTTATAAATACAGGAAAAGATCTAACCAATCCCGACTGTGTGGACTACTTTATTTGCTATATTTTGCATTATATTGTACGCAAAAAGCAAATATAAAGACGTCCCCATAATTAGATCATGTACATGCCACCATTGACATGCAATGTTTCACCCGTGATATAGCTTGCTTCATCAGAAGCTAAGAAAGCTACAGCACTGGCAATCTCTTTGGCATCACCTAAACGGTTAGCAGGGACTTGAGATAAAATACCTGCTCTTTGGTCGTCTGTTAATGCTCTAGTCATATCAGTTTCGATAAAACCTGGAGCAACAACATTCACCGTAATGCCACGGGAAGCAACTTCGCGTGCTAATGATTTACTAAAACCAATCACACCCGCTTTCGCCGCCGCGTAGTTTGCCTGTCCTGCGTTACCCATGGTTCCAACAACAGAACCAATCGTAATTATACGACCATAACGTTTTTTCATCATAGCACGCATAACTGCTTTAGACAGACGGAAGACTGATGAAAGATTAGTGTCAATGATATCTTGCCACTCATCATCTTTCATGCGCATCAACAGGTTATCACGAGTAATACCTGCATTATTGACCAAAATATCAATTTCGCCAAATTCAGCGCGCACATCGGCTAAAAATTTTTCGATAGAGTCGTTTTCTGTGACATTTAACACAAAACCCTTACCCTTACCGTTTAAATATTCGCTGATAGCTTTCGCACCGTTTTCACTCGTTGCTGTACCAATTACTGTCGCACCGCGTGCAACTAAATCTTCTGCAATCGCACGGCCAATACCACGGCTTGCACCAGTAACTAGCGCTATTTTTCCGTCAAATCCCATGAGATCCCTCAGTCATTTCCTAATGCAACATCTAATGATGCAATATCATTAACTGCTGCAGCGTTCATTTCTTTAGAAATACGTTTTGTTAAGCCAGTTAATACTTTTCCTGGCCCGATTTCTAATAATTGTGTGATACCTTTTTCAGCAATAAGTTCAACCGTTTCAGTCCAGCGAACTGGATTATAAAGCTGGCGAACTAATGCATCACGGATTGCATTTGCATCAGTTTGTGCTATCACATCAACGTTATTAACGACCTGAATTTCAGGTTGTTTAAATTCGATTTCTTGTAATGCAACCGCTAGCTTATCAGCAGCCGGTTTCATTAAAGCACAGTGAGAAGGCACGCTTACTGCTAGTGGTAAAGCACGTTTAGCACCCGCTTCTTTACATAACACACCAGCACGTTCTACGGCTTCTTTGTTACCCGCAATAACAACTTGACCCGGTGAGTTAAAGTTTACAGGTGAGACAACTTGTCCTTGCGCTGCTTCTTCACAGGCTTTTGCAATAGCGTCATTATCTAAGCCGATAATCGCATACATTGCCCCCGTACCCGCAGGTACGGCTTCTTGCATCAGTTGACCACGTAATTCTACTAATTTAATTGCCGCAGCGAAATCAATAACTCCCGCACACACTAAAGCAGAATACTCGCCAAGACTGTGACCTGCCATCATTTGTGGCATTTTGCCTTGTTTTTCTTGCCATACACGCCAGATAGCAACAGAAGCTGCTAATAATGCTGGCTGTGTTTTCCATGTTTTGTTTAGCTCTTCTTCTGGTCCATTCTGAACTAAGTCCCAAAGAGAGTAACCCAATACATCAGATGCTTGAGCAAATGTTTCAGTCACTATTGGATATTGCTCTGCAAGTTCTGCAAGCATTCCAACAGATTGTGATCCCTGTCCGGGAAAAACCATTGCAAAATCAGTCATGTTTATTTTCCTGATAATATTAAAAACGGATAAGTGCAGAACCCCAAGTAAAACCGCCACCAAACGCTTCCAGTAAGATTAACTGACCACGTTGAATGCGATTATCTCTTACAGCTTCATCTAATGCTGTTGGGACTGATGCTGCTGACGTATTGCCGTGGCGATCTAATGTCACCACTACTTTATCCATTGTCATATCCAGCTTTTTCGCTGTCGCTGAAATAATTCTTAAATTTGCCTGATGAGGCACAAGCCAGTCCAGTTCAGATTTATCAATTTTGTTAGCTTCAAGTGTCTCATCCACAATGTGGGCAAGCTCACGAACTGCGACTTTAAAAACTTCATTTCCTGCCATAGTCACGTAAGCAGGTAAATCGTCATTTTCTCTACTCTGATAAGGTAGTGCTAATAGATCACCAAAACGGCCATCAGAATGTAAATGGGTAGAGATAATGCCTTCTTCTTCTGATGCGCCAACAACCACAGCACCTGCCGCATCACCAAATAGGATAATCGTGCCACGATCTTCTGGATCTAAAGCGTGAGATAATCTGTCAGCACCAATAACCAGTGCTTTTTTAACAGTGCCCGCTTTAATAAATTGATCCGCAATACTTAATGCATAAACAAAACCTGAACATGCAGCCGCAACATCAAAAGCAATACAATCACTAATACCTAATGCATTTTGAATTTGGCAAGCCGCACTTGGAAATGCATGAGAGCCAGATGTAGTTGCAACAATAATCAATCCAATGTCTTGCTTATCAATACCTGACATTTCTAATGCTTTTTCGCCAGCACCCGCACCCATCACGGCAACAGTTTCTTCTTCTGCTGCAATTCGACGTTCATGGATACCCGTTCTGGTAACAATCCACTCGTCAGATGTTTCAACCATTTTTTCTAAATCGGCATTAGTTCGCACTTGTACAGGCAAGTAACTACCAGTACCTAAGATTTTTGTATACATTCTATCAATCGCTCTTGGGTAATACTGTTGTCAGTCGTGAAGCAATTCGCTCTGGAATTTTTCGCTCAACGGCATGAACAGCCTGTTCTATTGCTGCTGTAAACGCGCTTTCATTTGCGCCACCATGGCTTTTAATGACGATACCGCGTAATCCTAACAGAGAAGCACCGTTATACTGGTCGGGGTTCATATGTCCAAAACGCTTAATTAGCCGCTTTTGTAACCACTTCTTCAATATTTTCATCCACCACGACGTTTTTTTATTTTCGGTAGTAGAAGATTTAATCAATGAAAGGAAAACTCTAATAACCCCTTCCATCGTTTTAAGGGAGACATTACCTGCGAAGCCGTCACACACCAATACATCAGTTTTGCCTGTCAGTAATTCATTACCTTCAACATAACCAATATAATTAATATTCGGTGTCGATTTTAATACCGTAGCAGCTTCGCGGATATTATCTAATCCTTTGCTCTCTTCTTCACCAATATTTAAAAGCGCCACTTTCGGTGAATCAATCTCTGCTATCTCTTCGGCCATAACTGCGCCCATTACCGCAAACTGCACCAGCATTTTGCTATCACAGTTAACGTTAGCGCCTAAATCAAGAACAACCGTCTTGCCTTTTTTCTGATTAGGTAATACCGAAACCAGTGCAGGACGTTCAATTCCATCAATCGCATTAAGTCGAAGTTTTGCTAATCCCATTAATACGCCAGTATTCCCTGCACTTACACAAGCCTGTGCTTCCCCTGTTTTCACGAGATCAAGTGCCACTCGCATTGATGTACCTTTACTTGCTCTAATAGCTTGTGAAGGTTTGGCATCATTGGCGACAATATGTTCTGCGGGTATAACTTGTAAACGGGAGATTAGCTCAGCATTTTGATTTGCAAGCAGAGGAGATATAGAGTCTGGTTGACCTACCAGCAATATTTTTAAATGAGGATTAGATGCCAGCGCCCGCAAACAAGCAGGCACTGTGATGCGAGGACCGAAGTCCCCGCCCATCGCATCTAACGCTATGGTTAGATTTGTCAAGGTATCAACGAGCTATAAAGCTAATTACTTGTTGATAACCTTGCGACCACGGTAGTAACCGTCAGCAGTTACATGGTGACGCAGGTGAGTTTCACCAGAAGTTTTGTCAACAGAAACTTGAGTTACTGTCAGCGCGTCATGAGAGCGACGCATACCGCGTTTAGAACGAGTTGGTTTGTTTTGTTGTACGGCCATTGACCTTACTCCTTAGTACTTTTCTTTAAACTGGCTAATACGGCAAATGGATTTGGCTTCTCTGATAATTCTTCAGGGAGTTCACCAAACACCATATCCGCGTCGGACACTTCACAGTGTTCAAAATCATGTACCGGAACCACCGGCAAGTTGAGGATTATTTCATCTTCAATCATTGCCAGCAAATCTATTTCACCAAATTCGTTTACATAAACTGGTTCATATTCTTCCGGTAATGTCTCGGCCCGTTCATCACTGACAACAGGGCTAAAACAATATGTTGCGTGAACATGATACGGAAAATGGCCACCACAACGTTGACATTCTAAAGTCACATCCACATCGGAATGTCCTTTAATCACGGCAAGACGTTGATGGTCAATATCAAATGATAAAGCCACGTCAATATTACTGTCCACACTGACCACCGATTCAGCTAAGCGGCTTACTTGCTCTGGAGAATAATGACCGTCATAGTCTAAATTCTTTTGAGCTGCTCGCAGCGCATCAATGGTCAGGGGTAATTTTACCTTTTGCATAAGGCGCGCATATTATCTTTGTAATGGAATATAGTCAAAGAAAAAGGCGGGTTATCTACACCTTTCCACCAAAATTCGCTTTATCAGCGGCGCATAGTTTAGAATGTCAGGCATCATTTTGCTACGGATTTTAAAAAAAATATGTTGCCACTCGTCCTTGCGTCTACTTCACCCTTTCGAGCTCAGTTGCTGAAAAAGCTTGGAATGCCCTTTATACAGGCATCTCCAGAGATTGACGAAACCCCGATGCCCACAGAGTACGCTCAAGATCTTGTCAGTCGCTTATCCTATGAAAAAGCCAGCGCTTTACAAGCAAAATTTCCACATCACCTTATAATTGGCTCTGATCAAGTTTGTGTACTGAATAAAAAGATCACGGGAAAACCCCATAATTTTGATAATGCCTTTGCACAATTAAAACAAGCTTCAGGACAATGTGTCTCGTTTTACACCGGATTAACTGTATATAATAGTCTAACGTTAGAACATCAAACTCATTGTGAATTATTTCAAGTTTACTTTCGTCATTTAACTGATGAAGAAATTATCAGTTATTTAAATAAAGAAATGCCTTTCAATTGTGCTGGAAGTTTTAAATCTGAGGGACTAGGCATCACTCTATTTGATAAACTTGTCGGCGATGATCCAAATTCTTTAATTGGTTTACCACTTATCCGATTGAATAAAATGTTACTCTCGCAAAGAATAAACCCATTATTTTTCTCTGATGATCACAAATGAATCTGGTCATCTTATTTTTTAATCTTATGTAGCGATAAAGCGTATTATGAATAAATTAGCATCAGTCTTAACAGCTTTAGTGATGGCAACAGCATTAGTGGGTTGTTCTGATGAAAAAGACACTGAAATTTCAACAACAAAAGCAACTAACACGACAAATACTATCCAAGACGGTGTGATTTCAGACAAAAAAGATGACAGCAAATCCTTATTTAAAAAGAATTTCGTCAGTAGCTGCATATTAGGTTCGGGCATTACTGATGATGCGCTAATTCCTCAAATTGCCGAAGTGTGTGAATGTACTTACGACGGCATTATTAAAAATTACGGAATTAACGAATTTATCCGTGTAGATATGGAAATGCGCAAAAACGGTTCAATATCGCTGCCTAAAGAGTGGGATATTGATAAAATTGTTGAGCAATGCATGACAAAAGTGGAAGGTTAATTCTATTTTCCACTCACTTTCTTAGTGGTTTAAGAAAAGCAATACGCCCAACAAACTGGGCGTATTGAGTATTCGGATTTTCTGTTGAAATAAAAATTTTCGACTTAAGATTTTTGACTACGTAATACTTGCAAACAATGGCGTAACTGATTATCCATTGGCGCTTCAATTCGCATTTGTTCACCCGTTGAAGGATGAGTAAATGTCAAAGAACTAGCATGTAAAAATAGGCGATTAAGTTTAGTTCCTACCAATTGTGAATCAAAATCACGATCACCATAACGATCATCAAATGCAATAGGATGACCTGCATGTAATGTATGCACACGAATTTGGTGTGTTCTTCCTGTCACAGGGCTTGCTTTCACTAATGTGGCAAATTCAAAACGCTCTTCCACTTTAAAACGCGTTTCAGAAGGTTTTCCTTCATTGCTTACTTTAACCACTCGCTCACCACTTTGAAGAATATTTTTCAACAACGGTGCCTGAACAACTTTAGTGTGAGATTGCCATTGACCACGCACTAAGGCTAAATAATCTTTTTGCATCTGTTTTAAGCGTAATTGCTCATGCAAAGCACGTAATGCTGAACGTTTTTTTGCAATTAGTAAAACACCCGATGTATCTCTATCAAGACGATGTACAAGCTCTAAAAAACGCGCATCTGGGCGCAATGCACGTAAACCTTCAATCACACCAAAACTTAACCCACTTCCCCCATGTACAGCCGTACCAGAAGGTTTATTGATGAGCATTAAATGGTCGTCTTCATATAAAATACAATTTGACAATGCAGCGACTTTATCAAGCTTTGGTGATACCGCGACTTCTTCTTTTTCCGATACTCGCACAGGAGGTATACGGATACTGTCACCCGCATTGAGTTTGTATTCAGGTTTAATTCGCCCTTTGTTAACTCGAACTTCCCCTTTACGGATAATTCGGTAAATCATACTTTTTGGTACACCTTTTAAGCGTGCCAGTAAAAAATTATCGATACGCTGGCCTGCTTCATCGCCATCAATGGTGACGAACTGAACTTGATTAAATGATTTCATAGTGGCGATTCTTTGGCTCTCTTAAAATAAAAATAACAAACAACTTTGTGGTGTACAAAATAACATCAAATCTGTCGTCTATTTTAACCTGAATAATGGGAAAAAGACGAAACATTAGCTAATCTCTCATATTTATACAGAAAAAGTCACCAAAGCAGAAAAGTCATCTTGCTATAACCCTAACACCAATGGAATAATGCAGACTCTCCTGATTATGTTTATCAGGTATATTTATGAAAATTTTGTTTGTTTGATTTTCAAAATGCAGCAATGGCGTAAGACATAGTCGAAAATCAAACAATTTAGTATGCCATAAATACATCGCTTATTGAGTTGAAACATCGTGTTCAATTAAAGAGTGCTGAATTTTTGAACTAAAAATCAGACTCACCGACATATTGCACCTCTATACAATCGACAACCGTGAGGTTGACGCATTTGTAAAAGACACGAGGTCATCGGTTATCAATAGTGTAATTACGTATGTTAGTGGCACATTATAAAACGTGAAAATAACGAGTAAGTCACAATATGAAAAGAATGTTAATTAACGCAACTCAGCAGGAAGAGTTGCGTGTTGCCCTTGTCGATGGGCAACGCTTGTACGATCTGGATATCGAAAGCCCCGGTCATGAACAGAAAAAAGCGAATATCTATAAAGGTAAAATCACTAGAATTGAACCCAGCTTAGAAGCCGCTTTTGTTGATTATGGTGCGGAACGCCACGGTTTCCTTCCTATCAAAGAAATAGCCCGCGAATACTTTCCTAGTAATTATCACTCCCATGGTCGTCCTAACATCAAAGATGTCTTAAAAGAAGGCCAGGAAGTTATTGTTCAAGTTGATAAAGAAGAGCGTGGTAATAAAGGTGCAGCATTAACCACTTTTATCAGCCTTGCAGGAAGTTATTTGGTATTAATGCCAAATAATCCTCGTGCGGGTGGTATTTCTCGCCGTATTGAAGGTGAAGACCGTACTGAACTCAAAGAAGCTTTATCAAGCCTTGAAATCCCAGATGGTATGGGTCTGATTGTACGTACAGCAGGTGTTGGTAAATCTGCCGAAGCACTACAACAAGACTTAAGCTATCGTTTAAGACACTGGGATGCTATTAAGAAAGCGGCTGAGAATCGCCCTGCGCCATTCTTAATTCATCAGGAAAGTAACGTAATTGTTCGCGCATTCCGCGACTACTTACGTCCTGATATTGGCGAAATTTTAATTGATAACGCAAAAGTCGTTGAAATGGCGCGTAGCCATATTGAAGCGATTGGTCGTGGTGATTTTGCTAGCAAAATTCGCCATTATACAGGTGCAGTACCTCTATTTAGCCATTACCAGATTGAATCACAGATTGAATCTGCTTTTCAGCGTGAAGTTCGCCTTCCTTCTGGTGGCGCTTTAGTTATTGATACAACTGAAGCATTAACAGCGATTGATATCAACTCTTCACGCTCAACCCGTGGCGGTGATATCGAAGAAACTGCGTTCAATACTAACTTAGAAGCGGCTGACGAAATCGCACGCCAATTACGTTTACGCGACTTAGGTGGCTTAATTGTTATCGACTTTATCGATATGACGCCTGTGCGCCATCAGCGTGAAGTTGAAAACAGAATGCGCGAAGCTGTTCGCCAAGATCGTGCTCGCATTCAAATTGGACGCATCTCTCGCTTTGGTTTATTAGAGATGTCTCGTCAACGTTTAAGCCCTTCATTAGGTGAATCTAGCCATCACGTTTGTCCGCGTTGCTTAGGTACAGGTACTATTCGTGATAACGAATCACTGTCACTTTCTGTGTTACGTCTTATCGAAGAAGAAGCACTTAAAGAAAACACACATGAAGTACATGCGATTGTACCTGTTCAAATCGCCTCTTATTTGCTTAATGAAAAACGTAAAGCAGTGACTGACATTGAATTACGTCAATCTAATGTCAAAGTGGTTATTGTTCCTAATGACCAAATGCAAACGCCTCATTTCTCTGTTATTCGTGTGCGTAAAGGCGAAGAAATTACCTCTCTGAGCTACAACTTAGCGCAATTCCATGAGAGCCAGCTAAATGAAGCTGAGGACGATGTTGTTACAGAGCGTAAAGCGCCTGAACAACCCGCTATTTCAGCCTTTGGATTGCAAGAAGAAGAGTCGATTGAAGCGACGAAAAGCAAAAAAGCACCTCAGCCTCAAGCTAAACCTGTTAAATCAGAACAAGCTCAAGGTACAGGTTTCTTTGCCTCTATCGCAAAATTCTTCTCTAACTTATTTAGTAGTGAACCAGAGCCTGTGGTAACACCAGAAAAACCACAGGAAAATAAGAAAGAGAATAACGATAATCGTCGTGATCGTCGTAATAACAATAATCGACGTAACAACAATAATCGCCGTGACCGTGATAACGATCGTAATCGTGATAACGCAAATAGCGAAGACAATCGCAAAAATCGCAATCAAAAACCACAAACAACGCCAACAACTGAAGTTAGTAGTGAGCAAGAGATTGCAGAACGCGAAGCTCGTCGCCAACAGCGTCGTGAACAACGTGCGGAACAGCGTCGTCGTCAAGAAGAAAAACGTCAACAGCAACAAGAAGCGGCTAAAGCACAAGCGGCTCTTGCTGAAAATGATACCGTTGCAAAAGATAGTGCTGATGAGAAGAAAGAAGAACCTCGTCGCCCTGCTATGCAACGCCGCAATCGTCGTCAATTAGCACAATCTGTACGCGTAACTGACAATGATAATGCATTGGCTGTTGTACCCGTTGTGACTGAAAAAGCCGTTTCTGAGCCTCCTGTTGCAACAACACAAACTAAAGTTGCGCCAACAGAAAAATCAGCACCTAAAGCAGTCGCTGTTGCGAAAGTTGAAGCGAATGAAGCACAAGCTGTAAAAGCATTACCTGATGCAACTAAATCACAAGATGACAATAAAAACGAAGATAATAACGGGCAAGATAATGTTATGCCACGTCGTTCTCGCCGTTCACCTCGTCATTTACGTGTAAGTGGTCAACGTCGTCGTCGCTATCGTGATGAGCGTACCTTAACAGTATCACCAATGCCTCTGGCAATGGCGGTGGCTTCTCCTGAACTTGCTTCAGGTAAAGTTTTCATTCGCTATCCAATCACACCAATAAGTGATGCACCATTTATTGAGAATAATGCTGAAAACAACAATGACGTTTCTGTTGAAAACCGCATTATTACTCATCAAGATCCACAAATGGTCGCTATCGCACCAGAGGTTTCAGAAACCATTGTTGCTGATATTGCACAGGTAAGATCGACTGAATCAACTTATTCTGTCACGGTTAGTACTGAATCAACCACAGAGGCTGTTGCTGAAATTATTGCAGTAGAGCCACAAGCTGTGCCTGTTGAAACTAACGACATTATTGAAAACAACGTTATCAGTGATGTCATTAATGAAGTGAATACAGAAGAGCATATTACTCGTAAAGAGAACATTTCAGCGGTATTAAATACCACTGAAGCTTATATGCATGAAACTTCACAACAGGCTGAAACAAACATCACGCCAGAAAAAGTTGAACAAGATACAGTTGCACCAGTAGAGAGTGAAATATCAACGCCTGAGCCCCAGCCTGTTGAAGCAGTAATAGTAGCTACTGAAGAAACTGTTGAACAACACAAAGAAATTACTGCTGAAACCGTTGTTGAAGCTGTTATTGAAACAGTTATTGAAGACCAGCCAAAAGAAAGCGCAATCTCTGCGGTAGAAATTGAAACGGTAACAGAAAGCAAACCAACTGAAGTTGTTATTCGTCAAGAGCCTGTTGCAGTTGCACGCCAACTACATGCAAGCTCACCAATGACAAAAGCGCCAGCCGCTGATGAAACACCTGTGGCAATTGAAATCAAAGCATGGGAAACACGTCCAGCTTTTGATAAGAAAGGCCGCACAGGTGCGGGTGGACATTGTTCTACTAATCACGCTTCTTCAGAAATGACTAAAGCTGAAAGTCAAAACTGATAATAAGGTGTTATTAAGAATATCTTGATAATACTTCTAAATTGAGAGCCCACTTTTTAGTGGGTTCTTTTTTTGGGTAACTATTAGCAAATTAACTGAGTATTTATTAAGCCAACATAAAAAAGCCCCTGAATATTCAATTCAGAGGCCTTCGATTTCTTATTCTTAGTAAAACAATCAGTCTTTTAGATCAGGAAGATTTTTAATTTCCCCCATCGCTTTTAACTGCTTAGATAATTCACGGCGCTCTTTAGACAGATCGGCATTTTTAATAATGTAATCGTCAACACGATCGTCATAGTCACTACGCATATTAGCAATAATACCCAATACATCTTCAATCGACATACCCGGTTTAATGTATTCACTTAAGTTGTCTAACAAAAGAACACGTTTTTGGTTATCACGGATCTTTTTCTCATTGTCAGTGATCTCACGACGGATTTTGTTTTTACGACGATACATACGCACAAACTCCAGTACGTTTTGGAAAGACGGCTTGTTTGCGTTATCCATTTCCTACACCTTTACAATTGATATTTAAGATAAATAGTTCTGTTTAAGATTATCGCTTAATCGTGTCAATAAACAAGCAAAGTTTACAAATTTAATTGATTTTGCTTAATTAACAATTAATTAGGATGATATACATTAATAAATATAGTCAACATTCTTTAACCCGTAAATGTTCACTTAATTAATGATAAAAAAATGGCTACACATTTTTACTGGTAGCCCAAATCGATACTACAAAGGATAAATTAATCAGCGATTAAATAGGCTGTGCTTTATTTTGATCTTCATGTTGTAAGCCATCAAGTGGCAGTAATGCTTTCGCGTCTGAACGTAAAAACACTGCTGAGAAAAGTGTTGTCCCTATCACAATACATCCCATCACCATATAGGTTGGTGCAAAACCATAATGATCATAACCATAACCCGCTAATGGAGATAATAATGTAGCAACAATAGAGCTAACACATTGAAAACCGACTAAATAGAGTGTTGAAGATAAACGTTTGTCAAAGTGTTGACTGTTATATTTAAAAATTGAAATTAATAAAATAGGTAACTCAACAGCATGTAATAATTTCATACAAGAGATCAAGACTGGACCTTCGACTAGTCCTGAGCCAATAATACGTGCCGCCATAACACTGCTTGCCAGTAATAAGCCGTTTTTAGCACCTATTCTATTGACCAGAAAAGGTGCGACAAACATACCACCAGCTTCTAAGAATACCTGCAATGAATTCAGATATCCGTACATCTCATTACCCTGCTGTAAGGTTGCAAATTGCGATGAGAAAAAGACGGGAAACTGTTGGTCATAAACTCCATAAACACAGGTACCAATAACAAATAAAATAAGCGCCCAAAAACGAGGCAATGAAAGTAAATTCAGTGCGTCTTTTATGGTAATAGCCGATGTTTTCCCATGCTCTAATTGATTAAATGCGTCTGATTTATCTGTTTTTAAAAGTGTTAAAAGAATTAAAAACACAACACCAGAAATAGAAGCCATCACAAAATTATAATTAGGATCGATGTTTATATTGTGTCCTGCAATAAATGTTGCAGATGCCCAACCTAGCGATCCCCACATTCTCGCCCTACCGTATTCAAAACCACGAATACGACTAACACGCTCTGTATATGACTCTAATACACCAATCCCCGCATTAAATGTCATACCTACATATAAACCTCCCAAAATGGAGCCAACAAAAATATTCCAGCGAAGTATTGATGCGAAACCTAGAAAAAATGGTCCAGAAAGAATAAGTAATACTGCAATCACTAATAATAAATTCTTTCTTAGTCCTAATTTATCTTGAATAAAGCCATATAGAGGTTGAGCACATAACGCAATCAGAGAAATTGCAGAGAATATCAATCCAGTATCTGTCGCTTTTAATCCTACATACTGATTTAACCAAATAGAAACTAATGAAAAGGATGAAGACCAGGTAAAAAAGAAGAAAAACAACAGCGCACTTAAGATCGCATAGTATTTTTTTGAGTCTTTGTTCATTGGTTGAGCGCCTTATAAAGTCATTTCACCCTTAAATGTTAACGTTAACTTTTAAGTTCACAAACAATTATATCGTTTTAATGTGACATAAGGCACATAAGTTAACGTTAACAACTTGAGTTATGTGCTCTAGATCTACCTTTATCTTTTATTGCCATTACTGACAGTAAAACGCACGAAAAGGCATCATATAATCCCTTTTCTTTAATCTCCTTTGTTAAAATAACAATGTCCTCCATAATTCGCTTAAAACTATCTAAGACAATACTATGGATATACTTGGTTTTATTATTACGTTACTGCCGATAATTATCTCACCGGGTGCAAGTTTTACAATTGCTTTAGATAACACCTTAACCTATGGCATAAAAGGGTTATTGATCACTATTATAGGCACCGCATTAGGCATTATTACTCACGGGCTTTTGGTCGGATTAGGAATAACAAAATTATTAGTTTCGTCCCCTTCTGCTTTTATGGTATTAACTATTCTTGGTAACTTGTATTTAATTTATCTTGGAATTTCTTTGATACGTTCTGGATTAAAAGCCTCCAAAAACACCACAATTATTCATCAAAAAGTCTCTATCAAAACAGCTTATATTGCTAATGTGCTTAATCCTAAAGCAATTATGTTATATCTTGTGGTTGTTTCTAGTTATGCTGGTGCGACGCCAACACTAGGTAATTATCTTGCTTTATCTTCTATTCATATTTTCATGATGAGTATCTGGCTAATTGCTTGCTGTAGTTTTATTTTATTGTCATCACAAAAAATCAATATTGTTACTATGAAAAAAGTAATCAATATTAGCGGGGGTACGCTCCTACTTATTCTCACAGCAACACCTTATATTAAACACTACATAAGCACGCTTTGATCTGACATTTCACGTTTACCGCATTATGGTTTACCATGGTCTTAATTAAACCCAATACAACTCATTGAGTAATGATTTAAAAAAAATCATCAATAACTTTACGGTAGGAAACCTTGTCTAATTCAGCGAAAACGCCCACATTTTACGTTCATGACTACGAAACCTTTGGCACGCACCCAGCACTTGATCGCCCTGCGCAATTTGCGGGTGTAAGAACCGATATGGATTTCAATATTATTGAAGATCCTCTCGTTATTTATTGCAAGCCTAATGATGATTATCTGCCTCACCCAGAAGCAGTGATGATCACAGGAATAACGCCACAAGTTGCGGCAAAAAATGGGGTGATTGAAGCCGAATTTACTCGTCAAATTCATCAAGCTTTTAGCCAACCTAATAGTTGTATTATGGGCTATAACAACCTTCGATTTGATGATGAAGTCACACGAAATATCCTTTATCGTAATTTTTATGATCCTTATGCTTATAGTTGGCAAAAAGGAAATTCACGTTGGGATTTACTTGATGTTTTACGTGCCTGTTATGCACTGCGCCCTGAAGGTATTGTTTGGCCTGAAAATGAAGACGGTTTTCCAAGCTTCCGTTTGGAGTTATTAACCAAAGCAAATGGTATTTCTCATGAGAATGCGCATGATGCGATGTCTGATGTTTATGCCACCATTGCGATGGCAAAAAAATTAAAACAAGCTCAACCGCGCATGTTTGATTATTTCTTTAATTTACGCGATAAACGCAAAGTACAGGCGCTAATTGATATTCCAGCAATGACACCGATTGTGCATGTTTCAGGTATGTTTGGTGCCGCACGTTCTAATTTAAGCCTTGTTGCACCATTAGCGTGGCATCCTGATAATCGCAATGCAGTTATTGTTTGCGACTTAGCCGCAGATATATCGCCTTTATTAACACTCGATTCAGACCAATTGCGTGAACGTTTATATACACCACGTAGTGAATTATCAGTCGATGAGCCACCAGTTCCAATTAAATTACTGCATATTAATAAATGCCCCATTGTGGCACCGCAAAATACATTAAGACAGCAAGATGCAGATAGAATTGGTTTAGATGTTGATACTTGTTTAAAAAACCAAGCACTATTGTTTTCTCATCCTGAAATACGCAATAAAGTCGTGGAAATATTTGCACAACAAACACCTTTTGTTGTCTCTGATAATGTTGATTCACAAATTTATAATGGTTTTTTCAGTGAAAATGATCGTAGTGCGATGGAGATTATTCGCTCAACGCAACCACAGAATTTACCCGCTTTAGACTTAACATTTGAAGATGCGAGAATGGAACCTCTGTTTTTCCGTTATCGTGCAAGAAATTATCCTTCAACGCTTAATTATGACGAACAACAACGTTGGTTGGCGCATAGAAAAGAGATGTTAACGCCAGAAAAACTAACCGAATATATTAATACTATTCAGTTATTAGCTGAAGAACATGCCGATAACGAGGAAAAATTAAAACAGCTACAAGAGCTTTATTTATATGCTCAAGAGATTGCGAGCTAATTGATAAAATAAAAGGCAGGTTTTATCCTGCCTTTATTCTTTAATTTAATAAACACAATCTACAACAATTATTTTTTATTCTCTGTATTAGCATCATTATGAGCATGTCCACAGCCACACTCTTCTCCCCAATATTTTAGTTTTGAGGTTTTACCAATACCCGGGTTCATGCTATTGGTTGGATCGTTATGCTTATAGAATGCTTTTAATTGAGGTTTAGCATAATACATATGACCCACGTTATGCTCTGCGGGATATTCAGCTCCACGCTGATCTAATAGCGCCAGCATTTCTGCTTTTAATGCTTTAGCATCAACACCTTTTTTAATAATATAATCTTGATGCATAACGTGACACATAAAATGCCCACAATAGAGTTTATAAAGTAATTTACTCTCTATTTCAGGTGGTAGCTTTTCAAACCAATCTTTGTCATTACGGCGCAATGCAATATCTAATGGCAACACATCTTCTACATCATTAACATGAACGGCATGATAACGCACAGCAGCACCTGCGGCAGCAAAACGATGCAAAAAGGCTTTATTTCCCTCTTCTTCAGTACATTCAAAATAATCGCCTGATGCTAGCTTAAAGTATTCTTTTAAATAAGTTGCGGCTTCTTCAATTCCATCATCTGCCATTCTTAACATAAGATGATGTTCATATTTGTCACGAAAATCAGTCATACGCTCTGGTAAATGAGCTGGCCATAGTTTGCTCATAAACTGCATGGTTCTGTCCACCATGTTTTTAGGTAAGAAAGGCACTTTATTTAATACCGCATCTACTCGCCCTTTTACGGCAAATAATATTGGCATTTTATCTGTACCTAATTTATCAATCACCAAAAATGTGTCTTTTCCATACACTTCAGCCATTTTGTAATAGCTTCTATGCATATATTCCCCAGCAACAGGCAACTTTTTAAAATGGCTTAAAATATGACGACGAATATCTTCAAGTTCGTCCGGATTATTAGTACCAATATAAAAAACCTGAGTGCGATGATCTGCTGGGAAAGTATCTAATCTCACAGCAAATACCGATAATTTTCCTGCACTCCCTGCTGCTTCATATAAACGCCGTTCATCATTGTTAAAACGAGAAGGTGTATTAGCATCGACATCACGTATACGCTCATGATATTCATGATCAGAGGCTAGTTTTTCTGTCGTTTGTATCTGTTTCTCATGATAATGACGATTATCTAAATTAGTTAATATTTCTTCTGGTGTTTCACCTAAATCAATACCTAAATGGTTAACTAATTCAGCTTCACCTTTTTCATTAACGCGAGCATAAAGCGATAATTCGGTATAAGCAGGCCCACGGCGAACTAAAGCACCGCCCGAGTTATTACAAATTCCCCCTATCACCGACGCACCAATACAAGAAGATCCAATAACAGAATGAGGTTCTCGCCCTAATGGCTTTAATACTTTTTCTAAATGCCATAACGTACTACCAGGAAAAGCAATAACTTGATTATGCTCTGAAAGAACCTGTATTTTATCTTGGCGTAATGTACTAATAATCACGATATCTCTATCATAATCATCACCATTAGGCGTTGAGCCCTCTGTTAATCCAGTATTCGCCGCTTGCATAATAATAATTTTATCGGCTTCGACACAGGTTTTAAAAACTCGCCACTGTTCTAATAGATTAGCGGGAAAGACAACAGCCAACGCCTTACCTTGCCCTGAACGAAAACCTTTGCGATAACGTTCTGTTTTATGTGCTTGTGTTAATACTTGTTTTTTACCAACGATACCTTCAAGTTTGCGAATAAAATGTTGATTTACAGAACTATTACTCTCATTCATTTTCCCTATCCTATTCCTGTCTTGTCTGATTAATCTTTTATTTGCCCATTTTTATTATTACTCATAAGGCTATGTGCAAAATATAAACTTATCATTTATATAACTGCTTTTATACTGCTATCCGCATTTCTTAAAAAATAACATTTATTGATTTATAATCACTTTTATTATTTATAAGATAATTGCGATATTTATTTCTTAAATAGAATATAAATAAGTATTATTTTAATATTTTATTCTATTGTTAGCTTTTCTCTTGCTAACTGATTCCATGCTTGGCAACTTCGGCTTTTATAGCCATTTTTATTATTTGCTAGTGCTACTTGATATGACAATGTAGGTTCCACTACAGGAAGAACAACCAAATCATCAATAGGATTTTTATTACACATACTGTTGGGTAAAAGTGTTACTCCTACACCAGCTTTCACCATGGCAATAATTAAATCTAAATGGTTACTACGTCCCGCAATAATAGGCACTGTATTGTAAATACCACAAGCACTATAAATTAAATCATTAATACGAAAATCTTCAGAAAAGAAGATAAAAGGTTCATTAATCAACTCTTTGAAGTGAATTTCCTTTTTTATAGCTAAAGAATGAGATGGTGACATTAATAGCATTAAGTGATCTTCTGAAAAAGGTGTTAATTCAAAAATATCTTCATTAAAAGGCAATACGACGGCGGCAGTTTCAACTCTGCCTTCTCTCATGGCATCAGCCATTTGCTTAGTACCCAATTCAAATATTTTTAGTTCAACCAGAGGATGGCGAGAGCTAAATTCCATAATAATATCAGCAAAATACGTCGAAGCTATTACAGGAGGTAATCCAACATTTAATGTCCCTGTTAATGGCCCAGACTTGTCCTGTAATGCTTTATTTATATTATTAAATTGTGCAAGTATTTGTTTTGCATGTTCAAACAATATTGCACCATCATCTGTTAATCTAACGCCATCAATTTCTCTCACTAATAAAGTAACACCCAATTCATCTTCTAATTTTTTAATACTACGACTAATTGCAGGTTGAGTGATAAATAGCGCATCAGCGGCTCGGCTAAAACCATTTAATTGAACAACCTCAACAAAATAGCGCAATGTGCGAATATCCATTAGCAATGCTTACCTTATTACATTTAGTTATACCCTCAATGATAATAAACCATTTCATATCAGATAATATCCACGATAAAACATTAAGCATAATGTAAAAGCATTCCTCTACTTTCACAGACTATTATTCGGTTTTTTTGGAGATGATATGAGTAAGACTGTCGTTGAGTATATGTTAACCCGCTTATATGACTTAGGAATAAGTGATGTTTTTGGTGTTGCGGGTGATTATGCGTTTCCCATAGAAGATACTATTTGTAATAGCAATCATATGCGCTGGATTGGTAACTGCAATGAATTAAATGCAGCTTACGCTGCTGATGGTTATGCCCGAATTAAAGGTATGGCAGCATTATCGACAACATTTGGTGTTGGTGAGTTAAGTGCAATTAATGCTATTGCTGGGTCTTATGCAGAAAACCTACCTATTTTCCATTTAGTTGGTATGCCAGCAAGTGGTGTACAAAAAAGTAAGCGCCTTGTTCATCACACATTAGGTAATGGTGATTTTGATATTTTTTATCAATTAGGCCAACGCCTTGCTTGTGCTCACGCAATATTAACACCTGAAAATTGCATTACAGAAATGGAACGTTTAATTGCTACTGCATTAAAAGAACGTCGCCCAGTTTATATTGGCCTACCTTCTGATAATGCCACTATGCAAGTGATAGAACATTCACCTGTTACCTCCCCGAAAAAACCAGTGAGTGATAAAGAAATACTAGAAAAAGTGGTATCACTCATTATTGAAAAGCTTATACACAGCAATAATATCTGCGTATTACCAGGTGTTTTATCCGCACGTTTAGGGTTATCAGATAATGTCCAAGCTTTTATCGATAAAACGGGCTTACCTTATGCCACTATGTTTATGGATAAAAGTATTTTGAGTGAATCTCATCCCCAATATGTTGGTATGTATGATGGCAAATTAATGACACCTGAAGTCAGAGAATTTGTAGAAAATAGTGAGTACGTATTAGGAATTGGTGCAATGATGACCGACTTCAATACAGGAAGTTTCACTGCCAATATTAAACCAAAACAATTTATCAACATCATGCCCGAATATGTTGAGATTGATTCCGTTATCTACACATCGATTTATATGGAGGACGTACTCTCTGCACTGACTCAACGATTACCGAAAAGAAGTTATCATCAGATAAAAGCCAAAGGATTAGGCGAAGCTGTGTTATCTGATAATGGTAAAATTACTGCTCAATATCTATATCCTCATTTAGAAAAATTCTTTAAACCTAATGATATTATTATTGCAGAGACAGGGACATCATCAATGGGATTAGGTTTTGCCCTATTACCAGAAGGTGCACAATTCCATAACCAAACATTATGGGGTTCTATTGGTTGGGCTACACCAGCATCATTTGGTGCTGCACTTGCAGCGCCTAACAAACGAGTTATTTTAATTACAGGTGAAGGCTCACATCAATTAACCGTACAAGAGATTAGTCAATTTGTTCGCTTCGGATTAAAACCGATCATCCTTGTTTTAAATAATGATGGTTATTTAATTGAACGATTATTATGTGATTACCCTGAAGCTTATTATAACGATCTCGCTCAATGGAATTATCATCAATTACCTAGAGCTTTTGGCGCAAGAGATTGGCATTGTGAGAAAGTCACAACGATAGATGAATTAAATAAAGCGCTTAAAGTGGCAGAATCAACAGAAAATGCCTCTTATATAGAAATAGTAACCGAACGATATGAAGCTTCTGAATTAGCACAAAAATTAAAAGAGTCTAAAGATTCGCTTTATTCATTTTAAGTTATAAGTACGATTTAAATAACAAAACCTAGCTTATGCTGACTTAGCTTAGGCTAGGTTTTTATCAATATAACCATTTGATATAAAATGTATTAATTTAATAAATTTCTCAAGAGAAAGAGTGCGATTTTCATAATCACCAAGAAAAAAACAGCTTCATTAAATTCTGTTAGATCAATCATATCTTAATATTTTATTTATAACGATACGATTATTTATTTTTTAATGTAATTCTTATTATCAGAAAATGTGTCCCCCCTATTTATCATTTATTGTTCAATTTCCTATTTGATACAGCTAATTTAATACTGATAATTTATTGTAGGCAAAAAAAAATGGCTTCATTACTGAAGCCATTTCTACACTGATTTTTATGACAATTTTTATAGTATTACTTTTCTGGCATTTGTGGCATTGGTCGACGGAATCGACGAGTGATCCACACCATATAAAGAATACCAATTGCGCCCCAAACAAGTCCTAACTCCATAGAACCTGGTTCAAGGTTTATCCACAAGACTCCCATTGTCGCAGCACCAATGATAGGCAATATCAGGTAATTAATGTGATCCATTAATCCTTTATTACGACGCTCACGAATATAGAACTGTGAAATAACAGACAGATTCACGAAAGTAAACGCAACTAACGCACCAAAGTTAATTAATGCAGTTGCAGTCACTAAATCAAAGAACACGGCACCTAATGCTAAGAAACCAACTAATAGCACGTTAAATGCAGGTGTACGCCATTTTGGATGTACATAACCAAATGTCTTCTCAGGGAATACGCCATCACGTCCCATTACATAAAGTAAACGTGCAACACCTGCGTGAGCCGCCATACCTGATGCTAATACCGTCACACAAGAGAACACTAAAATAATAGACTGGAATAAAGCACCCGCAACATACAGCATTATTTCAGGTTGTGACTCTTCTGGATTTTTGAATCGTGAAATATCTGGGAAATACAATTGTAAAAAATAAGAAACCGCAATAAAGATGAGTCCACCAATCAGCGCCGTTAAGAAAATCGCTTTAGGGATAACTTTACCTGCATTTGGTGTCTCTTCTGATAATGTACTGATACCGTCGAAACCTAAGAATGAGAAGCAGAGTATTGTCGCTCCGGTTATCATTGGTATGACTTCAGCATCAACAGACGCAAACGGTCTAAAGGTCCATAACTCCCCTGCACCTTCTCCGTTATAAACACCGTGGATAAGCAGCCCAACAAAGACAACCATGACTGCAACCTGAACAATAACGATCGCTGTATTTAAGTTAGCAACAACGTTAATACCACGTAGGTTAAAGAACGTCATTAAAGCCACTAAAGCAAATACAAAGATCCACGGTTCAACGCCTGGGAATATTGCTTGTAAATAGATTTTCGCCAATAGAATATTGATCATTGGCATAAATAAATAGTCAAGTAAAGATGACCAACCCACCATAAAGCCAACATAAGGGCTCATGGATTTTTGAGCATAAGTATACGCAGAGCCTGCTGAAGGAAAACGCTTAACTAATTTTCCATAACTGACCGCTGTAAATAAAATTGCAATCAACGCAATCGCATACGAGGTTGCTACGTGACCATTCGTAATGCCAGAAACGATACCAAATGTATCGAAAATAGTCATAGGCTGTAAAAAAGCAAGCCCCATCATGACTACCTGCATTAGAGTCAAGGTTTTACGTAATTGTACTCGATTGTTAGCACCAGTTTGGTTAGTGCCGATAGAGGAGATGACGTTATCTGACATTAGCGAACCCTCCCATAACTTCGGTTTGAGTATTAGATAAACTCAACCGACAGTTACTGGGAAGACTTCGCATCTGCCTATAAACAGAATAGAATGAAGTTTTTAAGGATGTGTATGTGTTTAGGAGACGCCGTGCTCCGTAGTCATCATTGCCCGCAGTGCCGTTAGGCCCGACTGCGAAAGAGAATAATTGTACCATATTAGCATTCCTCTATCATGACAACCCTTTCTCTAAGGGGCTGGCTGCTAATCAAATTATGTTATCTATTCAGACTCAAATGAATCTGACCTCTTGGTGTAGTAATAAGTAAAAATGCAAAAAAAAACCGATGCACTTTAAACGCATCAGTCATATTTTTAGTGGGCGCATTTTGCACGTCTCAGACTTAAATAGCAATACATTTTCATCAAAAAGCCCCCTTTTTTTACGATCTTTTCAATTCGCAAACTAAGTCAACATATAACGCCACATTTTATTAACAATAATTGTGTTTTTATCACAACTTTTAAGTTTTAAATATTTCAAATAGTCATTACTGCAACGAAAGGAAATAAAACACAATACATTGATAAATAAGAATTAAACTTTAGATTAAAATTAATATCATTACCAAACCATCAAAATAAAGCATTTAAAATACATTAATAAGATTAATGCTAAGATTTTGTTAACTCATGCTTCTTTTATCCCCAAAAATAGACTTTTAATAAAAAGTGCCTATTTTTTAATAACCTGTTTTATATAAATAAAAAGTAAGAGAATAATTTGAGAAAAAAATGACTGGTAATAAGTAGAAATAACACTCTGATAGTCAGAATAAAACGATAGATAAGATGATTTATTGAGCTAAATATAGACCTCAATATTTAAATTTTCCAGTATTTATTTTAACCAAAAGAATGATAAAAAAAGACTCCACAAGTGGAGTCTTAATGACACAAACTGAGGGTGAAAAATTAGAAGTTATAGTTCAAACCAATGTTGTAACGACGACCTTCTAATGTGGTATTAAAGTTTTCATAATTAATGCGACGATCAAACACGTTATAAACACCACCAATCACATTAAGTTGTTTGGTTAAGCTGTAACTTGTACCAATATCAACAAACGCATAAGAAGGCGTACCCGTTGCCATACTCGTGCGTGATAAATAATCTGATGTTTTACCTCGGAAATTAATACGCGCCCATGTTTCCATTTCTGGCGTGGTTTCCCAGTTTAAGGTCGCATTTGCTATATGACGAGGCTGTTTATTAAGTGGTTTACCACTAAATGCACCACTCTTCTGCTCTGAATCAGTGAAGGTGTAGTTAGCTGCTAAGTTCCACGCAGGTGAAATCGTCCAGTTACCTGTAACTTCAATACCACGCATATTCGCTTTATCTACGTTTTCACGCGTACTGATAAAGTCATATTGGTGACCGTATCCTTGCTCTTTAGTACATGTAGGTAACACACCTTTATCATCACAAATACGACGTTCAGTAATTTTATCTTTGAAATCAGTATTATAAATAGTAACACTTGCGGTTAAGTTATCACGATTATCCCAAATAATACCAATCTCTTCGGTTACTGACTTTTCAGGTTTCAGATCTGGATTACCATAAATGACGGCATTACCACCTGAACCCCCTGTTGCCTGTCCCCATGTTTTAGTGGCTTGACGTAGATCTGGTGAACGATAGCCAGTAGAAACGCCCCCTTTTAAGGTCCACTCATCCGCCATATGCCAAACACCATAAACACGAGGTGTCCAATGTGTACCGTAGTTTTCGTCTTTATCCATACGTAAACCACCGGTTAAAGCGAAATCATTTGTTAGTGCCCATTCGTCTTCAGCAAATAGCGCCCAACTATAACGATCTAATTTATTACCGTTGTCTAAACGGTTGTTGTTATCTTTTAATTCTTCAAAACGGTACTGAGCACCAACACTTAACGTATGCGCATCTAACATAAATACTGTTTGATTACGTACTGTTGTATCGTTGTATTCCATTTTACGACTTGGGTTATTATTTTCATCACGCTGAACATAAGTATTCATCGTACCAAAGTCATAAACACCATCATGAGTCAGGGCATATTGCGTTAGCTCATATTTACTGAAATCACTGCTCTTAGATTTACGAGAACGTTCAGAGGCTGAATATTCCCAACGTGCATCTCGGTGCTGGCTGTCTTTTTTAAATTCAAAATCAATCGTATTTTTATCATCTGGTGTCCAGCTTAATGTCCCACCACCGCTTGCGGTAATCTGACGATTATAACCATTCGCAAATTTATCTTCGCTACGATGCGAATATTGTCCTTGAACTTTTAAACTTAGCAAATTATCAACTAATGGGCCCGCTGCGTAGAAACTACCTTGTTCTGTATTACCTGAATTTTGGCGTTCCGTTAATGTACTGTCTGCTCGTAAGCTAACATTCCACTCTTTTTGCGCTTTACGGGTAATAATATTGATAACCCCACCCATTGCATCTGAACCATATAAAGAAGACATTGGACCACGTACAACTTCGATACGTTCAATAGCAGGTAAAGGCGGTAACCAACCTTGTTCAATACCAGAGTTATCACTATTAGGACGCGTTTCACGCGACGCAACACGCTTACCATCAACTAAGATCATGGTATATTTTGCATCCATACCACGAATACTGATATCAGAACTACTTCCACCGCCTGTTACTAATACGCCGGGAACATCTTTTAATGCGTCAGTCACATCACGGTAAGATTTGGTTTCTAATTGTTCACGAGTGACAACAGAAACCGATGCAGGTGCATCTTCAACGGTTTGCTTAAACCCAGAAGCGGTTGTTACAAGCAATTTTTCTGCATTTTCTGCTGAAGCAGTCATTACAAAACTTGATGCAATAGCAGCAACAACGCCAAGCGCGATTTTATTTTTATTTAACACTACCATTCCCGATTCTCCAAGAATATATATTCTTTAAGTTTTATATAGATGGATATGTCGACAGTTGCTCAGAAATTAGGGTAATAAATAAACTTAATTACCCTTAGTTATTTTAATATTATTTTTATATCCCTATTTACTGCGTTCCTATATTTACTTCTTTTCTCTTTCTTTTTTACTTCTCTATATTTTATCCACTAAACCATCAATAATGATTTGAGGTATTCCTTGTGAACAATATTCCAATCGACCTTGAACACCATAAACATCGGCAAGGCTTTGTGCCGTGATAACCTTATCTGGCGTGCCTTGTGCAATTAACTGTCCTTGTTTCAACATTAATACATGTTCGCCATGTCGTAAGGCGATATTAATATCGTGGACAACGACGACAGTAATAATATTTCTACGGTGTGTTTCTTTAGCAACTAAATCCATTACATGATATTGGTAATTAAGATCTAGTGCGCTTAATGGCTCGTCCAATAATAATAAAGAGGGTTGTCTAATTAATGATTGAGCAAGCCCCACTAATTGTTTTTGACCACCCGATAATTCATCTAAATAACGTAATGCTAAATGCTCAATACCTAATTGGCGTAATAAGTGCATTACCTGAGCTTCACTATGTTCATTATGTAACCCACCTGAAGCACGCTGCGCCACAATAATGGACTCTAAAACATGTAAATGAACACCAGCAGGTAATGTTTGTGGCAAATAGACTACATTTTGAGCACGTTGTGCAAAATTCATCGATGCTAGATCGTTGCCATCTAAACTGACAACACCTGATGATTTATTTAATCCAGCTAACGCTCTTAATAATGTTGATTTTCCGCTACCGTTCGGCCCCAATAATACGGTGACCTTTCCTTTTGGCAAAGGCTCAACATCCAGTGCCTTAATGATAAGATGTTTAGCATATCCAGCACTAAAATCTCGGATCTTTAATCCTTCCATCATTAGATATTCCCCCTATGACGTAAAATCATACTGAGGAAAAATGGCACGCCCACCAGCGATGTCACAATACCGACTGGAATAATGACACCTGGTATTAAATTTTTAGAAGCAATAGATGCCAATGATAAAACTAAAGCACCAATTAATGCGCTTGCTGGCAGATAGAATCGATGGTCTTCGCCAAACATCATGCGAGCAATATGAGGGGCAACTAAACCAATAAAAGCAATTGGTCCAACAAAAGCGACTGCGAGCGCGGTTAAAATACTGATGCGCAGTAATGAGCCTAATCTTAAACGCTTTACATCAATACCAAAGCTAATCGCTCTATCTTCACCTAATCGCAATGCAGTTAACTTCCATGAACTCATCCATGAAATCGCCATAATGACAGCAAAAGCACCCGCCATAACACCGAGTTTTACCCATGTTGCACGCGTTAAACTTCCCATAGTCCAGAAAACCAAACCTTGGAGAGTGTCTTCTGTTGCAATAAATTGCATCATTGAGACTAGTGCATTAAAGGTAAACACCATGGCAATACCAAAAAGCACTACTCCAGATGTAGGAACTCGAGTCCAACGAGTTATTCCGTCTAATAATAAAGCTGATAATAATGCAAAGAGAAACGCATTCGCCGAAATAAACCATTGGTCAGGAATACCCGGAATACCAATACCTAAAACAATCGCTAATGCAGCACCAAATGAAGCCGCATTTGATAAACCTAATGTGAATGGACTTGCTAACGGGTTATTTAGAATAGTTTGCATTTCTGCACCCGCTAATCCTAGTGACATCCCTACCACAACCGCCATTAGGGCATAAGGTAAGCGGATATCCCATACAATCACTCGAGAACCTGCATCAACAAGCTCAGGTTGAAAAAGGGTTGTTAATAATTTATCAAGCGATAAACCAGAAGGTCCCATGGTGAAATCTAACACCACTGAACCACAAATAATCAAAACGATAACTCCCAACCATAACATGCGTTTATTCATCATTTTTCGATAATGGACTTTCACATTATCTGATGGATCTCTTTCATGCTCTTGTGTGGCGAGTCTATCTGACATAATGCTCATATCAATTGTTGTACCTAGTTTTTTTTCTACGTTTTTCTGCTTCTGCCAACACATTCAATAGGCAAAAACATACCGTACAACTCATCAACTGTTTCTTATGTACCAAAAGCCAGTTATTAATTTGAGACAATTCATTCAACAAAGAAGTGAGTCGCAAAATTATTATACGGTGAAACATATCCGCTGTGTAACTTATTATATGACGATAAATTGTTGGTTGGCTGTATTGAACACTAGAATGGCTAATTGTTATCAGACTCATTACATTAAGCATATTATTTACAACCAATAGCGCCATCATTTTATTTTTCAGTAAATAAATTATGCGCTAACAATAAAGCAAATAATAATTATTATCAATGCGATTACTAATATAATTAGAATTTTTGTATATTTTTTATAATTGACTGGTTAAAAAAATAAAAAAACGCCCGTTTTATAGTGATTTTGATCACAAAACGGGCGTTTTAATAACTTAATTTAGAGGTTATTTTTTATTCGCAATATGTGTTGGAAATTCCATTTCGTTATAACGAATAAAGCGGGTTTTCTTCACAATCTTATAAGTAAACCAAATTAATAAAAATAATGGGATACCAATATAGGTTGCAATGGCACCATACCAATCAATCGTATCTTCTAAGAAAGCTTGGTAATTTTGGCCTAATGTAATAATTAAACACAATATAAAGGCAAAAATAGGACCAATTGGGAAGAAGCCAGAGCGATAAGGTAAGTCATTTAAATCACGACCTTGTGCAACATACCCTTTACGGAAACGGTAGTGGCTAATCGCAATACCTAACCATGCAATAAAACCCGTCATTCCCGAGGTATTTAATAACCACAAGTAGACAGTTTGGTTTCCGTACATTGAGCTTAAGAAGCATAGACCAGCAACAACCGTTGTTGCATAAAGCGCATTGCGTGGTACACCATTTTTAGACAATTTACCAAAGCATTTTGGTGCTTTGCCTTCTCTTGCTAATGTAAACAGCATACGCGTTGATGCATACATGCCTGAGTTACCAGCAGAAAGTACCGCTGTTAAGATAACCGCATTCATGATGGCAGCCGCAGATAATAATCCCGCATTTTTAAAGACTAATGTGAATGGACTAACGCTAATATCACCTACATCATTACGCAGTAAATTAGGATCAGTGTAAGGGATAATTAAGCTAATAATTAAAATCGCGAAGATATAAAATAATAAGATACGCCAGAAGACTTTACGCACAGCTTTTGGAATATTTTTAGCTGGATCTTTAGATTCACCCGCCGCAATACCAATTAATTCTGTGCCTTGGAATGAGAAACCAACAATCATGGCAACACCAATCATGGCGGCAAATCCACCCGCAAAAGGTGCATCACCAATTTCCCAATTATGCCAACCTGCGTTTTCGGCACCTCTCATAATGCCAGTGATCATCGCAATACCCACAATAATAAAGATAATTACTGTGGAAACTTTGATTAAGGAGAACCAATATTCTGCCTCACCAAATCCTTTTACAGAAATATAGTTGAGTAAGAAAATAACGCCAAGGAATAGAGCACTCCAGATCCAACCATCAACATCAGGGAACCAATAGAGCATCACCAATTGTGCAGCAACAAGGTCAACAGCAATTGTAACTGCCCAGTTATACCAATAGTTCCAGCCTAATGCGAAACCAAAACCTTCTTCTACATACTTAGAACCGTATGTTGAGAATGAGCCGGAAACAGGCATAAATGCGGCTAATTCCCCAAGGCTGGTCATTAGAAAATAGACCATTAATCCAATTAAAGCATAAGAGAGTAATGCCCCACCTGGCCCTGCTTGAGCAACAGTTGCACCAGATGCGACAAAAAGCCCTGTACCAATTGAACCACCAATAGCGATCATCGCTAAATGTCGCGCTTTTAACTCTCGGCGCAAAGTGCGTACTGCGCCCGAATCAGCAGTACTATTTTGTTGTTCTGACATAACATTCCACTTTTATATTCACTTTTCTAACGAGGATTGTAGCAAATCTGTCGTTTGTGAATAGCAAGGATCTGGGATTATAAGATACCTTCATGATCGGGCGTCAATTATTAGCAATTTATGAAAAATTGCCGATTAAGTGTTCAGCATTACAATACGTCAGAAGTTTTTTCAATGCATCAGAGACATGTTTTTGACGATGATATACAAGATATAGAGTACGTTGTAAGGCCAGCCCTTCTACTTTTATCTCTTTTAATGAGCCATTATTGATCTGCTCTTCAATGACTCGGCGAGATAAACAGCTGATCCCCATTTCATACATCACAGCGTGTTTTATTGCTTCTGAGTTACCTAATTCCATTTCAATGCGGTAGCCCGGTAAAGAAGCAAATAGAAGATGGTTAAGTACATCTCGAGTTCCCGAACCATTTTCTCGTAAAATCCAAGGAGCCGACTGTAAATCAGTTAAAGTCACTTTTGGTGCTTTAGCTAACGGATGATCGGGTGAGCAAAAAATAACCATTTCATCTAAAAGCCATTTCTGGCTAATGAGTTCAGAGCTTTGACAAGCACCTTCAATTAACCCTAAATCAACACGGAATTCGCTCACTAATTTAACGACTTCTTCGGTATTTCCAATACTCATTTCTAGCGGAATATCAGGATAGTTACGATGAAAATTCCCCAACATTTGAGGTAAAATATAATTACCTATTGTTGTACTTGCAGCGATGCGCAAAGCACCATTTCCAGCTTGGAATAACTGCTCCACTTCCGTTGCTCGTTCAAGTAAAGATAATGCTCTGGGATAAAGTAATCGCCCATGTTCATTTGTGACAAGCCGTTTTCCCACTCTGTCAAAAAGCTGTACGCCTAGTTGGCTTTCGAGATCAGTTAAAGATGCACTGACAGCAGATTGAGATAAAGCAAGCTGTTGTGATGCTTGCGTTGTAGAACCACTCTTGAGAACTTCAGTAAAGACTTCCAGTTGCCGCAACGTAATTCGCATATCCATTCCACCTTTGAGCTGTCATTGTAATAACATACTATCCACAAACCAGTAACATACCAAGTACATTTAAGAAAATACACCTATATTAGTTTTACTGGTTATTATTATAAAAATAATGAGTTTAATAAATAAGATTGCTTGTTATATGCTTATGCAAAATTCATATAAGCAAGGTTTTTCTATGTCAGAGCAAAGTCAACCTATTACATTGGCGAAAAAATGTTTTACTCCAGTCTATCGCTGGCTTCCTGGTTTATTACTAACAGGTGTATTAACTGCGCTTGCTATTTATATTGGTGATATTCCTTGGTTTTCTAGCATGGGTTTAGGTGCATTAACACTGGCTATCCTATTCGGTATTATTGTGGGTAATACCTTTTATCCTGTTGCCAAACCTTATAGTGACGAAGGTGTCAAATTCGCCAAACACTATTTATTACGTACAGGTATTATTTTGTACGGTTTTAGACTGACTTTTCAGCAAATTGCAGATGTAGGTGCAACAGGTTTAATTATAGATGCCATTATGCTGATATCGACTTTTCTTATTGCTATGTGGATTGGTCGCAAATATTTCGGTTTAGATGAACAAACTGTCATCTTAATTGGTGCAGGTAGTAGTATTTGTGGTGCTGCGGCTGTTATGGCGACAGAGCCTGTTGTTAAAGCACAAGCAAGCCAAGTCGCTGTTGCGGTTTCTACTGTTGTGATTTTCGGGACTATTGGTATTTTTCTTTACCCTTGGTTCTATCACTTAAATGCATTTGCAGGCTGGCTACCATTTACAGAAGAAACCTTTGGTATTTTCTCAGGTTCAACAATTCACGAAGTGGCTCAAGTTGTCGCCGTCGGGCACTCAATTAGTCTTGATGCTGAAAATGCAGCGGTTATTAGTAAAATGATCCGTGTAATGATGCTAGCACCATTCTTAATTATTCTTTCAGCTTATTTAAGTAAAAAGAAAAGCAAGGCAAACAATGGCGCGCAATCTACTGAGAAAAGCCCAATTACTATTCCTTGGTTTGCCGTATTCTTTATTTTAATGGCGGGTTTTAACTCTTTGAATTTAATTCCAGCGTCTATTGTTAGTTATATTGTAACTATCGATACCATTTTATTAGCAATGGCTATGGTGGCATTAGGTTTAACAACACATATCAGTGCTATCCGACAAGCGGGCGTCAAACCGTTATTGTTAGCATTATTCTTATTTTTCTGGTTAACCCTTGGTGGGGCAATGATTAATATCTTTATTCAAACTGTGTTGATGTCTTAATAGGAATATCGATAAAAATTAATTCCCTTTAAAATTTCGCCTTGAGAAGTACTTTTCAATTGCGCAACTATTTTTAGTTGCGCTTTTTTGCTTTTATCATCTCAATATGATGTTATACGCTGTATGTTTGTTATCATGGTGTGAAATAAATCTAAGGAGAGAAAGAATGAAATTTGTTGGCGCACATGTCAGTGCTGCTGGTGGCGTCGATCAGGCGGTATTACGCGCACATGAAATAAAAGCGACTGCGTTTGCCCTTTTTACTAAGAATCAGCGCCAGTGGAAAGCTGCACCATTATCCACAGAAGTTATTGATAAATTTAAAAAGAACTGCGAACTTTATAGTTATAGCCCCTCTCAAATTTTACCCCATGACAGCTATCTCATTAATTTAGGTCACCCTGAAGAAGATGCTCTCGAAAAATCGAGAGATGCATTTTTAGATGAAATGCAGCGTTGTGAACAACTGGGTATTGAGTTACTGAATTTCCATCCAGGAAGTCATTTAAATAAGATTGATGTTGATAAGTGTCTACAAAAAATTGCCCAATCAATTAACATCACTTTAGAAAAAACTAAAAATGTCACTGCCGTAATTGAAAATACAGCAGGGCAAGGAACAAATCTAGGTTATCGTTTTGAACATCTAGCCGCCATTATTGATGGCGTAGAAGATAAATCTCGTGTAGGCGTTTGTATTGATACTTGCCACACTTTCGCCGCAGGTTATGATCTAAGAACAATTGAAGATTGCGAAAAAACATTCGCTGAATTTGAAAGGATTGTCGGCTTTCAATACCTAAAAGCGATGCACCTTAATGATGCAAAAAGTGAATTAGCCAGTCGTGTAGATCGCCACCATAGTTTAGGTGAAGGTAATATTGGTAAAGTGCCTTTTAGTTATATTATGCAAGATAAACGTTTTGATGGTATTCCGCTGATTTTAGAAACCATTAATCCTGATATTTGGCCTGCCGAAATTGCTTGGTTGAAATCACAACAATACTAATAACAGCACTAACAGTAATGAGTTTTGCGGTTTATACAATTTTCGCTTTATAACAATAAACCGCAAATTACTTTATTTAATAGGTGTTAACTCAATCTTAGTCATCATTTCAGCAAGCTGGCTTCTGTCTTTTATTCCTACATCAGGCTGACTGACTGATAACGCAGAAATAGCGGTTGCAAGGCGCAATGTATGCTCACTCGTTTGGCTCATTAATAAGCCATAGACTAATCCAGCAACCATTGAATCCCCAGCACCAACGGTACTTATCACATCACAATGTGGTGGCTTTGCAAGCCATGCTCCAGATGCATTTACCCATAAAGCTCCTCTTTCACCCAGTGAAATAACGACATGCGCAATGCCTTTATCTCGCAATTGATGAGCAGCTTTAATAATATCTGCCATTTCAGTTAATGAATGTCCAACCCACGCTTCTAATTCACGATGATTAGGTTTTATCAACCAAGGTGCCGCTTTTAACCCTGCGACTAAAGCATCACGACTGCTGTCAAAAATAATGCATGGGCATAATATTCTTAACTTAATCATCCATTGGGTAAAAGCTTCAGGATCAACACCATTAGGTAAACTTCCACTGACAACCACCATATCGAAATGACCAAGCCAATTAAGCGAATCTGTTGCAAAACGCTGCCAATCTTGTGGTGATACTGTAAATCCTGAAAAATTAAAGTCGGTGACTTGCCCTTTTCCTTCAGTTAGCTTTACATTTATGCGTGTTCGTCCCGACACTAGATAAAAACGGTTCGCCATACCATTTTCACTAAAGAAATGCTGAAACTCTTCTTGATTTTCGCGTCCCATAAACCCGCTAACAGTAATATCGATACCTAAATCACGTAAGACTTTCGCGACATTATTGCCTTTACCCGCAGGATTAAGTCCAGCAGTTCGGACTAAATTAACACCACCTACATCAATAGCTGGACAAGCACCAACAAGATCATAAGCAGGGTTTAAGGTGATCGTAGCGACACGGCGACTCATGCCTTCACTCCCCAATCATTTTTTATTATGAATATTTAGGGTGTTATTTATAGCATCAATTAACCTTTTATTCAGTGAAATCGAGCTGGTTCTCCTTGCACTCTATTCATCCTCAATGGAGAATATCACCCGTAAAAAGCGACTTATTTTATACATTAACTATATAAAAAAGAAAAAAGGAGTCTCAAATGTCAGTCGTAGTCGGCGTTGGTGTAATTATCACTAATGAAAATGGTGAAGTATTATTAGGAAAACGTTGTGGAAAACATGCCCCTTATTGGTCAATTTTTGGTGGGCATGTTGATGAAGGTGAAACTTTTGAGCAATGTGCAATTCGAGAAATAGAAGAAGAAATTGGTATTGCGATCACTGAGCCACAAGTGATTGGTATTAGCAATAATCTAGAAACTTATCAATTAGAAGGTAAACACACAGTTTCTATTTGTATGATCGCACAACATCAAGGTGACGAACCTAAATTGATGGAACCAGATAAATGTTCTGAACTTCGCTGGTGTTCACCTGATGATTTACCTGAGCCACACTTTGAAGCCAGTCGCAATTCTATTGCATTATGGAAAAGTAAGCAGTTTTATCAAGGCTAATTAAAAACGCCCTATCACTTTCATTATTCTGGATCTTTTTTGTTCAGAATAATGTTTGAATTATCTATTTCTGCGCAAATTTTCACTTTTTTATAGCGATATTTCTTTATCATTTCTAATAATTCTCACTCTAATCTATTGATTTATATAATTACCTTCTCCTATTGTATTATTTTTACTCACTTTTTTCTTTTATAAAGCACAATAACCTCTATTTACACCTTTATAGCAAAAGTGTATTCTTTACACCATCAAGCTAGTACATTGAGTCAATTTTATAAGGACATCCTATGTCAGAAGTCACATCAATAACAAAGCGCCCATCCATACTTGGTGGTGCAATGATCATTGCTGGCACCGCTGTGGGTGCAGGCATGTTTTCCATTCCTATTGTGACTTCCGGTGTCTGGTTTACCGGTTCTATTTTTCTTCTGATCTACACTTGGTTTTGTTTATTTATGTCGGGGTTAATGATTTTAGAAGTAAACCTTCATTATCCTTTAGGCTCAAGCTTTCATACCATTACCAAAGACTTATTAGGAAAAGGTTGGAGCACCATTAATGGACTATCTATTGCGTTTGTTCTTTATATTTTAACTTACGCTTATATTTCTGCGGGTAGCTCCATTATTGTGCAAAACTTTGCAAATGTGATAAGCGTCCCTCAAGCTATTGCTGGTTTAGTCTTTGCATTAATTGTTGCTTTCTTTGTTTGGTTATCAACACGCGCAGTAGATAGATTAAGCACCATTTTAATTGGTGGTATGGTAATTGCCTTTGTGTTAGCTATTGGCGGTCTATTTACGGAAGTAAAAATGCCAGTGTTATTTAACACTAACGAAAACAATGCAAGCTACTTGCCTTATGCTTTAGCCGCATTACCTTATTTACTGACCTCATTTGGTTATCACGGCAATATTCCAGGCTTAGTGACGTATTACCGTAAAGATGGTAAAGCTGTTATGAAAAGCTTGCTTATTGGTACATTGATTTCACTGGCAATTTATATTTTATGGCAGTTTGTTGTACAAGGTAATATTCCTCGCGAAGATTTCAAACAAGTAATTGCTGATGGTGGGAATATTGGTAACTTATTAGCACAAATGCGTTCAACAACCGCCAATGCCTCTGTATCAATGTTATTAGACTTTTTCTCTTATATGGCACTAGCAAGTTCATTCTTAGGAGTGTCATTAGGATTATTCGATTACTTAGCAGACTTTTTTAAGTTTTCAAATACAAGAAGTGGTCGATTTAAATCTGCATTAGTAACGTTTATACCACCGACTATTTTGGCAATTATTTTTCCTGATGGTTTCTTATATGCCATTGGTTTTGCAGGACTGGCAGCAACCATTTGGGCTGCAATTATTCCAGCATTAATGGCAAAAGCGAGTCGTGAACGTAATCAAAGTCAAAGCTTTAAAGCGCCCGGTGGTATGTTTATGATTGGATTCGTCATTTTGTTTGGTGTTATCAATGCCAGCGCACATATTTTAGCGAACTTTAATCTTCTGCCTATCTACCGTTAATTTCTTTTCTAAAAGCCTGTATCTAAAGCCAGCTCCACTTCAGCTGGCTTTGTTTTTTCATCAAATCTTATAAAAAAATGTGCGAATAACTTGCCAAGTTTCTGCACTGCGAGTAATTTTGTCGCCATTATCGTCAATGTTATTTAATGGAAGGTTTTATATGGCAAAAGCCAATGAAATTAAACGTGGTATGGCTGTTAGTTATAACAACAAGTTATTACTGGTAAAAGATATCGACATCCAAGCACCAAGTGCTCGTGGTGCAAGTACACTGTACAAAATGCGTTTTACTGATATCCGTACAGGCCAAAAAGTAGAAGAGCGTTTTAAAGGCGATGATATGATTGATACCATCAGCTTAACACGTCGTGCTGTGAGCTTTTCTTACATTGATGGTGATGAATATATCTTTATGGATAATGAAGATTACACACCGTATACCTTCAAAAAAGATCAAATTGAAGATGAATTACTGTTTATTCCTGAGGAAGGCTTAGCAGGAATGCAAGTATTAACAATGGATGGTCAAGTTTTAGCATTAGAACTGCCACAAACTGTTGATATGGAAATTGTTGAAACTGTTCCAGGTATTAAAGGCGCTTCTGCAAGTGCTCGTACTAAACCTGCAACATTGCCAACAGGGTTAGTTATTCAGGTTCCTGAATACCTTTCTACTGGCGATAAAGTTCGTATTCATATTGCTGAACGTCGCTATATGGGCCGAGCTGACTAATCAACAGTCAGAAACCCTACTCATTAGCGTATAGCTAATGTTGCTTTAAATAGGTCAGATAATCGTAAGAAACCCAATGTGACAAACGATTATTTGACTTGTTTATCTTTTGCAACCTACCTCTGTCTACCCACAGACACCTTAAAAATAGTGAACGTCAATAACACCATTCTTTTGGATATCATCCATCCAACGGATCTCAGCCTTGCCCATATCTTGAGGCAAAATAATAGTTTGTTGGGATTTATCAAAAGACGCAGGAACAATAGATTGAGTAGATGTAAACACTTTGTTGTGTTTGTAACATTGGTATTCAGCTTTATCAAATGTGAAATTCATCTCACATGCAGGATCCACAATCGCACCCCGCAGATAAATCTGCCCTGTTGTTTGCATAGGATCAGATGCCCAAGCTAATGATATCGAACTGGAAACGAGAAGACTGCATACTACGGTCAGATATTTTCTCATAACGACCTCACTTCTTGTTTGCGCTAGCAGGTATGAGGATCACACCTACCCGACATATTTTCATCATAGCAATAAAATATGACATTCATATAGACATAAGAGGAATATTTGATGTCTATCAAATATAAGTGTTCGATGTTTATAAATAAGAAATCAACGTTGATTAAACTTAAGTCAAATATTTTTAACTTTAATAACAATTCTATAAAAGCATTAAAATTTTATTTAATTAATACAATTATTTTTATTATTAGGTCTATGGGAAACTAATTATAAACAATGTTCATTACAGCTAAATTATCATTAATCCATTTAATATCCATAGAGCCTTTGTTGTTAATCAATTTAGAATTAAAGTGCTTATTCCTTTCTAACTGATATTGAGATTCTTGCATTTCAGTTCCATTCCAACAGCTTGTTTTAAAAGTGTTTTTCTCTGTATCCATTAGGCAATTGCCCTCAACAATTGCACCAACAAAAGTTATAGTTCCGGAACCAATGACTTTATTTTCCTTAGCAAAAGTAGGTGTACTTAATAATAAAGTTAAGCACGTAGCAGCAATACATAACTTATTCAAAACTAGCCTCCTATGATTATTGGGGTGTGTAAATTCCACAAGCCAATATGTTATTAAAGTCCTAACTAATATCGGCTTGTTACTTTATTTATTTAACTTTTATCTTTAATTAAAGAATAGAAAAAAATTATATAATACTCAAATTACGAGTATCAAGAAAAAATATTCTAAATTTGAGTTAAGTGAGTATGAAAAAATCCAACAGAAATGAAACTAAAGTATAACATTTACACAAACAGCAAATTGCAAAGATCTATTTTTTTATTTTGGTTATAGTTCTATAATTAAACTCAAACTTTTTGTGATCAAGATCACCAAACACACGCAAAATTTGTCATTTTATTATTATGAAACTTTCTTATTTTCACCAAAAAGCACTCGCTATTTTTCTACTTAATCTTGCAGGTCTAATTATTTTTTTCTCTTGGTATCTTCCAGCACAACATGGATTTTGGCTATCAATTGACACTCATATTTTTTATTTTTTTAATCAGCACATTTTACCTGATACTTTTTTTGCCTCTTTTGTGGCTTATACCAATAATAGGAAGTTTGATTTAGTTATTTTGCTGGCGATGGGTGCACTTTATTACAATACATTCCGTAAAAAAGATTATATGGGTAAACGCCATCTTGTCATTGTGGGATTAGTGATGGTAATAAGTGCAGTGCTGATTAATCAATTGGGACAAAATATTCCCATTGAAAGACCAAGCCCAACACTTCATTTTCAAGATGTGCATAGAGTGGGCGTTGTGACTGGTATTCCTACAAAAGATGCCTCAGGTGATAGCTTCCCTGGCGATCATGGTTTGATGCTACTTATCTTCTGTAGCTTTATATTACGTTATCTCTCGTTTCGTTCTTTCTTATGTGCTCTTCTTATTACTGTCGTATTTTCATTACCAAGAGTTATGGCCGGTGCACACTGGGCATCAGATATATTAGTTGGTTCTATTTCTTTAACTTTAATCACAACAAGTTGGTTATTAATTACACCATTATCAGATATTATTGTCAGACAATTAGAAAAATATCTTCCTTTTAAAAAATAAAAGGGAAAACACATTTAATTTATTAAAAGAGAATAAGTGTAATATTGCACTTATTCTTTTGGTCATTTTTTTGACAATTAAATGATATTATTATGACAAAATGAGATCTATTTTAAGTATTAGCACTTTATTATCTAATGTTTTGTAAATTAAGCTCCTTTTCTCTCGCCATTTAGCCCCTCTTTCTGTACACTTTTCTGGTTTCTTCATTATTTATTGTTTAATGTGGATATTTACGTGCTTTAGAGCACGTTTTTCGCGAAATAGGGTTGCCAGAGTTAAATTACACTATATTCTCTGGTTATTTGGTGAATAATTCATGTGCGCTTCTGCACGTAAGGATGTAAGGGAAATCTGTCACAATGAGAACAAAACCGTATATGAGAATGCTTAAGCTCATACCGGCGTTCATTGTTGTAGCTACGCTATCAGCATGTAGCTCACAGAACGCAAATTCACGCTTAGCGAATTCAAGCACTACCCCACTTAATACATCATCAAGCACATCTATTTCCCAAGCATCACAAGATGAATTTGAATCATTGGTGAAGAATCTCGATATAAAATCTAAGATACTTGACCAATATGCAGACTGGAAAGGCGTCGCTTATCGTTTAGGTGGAGATACTAAAAAAGGCATCGACTGTTCTGCCTTTGTACAAAGAACCTTTCTTGACCAATTCGGTGTAGAACTTCCTCGCTCGACCTCAGACCAGCAGTTCTCTGGTACCCAGGTTAATAAATCAAAATTACAAGCAGGCGATCTCGTTCTATTCAAAACAGGCCGTACTATGCGCCATGTTGGAATTTACATCGGTAATGATAAATTTGTACATGCATCCACCAGCAATGGTGTAACAGTGTCAGAAATGTCTAATGTCTACTGGAACAAACGTTTTTATGCAGCAAGACGTGTTATTGACAAAAATGACGCAGCGCTTGTTGAAAACAACCTTTCGCAAAATGTATTAAGATAATTAATTCCCTTATATCTTATTGCAATAAAAAAGCCTCATTAAAATAAATAATGAGGCTTTTTTTATATTCTTGGCCATGCTTAAACCGCACAGTAACTACATTGGTTTTATAACATTAACTAGGTGTTATAAATAAGAATATGCCGTTGGGAATGGCTCTGCAATAGCGACACCCGCGTTTTTTAAGCAACATAATGCAGCACATTCATCGTCGCTATGAAGGAAAAGGCAAGGAGCTCCATCCCACTCAATCACAACGCTATCAATATGGAGATTACTCAGATACTGACGCAAATTCTGTATTGCTTCATCCAGTGTCATACCATCATGACTTAATAATTTTAAGCCAATTAGCGTATTTTGCTTTCCAGCATCATTTTCAGGCAGTATTTCTACTCTTGTGCCTGCAAAGCCTGCTAGCCACCGATAACTCAGCGGCAGCTTATGAACTACCGAAAGTTGTACATTATCCACAAATCAATCCTGTTTCATCAACACGTTAATTTAATACATCATCAATACGAGTTTGAACTGACTTGCTCACACGCATATTAGAACTTTGTTAATCATAGAACATAAATATTACAATTGCTTTACAAAAAAGCGAAGAGACGTATCAAACCATTCTTTTAGCTTAGCGTTTGCAGATATTCATGCCTACAATGCTTAATCTCTTCAATTATTCTTCCATTTATTTAACATTTTATCAACCATATAAAATAATTGCATAAAATATTACGCATTCATGTAAAACAATCCATCAATTTTTATCACGATACTTCATATCAACAAAACAATAATAGATGATTATTAAAATAAATTTTACTTAATTTAACAAAAAAACAACATCAGGTATTGATTCAAATCAAAAAATCACACTAATTTGAAACGATTCATGAAATACAGCAGAGGAAAATGTGGTGTTTTTAGAGGAAATAGAGACAGGAAAAGAGGAGCACGCTATAAATTTCTGTTATTTATAGCGTGATGTTCTTATTTATAACGACGAGCAAGCAAAATAAACCCCATAGCAAACAGTACACAGAATGCCATAGAGCTTACCATTGGCCATTCTGATTTTGCTGGTAGCATAGCAATAGCCGTTCCAACTAACGCACCAACACCAAAACGCACTGTTCCTGCGAGAGAAGAAACCGTTCCTGCCATATGGGGATAGTCATCAAGAATAACGGCCATCGCATTCGATGTGATCATTGCGATCCCGCCCACATACATTGCTACACCCACAACAAGGAAATAGAAATGTAAATTAAGAGCGACCACCAGCAATAAAAAGATCCCCATAATACATTGAATAGTTAATCCTAGGCGTAACATATTCAACGCACCAAATCGACGAACATATCGCCCATTAATGCTTGTCATCACAATTAAGAAGATGATATTAAAGCCAAAATATAATCCAAATTGATCAAAGGGAATACCATGCAATTCGATATAGACAAAAGGGCCAGCACTAAGAAATGAAAACATGCCAGCAAAAGAAAAACCTGAAGCCAAAATATAGCAAAGGACACGACGTGTTCTAAACAGACTAATAAATTGGCTAAATGTCACTCTTAAGCTAAAGCGTTGGCGACGCTCTTTTGGTAATGTTTCTGGAATATAAAAAGCAATTAATGCAGATGCAATCACGGCGGCTATCGCGATACTCCAGAAAATAGCATGCCATGAAAACCAATTCATCACCCAAGCACCTAATAGTGGCGCTAATAAAGGTGCGATAGTCATAACAAGTGCAACAAAAGACATACTTCTAGAGAAGTCATCTCTAGAGAACATATCTCTCATCAATGCATTAATAACAACACTTGCCGCAGCTGCTGCAAAACCATGTAAAAAGCGCATACCAATTAGCACATCTATTGATTCAGATAATGCACATGCACTAGAGGCAAAAGCAAAAACAATTACGCCGCCCAAAATGACAGGCTTACGTCCCAAGCTATCAGCCATAGGACCATAGACTAATTGCCCAATAGCAAAACCAAAAATATAGATACTTAATGTCATTTGTACTTTGCCACTTGGCACACCAAAATCTTGCGCAATAGTAGGTAAACTTGGCAAATACATATCTATAGCCAATGGCATAAGCATGGAAATAAGTCCCAGTATTAAAATGAGACTAAAGTACGACGAACGTTGCTGTTGCACGCAGATAAACTCCCAAAAACGACAGGATAAATAATAATTATTGAGGTAAGTGAATGCTGTTGATCTCTTCTTCTGTTAATGGACGATATTCGCCCTCAGCTAAAGTCTCATCTAATGTAATATCACCAATACGCTCACGATGTAATGCACTTACATGATTACCCACTGCTGCAAACATACGTTTTACTTGGTGATATTTGCCTTCACTAATAGTAAGTTTGACTTCTGTTGGCGTAATAATTTCTAACGTGGCGGGTTTTGTTAGGTCTTTTTCACCGTTGAGTTGAACACCCTTTTGGAATTGTTCAGCAACACCCTCTCCAATCGGCTCTTCTAACGTAACCAGATAGGTTTTCTCACAATGATGTTTTGGTGCCGTAATACGATGTGACCATTGACCATTATCCGTTAATAAAACAAGTCCTGTTGTATCAATATCTAAACGCCCAGCAGCATGTAATTTATGAGCCAAAGGTTCATCAATAAAATAGAGGATAGTTGGATTAACTGGATCGTCTGTTGAACATACATAGCCAATTGGCTTATTCAACATAAAGTAGCGAGGCCCTAAAATTTGAGTTAAGACATTACCGTCGTAAGCTACTTCTTGCTCTGGTGCAATTTTGGTTGAACCGCTTTTCACCATTTCGCCATCAATTGTTACAAGCCCTGCTCTTAATTCACGAAGGATCAAGCTACGGCTAATACCCAATTGCTGGGATAAAAATTTATCTAATCGCATGAATTTCTCTGAAAAATGGAAGAATACCATCTGATATGAGGTATCTATTAAAAATGAATATTAACAATAAAACAACTAATTAATTTATAAATAAACTATCACGCTCTTTACTCCTCCCTTATTCGCGCTACCTATAAAAAAATGTTACGCTGACGCCCCGTTTGATTTCTTATATAGAGTTATGGCTTTTACACTCAGACCTTATCAACTTGACGCTGTTAACGCGACAATCTCTTATTTTCGCCAACACAATACACCTGCGGTAATTGTATTACCTACTGGCGCAGGGAAAAGTTTAGTGATTGCAGAACTCGCTAAAAGAGCACGCGGACGTGTATTGGTGTTAGCACACGTAAAAGAATTAGTAGAACAGAACCATAGCAAATATGAGGCTTATGGTCTATCTGCAGATATTTTTGCTGCTGGCTTACAACAAAAAGAGAGTAGCGGGAAAGTTGTTTTTGGTAGTGTGCAATCTGTTGCCCGTAATTTATCGCGGTTTAGTGATACTTTTTCTCTTCTTATTATTGATGAATGCCATCGCATTAGTTTGTCTGAAGATAGCCAATATCAGCAAGTCATTAAACAATTGCAATCCATTAATCCACAATTACGTATCTTAGGATTAACTGCAACACCTTATCGTTTACCTACGGGTTGGATTTATCAATATCATTATCACGGTATGATCAGAGGTGATGAAAACTGCTTTTTCCGCGATTGTATCTATGAATTGCCTTTACGCTATATGATAAGCAATCATTTTTTAGTTCCACCAACTCGCCTAGATATGCCTATATTGCAATACGACTTTAACCAAGTAAGAACAAGTCAAAATGGGATATTTAATGAGGAAGATCTAAACCGTGAAATAAAGAGACAAAAACGTATTACGCCTCATATTGTCGCTCAAATTATTGAATATGCGCAAAATTGCCGAGGAGTAATGATATTTGCGGCGACAGTTGAACATGCAAAAGAGATCCTTTCTCTTTTACCACAAGATGAAGCAGCATTAGTCAGTGCGGATACCCCCTCTTATGAACGTGATGATCTTATTTCCCGTTTTAAACAGCAACAATTACGTTATATGGTCAATGTTGCCGTACTAACAACAGGTTTTGATGCACCTCATGTTGATTTAATTGCTATCTTACGCCCCACTGAGTCTGTGAGTTTATACCAGCAAATTGTAGGACGGGGATTAAGATTATTTGCAGGAAAAACAGAATGCCTGATTTTAGATTATGCAGGTAATCCTCATGATCTCTATCTACCCGAAGTTGGTACTAAAAAACCCAATCCAAATAGTCAGCCGGTACAAGTTTTTTGTCCTATTTGCCAATTTGCCAATACCTTTTGGGGAATTGTAGATGCTGATGGGGATATCATTGAACACTATGGTCGCCGTTGCCAAGGTTGGGAACTCAATGAACAAGGGCAAAAACAGCAATGTGAATTTCGTTTCCGCTTTAAATTGTGTCCTCATTGTAATGAAGAAAATGATATTGCAGCACGTCGCTGTGTTCATTGCGATGATATCTTGGTTGATCCTGATGATATGCTCAAAGCGGCATTAAAACTCAAAGGGGCATTAGTTCTACGCTGTGGTGGAATGCAATTTAAGTCAGGAAATGATGTTAAAGGTGAATGGTTAGAAATTAATTATTACGATGAAGAAGGCACGTCTGTCTCTGAACGTTTTCGATTAACCACCCCAGCTCAACGAAAAGTATTTGAATTAAAATTTTTACGTGAACATCAACGCGCACCAGGTGTTCCTTTTGTTTGGCATGATGCCAACGACATTATTAAACAGTTTGATTTGTTACGTCACCCCGACTTTATTGTCGCCCATAAAGGCAAAAAAGAGCGCTTCTGGAAGATAAGAAATAAGATTTTTGACTATGCAGGCCGCTACCGAAAAGCAGATACCTTATATTAATCTGGATTTATATTTGCTGTTAGAGGACTTTTTCGTTAAAATGCGCCCCGCTTTATCTATTTTTAGATAAACCAAATCTCGAGCTTGTTGCTGGGTCGCCTGTAACAAGTATGTATTTTCTTTCTTTTTTATAAGAGAAAAAAGATGTTAACTATCAAAGCAACTGTACGTAAAGAGCAGGGTAAGGGTGCGAGCCGCCGCCTGCGTGTGGCTAACCGTTTTCCTGCTATCGTTTATGGCGGAAATGAAGAGCCAATCGCTATCGATTTAGATCACAACGAAGTTATCAACCAAGAACACAAATCAGAATTCTATTCAGATTTCGTAAACCTGGTTATCGATGGCAAAGAAACTAAAGTTAAAGTTAAAGCAGTGCAACGTCACGAGTATAAACCAAAAATTACTCATATCGACTTCCTGCGCGCTTAATAAGCCACCCTTCGAGCTTTATTTTTCGGGACGCCGAGCATATAACGCCACTTAATGTGGCGTTATTTGTTTCTACTATTTAATTATTTTTCTGATGCTCTACGTTGTAGCTGATCACGTAAATTAGGCGGTGTACCTTTAATGGTGAGCGTATCTGTTGCTGGATCCCAGAATATTCTCTCCCCTAATAATTTCGCATCAAAATTCACTGTTAATCCACCACCACTTCCTGAGTACTTCATCAGTTGACGTAACGTACTGCGATCTGCGGGGAATGTTTCAGCTAACTCATAGCCTTTTTCTTCAGTAAATTGAGCAAAGTTTTGATCACCCAAAGACGGTAATTCTTCGGCAAGCTCTGTTAAGGCAATTTCTTCGCCCGATTGTAATTGCTCGTTACAATAGCTATATACTTGCTCACGACAAGTTTGACGCTCTTGCTTGCCCATTTCTGAGGCTTCACAAAAATCGTCAACCGCTTGTAATAAGCCTTTATTTTGAACTTTAGCGTTTAAACCTTCTTGAGCACCTAAAAAGTCCATAAAGAAGTCAGAGACTTTACGTCCAACACGACCTTTTAAAAACGTTAAATAACGTAAAGAGTCGGGCGCCGTTTCCCATTCAGTTAAATCGATACGAGCAATAATGTCTGCATGAGGAATATCTAAATAGCGCGTTGATGACACATCAAGGCTGTCATTTACCCACATACTGTTACAACTACTAAGTACAGCAATTAAAAGGTAATCCACCGCTAAATAGCGATAGTGGCAAAATAGAACGGTGCCACCTTCTGCAAAAGGATATTTTGCTAATTCATCTTTTAGTCTCACGGTTGCTGCTCGTGAAAAACCTAAAAAGTTTTCTTCGCCTTTACGCTGTAAGCGCAGCGCTTCTGCTAATTCACTTTCTTCATTAAACAGACCATAAGCTTTACTTTTTGCACTGTATACACGATGTAACTCTTCAATCATCTCCTGAACAACGGGTTCAATTTCTAAGAGTGAATCACGTAGCACAACTTCTAATGTCTGCTCATCTCGCTTAATAAGTTGATGCAAAACTAATTGGTTAATATCTAGACTCATGGTCGTCCTCTTCTATTGCGTCTCTTTCTCGTGCGCGTATTCAAACACTCCCTACTTTCAGTATCAAGGGAAAATTAATTAATTTAATAGCGGAAAAAGACCTAGTAATACGGTAATATATAGCGTTTTATTCATTTAGTAGGAATTCAGATTTTATGCCACAAAAATCCCGTTATAGTGATGAACAAGTTGAGCAATTACTTGCAGAACTTGTCAGCGTTCTTGAAAAACATCATACTCCTACAGATCTTTCTTTGATGGTGTTGGGGAACATGGTGACAAACTTAATCAATACAAGCATTGCCCCTGCTCAACGAATGCTGATTGCTGATTCTTTTGTTCACGCATTGCGTGCTTCAATTGATGAAGGCAATATTCACTAATAAACATAGAAAAATTATTTATAGACATGGTAACGAGACCTCAGTCCTATCGTGAAAAAGTATCCCAAATGATCAGTTGGGGTCACTGGTTTGCGCTATTTAATATTATTCTAAGCTTACTGCTTGGGAGCCGTTACCTGTTTATTTCTGATTGGCCTGCAACTTTTGCTGGTCGTTTTTACGCTATTGTGAGTTGGATGGGACATTTTAGTTTTATTGTCTTTGCTATCTATATACTCATCCTTTTCCCTCTCACCTTCGTAGCGGTTTCTCAACGGCTACTTAGAGTCATTTCCTGTGCCCTTGCCAGTGCTGGATTAACTATCCTTATTTTTGATATCGCCGTTTACCAGCAATTTCAACTCCATTTGACTCAACTTGTTTGGGATCTCGTGATTAATCCAGATGAAGGTGAAATGGCGCGTGAATGGCAACTTATCTTTATTGGCATTCCCATCATCTTTCTTATTGAAATGCTTTTTGCAACGTGGAGTTGGCAAAAATTACGCAGCTTAAATCGCCAACGTTGGGGTAAACCATTAGCGGGTGTCTTTATTACTTGCTTTATATTATCTCACTCTATGTCAATTTGGGCTGATGCTAACTTCTATCGCCCAATCACCATGCAACGAGCTAATTTACCGCTATCGTATCCAATGACGGCGCGTAAATTCCTTGAACGTCATGGTTTTATTAATCAATCAGAATATGAGCAACGTGTTATCAGTGAGGGTAACCCAGCAGCACAAGGGATCACCTATCCTCTTGCTCCATTAATCTATGCCAAGAATACCTATTCTTATAACTTGCTGGTGGTTGTCATCGATGGTTTAGGTAACGAAGAAGTGCCTGAATTACCAAGTCTGCAACAATTCGCAAAAAATAATCTTTATTTTTCAAAGCATTACTCATCAGGCATTAATAATGACACTGCATTATTTGGCCTATTTTATGGTATTTCACCTTCTTATTTAGACAGTGTATTAAGTAGCAGAAAAAACTCTGCACTTTTCGATGCGCTAAGTTATCGGAACTACCAATTAGCAATGTTTTCAACTAATGGTTTCCAAACGCCACTGTTTAAACAAGCTGTGCTATCAGATTTTTCCCTCCCAACATCACGCAGTGGTGATAACAATGCCACAATTGATAGTTGGAGCAATTGGCTGGTCAAAAACAGCCAAACAACCCCTTGGTTCTCTTTCTTACAAATTAATGGTCACACCAATAATGCGTCTCAACGCACCACATTAAATGATCAACTTGAGACAATATTTAAGACATTACAAGAAACCAAAGTGCTAGATAATACTGTTGTAGTTGTCACTTCTAGCTATCATCAAGACAACAATAAGAAGCAGATTAATCAATGGCTTTCAAATAAGACTACCTTTAATTTAAGCCAGTCACAAGTGCCATTGATGATACATTGGCCAAATATGACGCCACAGGTTATTGATCGAATGACAAGCCATCAAGATATTATGACAACCTTAATGCAGCATGTTTTACATGTCATAAGCCCAGCTGATAACTATTCACAAGGTGAAGATTTATTCGCAAGCACCCGTAATCATCCATGGATTTTTACAGGTGATGAAGAGGCATTTGTCGTCTTTTTACAAGATAATACTTTGTTGATAGATAAGAATGGCCGGTATGCTTTATTTGATAAATCAGGACAAGAGATCAGCTCTGCAAAACCTGATTTAAAATTATTACTGCAAGTTCTGGCTGAGCAGAAGCGTTTTATTGAACGCTAGCACTATTAAGTGACGTATAAAATTACGTCACTTAATTAGCAAAGGGTTGCTTTAGCAGTCAAAAACAGTAATATACAGAGCACAAACGGCATGTAGCGCAGCCTGGTAGCGCACTGTCATGGGGTGTCAGGGGTCGTAGGTTCAAATCCTATCATGCCGACCAAAATTCCTTAGAAAAACCAACCGCTTATGGTTGGTTTTTTTATGCCTGAAATTTGCCACTGGTAAAACTCTGGTAAAACGACGACAAATCATCTCTCAAAATCACCCTTTCTTTAGCTCATAAAATTGCCCTTTTCTCCTTGCTATTCTATTCGTTACCTTATATAAATTACTGTATAAAAATACAGTAAAATAGGTGATACCATGATTAAACTCGAAATCAATAATGCGGAATATATTGCTCAGTTAGAAGAGGCTCGTTTATCTGCAGATAACCCGTATGGCTATCTGTTTATGGATATTATCTTTTCTGATCCAAAGTTTGATGAGAATACATTTGAAATGAAGAATGTTAAGCGAGAACCGATGAGAACCTATATGACGGAGGATGTGGCTAGGGATTTGCTTGAGCAATTGGAGCGATTTTTATATAGTAAAAATACTGTGTATAATTTTTAAAAAGATAAATATTCAGTTAAACACAATTAATTTATATAAAGATTTATTTTGGAATACAGCAATGGATAGTTATGACTACACTAGTTACAGATTTTTAAAGCAATGTTTATCTGTCGAAGTGATTAAATCCAATGATAAAAAGTTTTCATGGCGTAGAGCCATGTTAAGAAGTTATAAGTGCCATGATAGGCGTTTTATTTTTTGGTGGAGGATTGCCAGTTTCTTACATCATAAAACTCATTCAAAACTCGCAAATTATATAAATCGAAAGATATCTTTAAAATATGGAGCTGAAATTAATTTAAATGCAAAAATAAAACCAGGGATATCATTTGCCCATTTATCTGGCGTCATTATCACAGGTCTAGCTACAATTGGTGAAAACTGTCACATTAGACAAAACACTACAATAGGTGTTGGTGGTTCTCGATATTCTGAAATCAAAAATAAGAGATTCATTATTATTGGTGATAACGTTGAAATCGGTGCCCATTCATGCATTATTGGTAATACACTTACCATTGGTAATAATGTTATCATTGGTGCTATGTCTTTTATAAACAAAAATATTCCAGATAATTGCACTTGTTATACAAAAAAAGAAAACATACTAATTACCAATAACGCATAACTTATTATAAGAAAGATGATACTCCATAGAAAAGCATCATCTTTCTAAATTGAATAAATTTAGTTTTAATCAAATATAGTTTCTTAATCGTCAGTGTGGTTGCAACAATATGTATTCTTGTTCCATTCTCTGTTGTTTTCATTCTAGTCCATTTATCACCATTATTTATAGTGACAAGAAGATTATCCGCAGGTATACGGATCTCTGTTAATCCAATGTCATTCCTATCCGATAACATATATAAAGAACGGCCTCGAACACCATAATGACCTTAACTGAATTTCCTTCATTTAAGGCACCGTTATAAATCTCACCAACCCAATTTTTAGGTATGTATCGACTATCGCTCTCAGCTTTTGTGTAACTACTCCCCGCAGTTGCATAACTCCCTTTAGGCTGATACTTATTATCTGACTCTGATTTTGAATAACTGTAACCGGATGGTGTGTAATTGCCTAAAGGTTGAAAACGTTGATCTGATTCTGTTTTAGAATAAGCGCCTACATCACTCGCTGTGGCATCGGCTTTTAACTCTGCTAACTCTGCCCATGCATTACCGGCAACCGGCTCGATATTGTTATTCTCAACTTTAGACTGCCAGACTTTATTTTTATGGTACACAATGGCGCGTATCGCATACGGCTTACCAGCTTCATCCCATTTTGGAAAACCAAAAGATTGAATTTCGCCAATCGCTTCCGTGATATCGTGAAATATCCCGTTCATTTTTTCACGTTCAATATCTTTCGCAGCAGGATCTGTGACTTGGTCACGTTCATAATCGTAACCATAACCTTGTGTATAGGATTACCAGCACGAAAATCACGGCCTTTGTGGTTAGCAATATCAAACTCGTCAGAATTACATTTAACTGCAATGCCGTTCTCAAACTTGTTATCTAACTCGCTTTTAGAAAATAACACACGATATTTATCGGACATCATTATTCGCTGAACATCGGTGTTCATATCACTAACGAGATCTGATGAATACGATAATGCACCAACACACATATTTAGGTATTTACCAAAGAAATAGGCTAGCAAATGGCGAGAAACAATATCAGACTTACCATGCTAAGGTGGCGCACTTAAGATTAACTTAGGGCGCTTACCATCCATCATGTCTAACAAAAATTGCTCTAACGCATTACACACCGTTTCTGAAAAGTGGCTTGTAATATATTCCGGGTTTATATACTGAATAAATTCATGCAAACTACGCCTAGCTATCTCTCTCCTGACCTCTTCAGTAAACAAATCGAAATTGACATTCATAGAGATACCTAAAGTAATAAAACAGCCCTTTCACTACCACATAATAATGAAATGAAAAATGAGTTTTCAATAATAAATTAGCTACAAATAAAAAAGCCTAAATTCAATATTTAAAGATATAGACCCAATTATATTCAGAAATCGAGATTTACACTGTTATAAAAGGATCTTCCCCTATTATGGTGGATAGTACATAATATATTTTTAAACACTACACAGCCCTTTATGCTCTTTCTCTTCTAATTAGATGGAAGTTCTTATGAGTGTACCGCAAACAAAAGTTGAACTACTTTTAGCTATTGATAAAAATTTCAATAAATTAATTAGTTATCTTGATGCAATCCCGATAGAAACTACTTCGGAGCGCTCAATGGATGGGCACGCCAAAGGAACCAAGATGAGTGTTCGTGATCTTGTTTCGTATTTGCTCGGATGGAATTCTCTTGTTGTAAAATGGATCACATCTGATGCCAAAGGTTTACCTATCGATTTTCCAGACACTGGTTATAAATGGAACCAACTTGGTCTTCTTGCTCAAAAATTTTACTCAGATTACAGTGAGTTAAATTATGACTCGTTAATAGCTGAACTTCGGGCTGTAAAAAATGAAATTGTGGCACTTATTGATGAGCGAACTGATGATATTTTGTATGGTAAACCATGGTACACAAAATGGACGATGGGTCGAATGATCTCATTTAACACATCTTCACCTTATGCCAACGCTAATGGGAGATTAAAAAAGTGGGCAAGAAATAATAATATCAATTTAAAGTAAGTATTAGCGTCAAAATTACACGCAGTATTTAAGAACAGATTGCCCTTATAACTATAAGGAAGGTTTTCTCTAATTATGATTAAGCACTAATACTCAACATTCACGCCCATGATCTTATCTATCGTCTCATTTTACACTTTCTCCTCAAATCGATATATAATAAATTATATATCGATAACAAAATAAAAAGTTGGAAAAGCAATGAAGTTATTTATGTTCTACATTGGTGGTAATGCCGGTAAGTCAAATATTGAAGTTCACGATATCCAATTTGTTGTGGCAGAAAAACCTACAGATGCTTGGCCTGCGTTAAGAGAAGCATGGTTTGGAGATAAAGACAAAGTACATATTGATGGTTATGCAGAAATCACTTGGGTTGATGGGTTTAATATCACTCTTAGTGATAAACCTAGCGATAGTAACGATAATTTATATTTTGTTAATGTGGGAGGCTATCATCCATCAAATCTAGCTGAATTGCATGAATTTGATTTATTTGTTGCTAAATCAGCGAATGAAGCTAAAGAGAAGGCTATTGCGACCCTTTTAGTAAATAGTCTGCAACAACATAAAGACAATTTAAAAGATGTTGATGATTGCACTTTATTAAGCAAAATCGGTAATTTTTACATTCATCTAATACCAAATAATTCGGGTGAACATTTCAAACCTTTATGGCAAGGTTATCAACCTATTGGTATTGAAAAGACTCAATAATAATTTTTACTGCGCTGTTATTTTTCAGCGTAGTAAATTTCATAAGTTACGCAATCATCAACTTGTTTTTAAATATATATCAATTTAAAAAATATTGATATCTACATTTAAAATGATCACATATTACTTGCTTATTATTGCTATTATTTAAAATTCATTAATTTCTTAAAATAAAAACCTTTTTTAGTTTTTGGGAATTTATTTCCATAATATATTTTCCGCTCATAATCTCGGCCAGCATAGTGATTATCACCATAAAATTGACCATATAATGCAGTTTTAGGGCACACTTCGTCAGAAAAAAATCTATGATTATTATCCACTTCAATTTTCCTTCTTTAAATTAAACTTAAGACCTCTTGAAATTAATTATAAATATTTATCATTTATAATTTTTAGTAGTTATTTAATAACTACCATACTACTTTTATAAAATAGATCCAGTTTATAATAAAGTTATTATTTAAATTGAAGGAAAAACATAATTAGACAAAATAAAAATTGAGTGTATGCTATATATCAGACACTCAATAATTAAATACTTATTATTTATTATCTATTTTTCTATTTGCTATTCCAAAAGGAATATGGACAGAAGGTAATTCAGATGATGATTTTAAATGCAGTTTTTGATCATCAAAGAATATATGAGGTTTTAGAATTCTCAAAACATTGGCTTTCTCTACTCCCCCCATAAAAAAGGCTTCATTAACAGAAATTCCCCACGTTCTCATCGTATTAATAACACGTTTATGAGATGGTGCATTACGCGCAGTAACAATAGAGATCTTAAGCAATGGAATATATGTAGGATCTTGTTTTACTTTTTCTAATTCTAATTTTTGAATATCAGAAATACGCAGTAAAAATTTCTTTAATGGTCCAGGGTTATGAGGAACATCAACCATTTTAGCTTCATGCTTGTGAAATTGAGACAACTCCCCTGAAGTTTTATAAATAACTTCTGCTTCATCATCAGCGATCACACCATCAAAGTCGAACGCAATTCTTAATTCATCGGCATCATCATCATTAACATGGCCTTCTAATATCTGTCCTGCTGGATAATTTGCATTAATTGCTTGTAAAACATCATCATGATCAGCAGATAAAAATAACTCAATATCAAATGCTGGAATATAAATATGAGGTGATTTTCCTTGAAGAAATACGGCTCGGGTGATCCCTAGATTATAATGTTCAATAGAATTCATCACTCTTAATCCAGTATCGGGATCATTTCTAGATAACAAAATAACTTCAACGAGTGGATCGTCAGGTCTAATATTATTTAGCTTCAAAAGCCGGCTAATAAAAGGAAATGCAACACCTTTATTTAGAGGTACATCCTGCATTTTATGTTGATATTTTCGATAAGCTTCCTCTCCTTGTGTGCGAAAAATATTATCTGATTCTTCTAAATCAAATAATGCACTAGAGGAAAGCCCTATGACTAATCGCTTCGTTAAATCATATGCCATCGCCAAAATCCTCTGTTAGTTCCTTTTATTATTCATAATATCACTCTTTTAAGAGAGCAAAGATAAGAAAACTTATACAAAGAAGCAGATAAAATCGTAGTATTTACCTGAACATAAGCACTTTACCATCAAATCACACACTCTAAATAATATTGATTATCATTTGCATTTAAATAATATCCTTATTATTGTTATGACTACAATTCATAAGGAGAAAATTCATGGTTAAGAAAACGATACATTTACGCTCTCAACATTTTAAAGATTTAGTCAATAAAATGAAAAAAATGAATGCTGTTAAGAATACGATAAACACTAAATCAGAAAGTAGTGATCTTGTTGTTATTAATAATAAAATTCCAACTTTAGTTTCTATAAAGTAAGATAATTTATTGACTTTTAGTGTGAATAAATAATAACCGCAACTTTCTTAGGGTTGACACATTAAATGATAATGATTATCTTTTACCTCGTGAATAGTTGAGTATTTTGCTCAGTTTCTCACAACGACATTGCTCACATTGCTTCTAGTATTTATTGACCAACTCTCCTAGCGTTGGTCTTTTTTTTATCTGTATTATTCCATAACCCATTTAACCCTAAATGGAGAACATACTTTCCTTCAAAATACTATTATCTTGTTAAAACTAAAATAGCTTATAGTGAATCTAACGCAAGATAGTAATATTGTATTTAGTTATCACTATCTAAAAAGGATCATGAAATCACCACGTTATAATTAAACCATATCATCAATAGGGATTTTAAATTATGGGTTTTATTTCCACCATCATTGGAAAAAATGAAGAGCTAACAGCAGAGCAGCAATGGGAACAACTTAATAAAAAATATGCAGATAATCCTATCGAGCGTATCCGTAAGAAATTAGTACTAGCAACTAGTATTGATCATGAATATAAGGAGTTTGGTGCTGACAATCATAAATATCAACTAAGCTCTCCACTCTCAATAGAGAAAGTTAACCAGCTACAAGCAAAGGCTGGATGTGAATTTCCCGAAGATTATATCGCCTTTGTAACTCAAATTGGCAATGGTGGTACAGGCTCTTATGGTGGTGCAGGCCCTTACTATGGCCTATATGCTTTTGATGACGCAATAGATAGAAATGGTGTACAAAATTGTGCATTACCCTGCTTACTTAAACCTAAAATGAATATTGATGAGTGGAAAGCACTTTGTCATGTCCCCGAAGACTGTAGTGATGAAGACTTTGATATTATTTACGATAGAGTTCATCAAGGTACACTTTATTTAGGTACTTGTGGATGTGAATACGATCTTTTATTAGTGGTCAATGGTAAATATAAAGGTCATATTTTATATACATCTGATTGGGTTAATTCAGATACTCCTTACATATTTTCCTATGAAACTTCATTTACACAGTGGTACGAACGTTGGTTAGATGAAGTGATTTTAGGCTATGATACAAGCTGGTTTGGTCATCGAATGGGAGGTAATGAAGAAACGTTACTTCATTTTGCCAAAAATAATAAAGATATTACGAAAAAAATTAGTGCTATCAACTCATTAACTAAGTTACCTGAATTATCCAACAGCAGTTTATATTTTCTAGAACAACAACTGCAAACTGAAGATATTGAGTTATATAAAGTTTCGTTAAATGTTTTAGCCTCTTATTTTAAAGAACAAGCATTGCCCTATATTCAGCAAGCTTTAGTTGCTCCATTTGATGAAAAAACAGACATTGTTATTCCTATTATTTACTTTAAATATAGAGATCAATGTTCTCTTTTCAAAGATAACCTTTTCCCAATTCTTAAAGTAACGAATAGCGAAGATACATTGCGTTTTATCGGTTACTCTTTGGCCGAATTAAAAGCTGTTTTAGTTGAAGATTTCCAACCCTTCTTTACTCACTCAAGCGTAGAAATAATAAGAAGTGCAATTTATGCAGCTTCTCATGATATTAATTTAAAAGATAAAACATCAGCATTTTATGAACTCGCAATCTCTGAAAATGAAGAGATCTGCTTAGGTGCAATTCAGGCATTATCGAGCTCAAATTACATCGATAGTGAGTTGTTACCTTATTTACAACAAGCTTGGAAAATGTATCCCAAAGAAAAAAATCCTTATATACGCAACAATATCTCTTCTTATATTGCGAAGGCATATCAGAACAATGAAATTGATGTAACAAAATGGTAACTAACAGATAAATATACATTTTTCTTTAATTTTTTTAAATAGACAATAATAAAATCTTATTATTGTCTATTTTTAATTCCAATCTCATTATAAATAAGCATATTGTTATTCTAACCAACGAAGTAAATTATCAAAATTTTCAACTAAATGTATGTAAACTTTATAGTTAAACCAAGATGGTTTTAGTTTATATCATTTAGCCTCACTGTTAAGTGAAAATTAAAATTAAATAAAATAAAATAATTAAATAGAAAAAATCAAAAAAAATTTATTTTTTCAGAAAATTATTTCAATTCTGCACTTTATTCTTATTATTTCTTTTTAAAGTTTTTTACAGATTGATATCTTTTTTTCCCTTACTATTGGTTTCAGTATTTCATCACTGATAGATATTTAATTTTTCCCCCGCCTCGTGCGGGGATTTTTTTATCTCAATTATCCTCTTAAGATGCTCAATCGCTAAACTCTCACTATTTTCAAACTAAACGTGCTTTCCTGTTTTTTCCCCATAGCGCAAACATATTATGCCTGTTATATTTTTTGCAATGGACAATTACCTATAATTTGCTTCCCTTCAATATCAAGTTCTATCTTATCTATTTAAAAGCCATCGAATAAAGATAGTTTTTTATTCTTAATAACCATTTCTTTGTAATGCTTTGACAAATATTTTTGAACTCTGAAATTACTCATTTTATAAGTTTTCTATTTTAACGACAAAATGTATCACTAAAAAATTAAGTAAATTAACTAATGTCAAAAAAAGTTAACTTATTAACAAAAATAATCAAAAATAAATTTTACCCTTAAATTTCAAGTAATTACATAAATAACAATCAATTTATATTAATGATTATGTGCTGAGAAAATCATAAATTCATTCATAAATCTTTATTTACCTGTCATTAACTATCAAGATTTTTTACAGATTGATATATTTTTTTCCTCTAATATTTCTTCCATCAACTCGATACGAAAAGATATTTATTCATCGTACACAGAAAAACAAATCAAGAATTAACCAAAGAAAGAATATTTGAGGAATATAAAATGAAAAAGAATTTTATTATCGGAACTTGTTTAGCACTTTTATTATCAGCTCCAACTATGGCAAATAATAATAAAGTAATCGGTTCAGGAACAATTACATTTACAGGTTCAATTGTAGAGGGGAATTGTATGACCGACTCAGTAGGAAATACTTTTAAAGCAAATTGTTGGAATGGAACTGAAATGGAAGAAACTTTACATAAAATCGAACCCAATAAAATGTTTAATGCTCAATTAGGTGAAAATAAAGGTTCAATGAGCATAAATTGGATCAAAGAAAATGTAGGAATAATGGATATCGTATACAATTAATATAGTAAATTTAAAATCCTATATTTTTAATAAACATTAAATTCTATCAAATAGAAATAATATTTATTATTAAATAACGAGTATATATTTTCCAAGAGTTAGAATTCATTATTATATAAATGGTATTCTCTATTATGGTTATAATATATTAGGCAGATATAGTTTATTTCTATATCTGCTAACTCTGTTTTAACTTATTTATAAAAATTTTTATCTTCTTATCTTTGCTTTGTATCCCCTATCTTTATCTTCCAAATCCATACAAATATTGGGGTTGACAACTAAAATGATAATGATTATCTTTTACCTTGTGAATAGTTGAGTATTTTACTTGGTTTTTCACAACGACATTGCTCACATTGCTTCCAGTATTTACTGTGACCAACACATCATGTGTTGGTCTTTTTTTATATAATATATTCATAATTAATTATAAAAACTGGCTTCACCTGCTGGTCGAGTTTTAAAACGGCGGTGAGCCCATAAATATTGATCTGGTGCTCGCATAATTTCGGTTTCAATCAACTTATTCATTCTATCTGTGTCATTTTGAATATCTTCAGAAGGATAATTAATCAATTCTTTACCAATGATTAAACTGTATTTTTTACCTTTCTGATTTTCATTTCTGACCAAAGTAACAGTTAAAGAAGGTGCCCCTGATAGTTTTGCTAATATAGCAACTCCTTTTGAAGTTGATGTTTTTTCAACAGAAAAGAATGGAGAAAATGTTGTACCTTTTAAACCAAAATCTTGGTCAGGAGCAAACCAAATTGCCTTCCCTTTTTTTAACTCCATAACCATAAACTTTAAGTTGCGTCTATCTATCATGCCCTTATCTGAACGGCATCTTGCTTTAGTTTGAATAAACTCCATCGCTTTATTATTATGTGGTCTATACATCGCATTCACAGGAAAACAAAGCCCCATAATGCGCCCACCCAGCTCTAGAGACATAGAGTGGATACCAATTAATAAAATTCCAGCTTTTTTATCATTTGCATCAGTAAAATTGGAGATCCCTTGTACTTCAAAGAGATTTTTTAATCGGCGGTCACTCCAAAACCACGCCATGCCCGTTTCAAATAATGCGACACCTAGTGACGATAAATTATCCATAACAAGCTTGTTAATTTCATTTTCATCTTTATTAGGGAAACATAATTCTAAATTTTTCTTTATGATCGAGACTCTTCTTTTGACAAAGAAACGAGATAACACCCCAAGATGTTTACCTAAAAAAAGTAACCAAGCATAAGGAAGTTGTACTAATAAAAAAAGAATAAAGACACCAAACCAAGTTAAGATATATTTTGGATGTAATAGATGCAATGAGAAAACATTTTTAGCGTACACAAGTTTGTCCTTTAGGAACTAAAAAGCATTTAAGCCACATTAAATTAGACAGCAATTGTTTAAGATAAGTCACTAAATATTAATTTAATTTTATCTTAAATTATTTTTATGATTTATCTGATATTTTTTATTCTAATAAAGTTTTTTTCTTTCTTTTGATTGAGAAGGCAATGTCTTAATGCCTTTATTTTGCCATTATAAGAATTAATTTCTCCATTAATTTATTTATCTGTAAAAATTATTAGGCATTAAAGTAAATAACTTTATAGAATTTTAAATAATTTACATTAAATACTTACATAACTTTAATAAAACTATTTTTTATACGCTTTAATAAATATACTTCAAATTTAAATAATACTATAAATTGATATAAAAAAACCCCACCGAAGTGAGGTTTTTTAGATCTTACTTGTATCCATATTGCATTAAGCAATATATACAGTAAATTACAGAGCGATTACGTTCGCTGCAGCTGGGCCTTTAGCGCCATTTTCGATAGAAAATGAAACTTCTTGACCTTCTTTCAGAGATTTGAAGCTATCGCTTTGGATCGCTGAAAAGTGTACGAATACGTCTTTGCTACCGTCTTTAGGAGTGATAAAGCCAAAACCTTTATCATCGTTAAACCATTTTACTGTACCAGTCATTGTATTAGACATAAGATTTCCTTTAATTAATTATTTTGCCATAAGGCATTGTTTGCGGTTTGATTTCGGATTTTTACTTATGGTCACTATTTGAAGGAATTCGCAACGAAGAGGTATCAGGGATAACGCTAAACGGTGAACTACTTAAAACTGCACTAACATAAATAGGTCTGTACTTCCAAACCAGTGGCGCTATTAAGTCATATAATTCGTTTTATAGCAAATTATTTTCATCTTTATTTTAAAAAAACTTTTCACCCGTCAAATTAGAAAATAATTATAAGATAAAAATAATTATCTATTTTACCTATCTCATTATTTTAATTTAAGAACATAAATAAAAAAGTAGATACTGTTATTTTTTTAAGATAACCAGTATCTACTCTATCATTAATGTACTACATCACCTTAATCAGCTAGTTCTAATAAAATTTCTTCTGTTTTCGTCCATAGAAGTGAACCGCCTTCTTCTGGCCATAAATGCCGCTCAGCATTAGGAAAACGTTGAAATAATAAATCCCCAAAGTCTGGAGAATGAACTGTACTGGTATCTTTCATACCATACCATAAGGTTGTTGGTGTCTTTATTTCTTCAGGTGAAAATCCCCAAGGTTGCATAGTAATCAGCAAATCTTGAGTATATCCATCATTGCCTTGTTTAAAGGCTTTTACCATACATTCTTGATAAACTGGGAGAAAATCAATTGATTTATAAATAGCCAAATCAACATCGGCACTGTTATTTAGAATAAAATCCATTAACCACTTGGCTGTTATATTTTGCTTAATCCAACTAGTTAACGAATCTGGTGATCCAACAGCTTGACGTTGCATATTAACAACATCATCTGTTAGCTTATTTTGTGTATCTAGATAGTCAAATTGATCTTGTCCTGCGACAATAAGTAATTTATCAACATGACAATAAACACAAAGAGCCATAGCAAAAACAGCACCTTGTGAAAACCCCATTACATTAATATTTTTAATACGAAGATGATCTAATAAAAATAAAATATCTTTAGAAAAAGATTTTAACGACTTTTGAGGATCAAAGGTGGAATCGCCTAATCCAGGGCGAGTGGGTGTAATCAACCGAATATTAAGCTTATTTAAAAGGTCAACTTCGACTCCTAATAAACCACTCATACCTGCACCGGTACAAAATAATACTGGCTTACCTTGCTCTGGACCTGATTCATACCACGTTAAAATTCTATTATCTGGCAATGATACATTATATTTTCTTGAGTTTTTAATTTTCATTAAATTTTGTCTTTTATTAATTTTTGATAACACATTACCTGCCAATTTGCACAGCAATGTCTATTTTTAAGTTTTGCTTTTAAAAATTAATGTTGAGACTAGCTAAGGGTAAGATTTCATATAAACTCGCAATAAATTTTGTTTCGTTGCAGATAAGTGGATAAACCTAAATTTATTTTTCGTTTTAAAAAAAATAAAAATGAGTAGATTTCATACTACTCTCTATTAGTATAATCAAATTAGCCGTAATAGGTAAGAGTCCTACCATTGATCACCACAGCGAAAATCACAATAAGACTATCTTTATAACTGATTTATTTCCTATGACCAATTTATTTGTGTGATAAAAAATGCGTTATTATTTTATCGATACTAATCGTTTTTATTTTCAATTTTTACTATATTTATTTAATCTTTTTCTTATAAAAAAAGAGAACAATAAAATTGTTCTCTTTTTATTTATGACTCATTTCTACGTTATTTTACTAATTTACAAGTACGTCCTTTATCTTCAGCAACACGTCCATTAACTGCATCATCTTCTGAAATCGTTGCTAAATTAAACTCACCTTTGCCTTTACCCCAAATTTGGAAATTTTCACCAACATAACGAGCACCACTAGCCGCAATAGCTTCTTTTAAAACAATAATTTCATCGCTGTAATACATAACAGCTAGCTGTTCAGTAGGGAAAGAAACCCTGATTTTTTGGCCTTCACAGTTATAAGTATCCGTTTTAGCTGCCAAAGCAGGAGCTGTTATTAATGAAGAAACTAATGCAATAGCAGAAATAGAAAACAACTTATTCATTTACATCTCCTAAAATAACCAAGTAAGACTTTGCTAATGAATTTAGGCTAGGCTTTATCTTTTAAATATAAAATAGGATACCTCCGCATTTTTTTAAGACTAAAAATATATATGAATATTTTAATTTAAGATTAACTTTAATAAAAAGTCATCAATCATTGATGAGTGAGTTAAAATGCAACCTTTTAATTAAAATTAATTTTAATTAAAACAAATTACAATACATAACTTTACATTAATATCTGTCTATTTTACTTTATTCAGTGTAATTATCACTATACGATATGCTACTATCCTAGAACATATAAATTTATTGTAGTTCAATAAATTAAGTCGATCTTATTGAAAAATATCGATAGAGAAAAAGAATAGGAATATTCATGCTTCAAGAGAATGTTGTTAAAGATATTATTGTTTGGATTGAGCAAAATCTTGATTCAAGCTTGTCACTGGATATTGTTGCTGAAAAATCAGGTTATACAAAATGGCATTTTCAGCGTTTATTTAAAGCATATACAGGAATATCTTTAGGAAAATACATACTCGCCCGCCGCTTATCTTGCGGTGCTTATGCTTTACGCATAACGCGTTGTAGCCTGCTTGATATTTCATTGAAATATCGGTTTGACTCTCAACAAACATTTTGTCGCGCATTTAAAAAACAGTTTAATATTACGCCTTCCGAATACAGAAAAAAGCCGGGTTGGGATATTAGTGAGCTGATTTTCCCTGCACTAGAAACTGTTGAACTTAGCGCTAAATATGAAGTCGTTACCTTTCCTTCACTAAAATTAGTAGGTATGTCTCACCAATACAACAAACCTGTTTCAACGTGGAATTCAGACAAGAAAAAATTTAGAAAAGAATTTTGGCGTAAATTTTTAAAGGACGTACATACAATACCCACAGAGCTATATGCAATGCATCGAGCATCTGCGAGTACATTAGAAGATACGATGTACATTTATAGTACCGCTGTTGATAAAGAAAAATTATCAACAACATCTAATCTATCGTCAATGTCACAATTAGAATTACCTAGTGGTAATTACTTGGCAATTACTTTTGATATGGGTGAAATTTTAGACTCATTAACAGGTTACGATGATATTATTTACACGGTATATACTAAAGTATTACCAAAAATGAATTTATTACGTAGGCCTGGCCCTGATATTGAACAATATACGCTGAAAAAATCTATGAGTTACGATAAATTACTTGAACAAAGTGAACAATACTTACAAAAAATTAGCTACTATATTCCTGTTCTTTAATAAGTTTTATCTACAAAAAAGATCCCAATAAAATTGGGGTCTTTCTATTAAAATAGATATCTAAAATACTTCTCTTCTATCAATCTTTCTTAGACTTATTAGCAAAGAAAATATCGTCTTGAATATCTTTTGTTCTTACTGTAAACAATTCATTCATTAAGTTTTCAGTTAATTTTTCAGCATCTGCCATGACTCGTAGATTAAATTCATTAAGCATTTTATCTGCACCAGCTTTATCTGTTTTCACCATAGTGAGATATTTAGCTTCCATTTCTTTTTGCTCTAATGCAGTTTTTGCTTCCCACTCTTGATAAGCTTTTTTCACTATTGGTGCGAGTTTTGGATAATCTGTCATTACTAATGTTTGTAACTTACGATATTTCCAGTAAATAGAATCATTGTCTGCTTGATTGCTTCCTATTCCATAATGTTGCGGATAAGCTTTTAATCCACTGTAATACGGAACAAATGCAGTTAAATCCGCCATACCTAATCCTACATAAGTGACTTCTCCTATTTCTTGAGGAAGTTCTGGACGGACTTGCATGACATGCGCTTCATAAGTTCTAAATACACTAATTGGGCGCCATGGCTCTTTACCATTTAATCCATTGGTATATGGGTCGTGCTCTGTTCCTTCAAAGTGATTACGTAACATCGCTTTAGCTTCTTCAACAGATACTTTTTTCTCTGGTGTTAATAAAGGTGCGAAATTACGACCATCATCCACAGCTTGTTTTAATGATGGATTAAATTGTTGCTGGATAATCCATACTCGCGGATCATTATAAGTACGATCTCGTTCGTCATCTCGTGTATAAGCTTTTGAAAAATTAAATGCCCCTTCTTTTTCAGGATTATAAAGCCCTTTTTCAACAGCAAATTCCACGAGATTTTTAGAACCTAAAACATCATTACTATTAATATCATAGTGTTGTAATCGACCTTGGTTTCCTGTTGCAAAGTATTTATCTTTAGGTAATTTTTGTGCGATCCAATGATGTCCAGTTCCAGTTTCTAAATACCAAAGCTCATTTTTATCAACAACAGCAACACCAAATCCTTCGCCAGCACCTTGCTTTTCAATAATACTACCTAATAATTCCACGGCTTCACGAGCTGTTTTTGCTCTTGAAAGCAGGACATCTGGAATATCATCTTCAGTTATCCCAGTTTCTTCAACATAGGGATCAAAAGAGAGTGCTTTAGGTGAAGCAAAAATAGATTCAGTACCACTGACACCCACCCCCAGTTCATTAAATCCTGTTGCACCGTGAAGTTGTGTTTTCCAATTCGGTACAGTGGTATAGCGTAATGAATTCTTAGGTAATGGATATGTAAAATTATTAGCACCGTTATGTTCTTTGGTACTGTAAATACCCGTTTGATTCGTTTTAGCAGGATGAATAACAAAATGTTGTGCTTTTAATGCATCACTATCTGCGCTACGAGCAATAATCAACGAACCATCATTTGTTGCTTCACTTCCTGCTAACAACGTTGTACAGGCTAAAGCTGAAGAAACTAATGCAATATTAACGGATAAGGCAATAATACCCTTTTTGAATAAAGACATAAAACTCCCCATTTGCTTGTTATTTATAATTTGTAGATCAATTAAGTATCTTTTTAGAGTCAAAATAAAAAACCAGATAGATAATTTGATGCAAAATATTAACAATGAAAAAGCGTGGGTTTCCGTGATTTATATCTCAATGACCATTATATTTTAAAATAAAAACATTAATTATATGCATCATATTAATATTAATAAGATTTATTAAAAGATTCATTTAAAATACAAATAAAAAGAAAAATAATTTGTTATTAACAACCTTTTATTATGTGATTAAAAATTACGTTATTTATAAAAACAGTTTTTGATATTAAAGATAATAACGATATATTGCATACCATAACAACCTTTGTTAATTGTTTTATATTGCGATAAATAAAAGCATCTGTAATACCCTAACAAGAGGTTTTATATGAGTTATCCTTATCTTTTTGCTCTATAAATTTTCTATCATCGCTATTATTTAATAATCAACTTATTAACTGTATAATCTAACACAAGATAAACTGACTAAAACAAAAAACACAATGGCAATTAATATAAAAAGAACTTCTTGGTCAGGAGGATGGGCAACTTTACGTGACCTTGAAATTATACAAACCGTGATTGATCAGGGAAGTGTCACTAATGCAGCTGAGCAGCTAGGTATTTCTCAACCAGCGGTAAGCCAGACATTAAATCAGATCGAGAAACGTTGTGGTAAAAAGTTATTCACTCGTGAAAATAATAAATTAATACCAAACTCTGATGCCTTATTGCTTTATGAAGAAATCGCCAATATCGCTGAATCTTTCAGCCGATTAAGCCATTTTCATCATCAAGAAAAAAAACGGAGTCTAAGAATTCTAGTTCCACCAACATTAGCCTATGGTTTTATCAATCAGGTCACTGCTCTGTTTATCAAAACATATCAAATTAATGTCCACTTAGAAATATCTAGAAGTGAGCAACTACTTTCTTTAATTGCAAAAGAACAAGCTGATATTGTTATTACTGATAATATGACCATTAATAGCAATTATAATTTGATTCAAATTCCGATGAGAGAAACTCAAATTATTTGTGCAATCCCTAAAGCACATGAGCTATGCACAAAAAATATCATTACACCTGATGATTTACATGAACAATCTTTTATTGCTTTAGTTAAAAATAATATTGGCCGTACAGTTATTGATCGAGCACTCAATAAATCAAAATCTAAGCCCAATATTATTGCTGAAGTTTCTGATCAAAACACAGCAATGACATTTGTAAAAAATGGGTTAGGAGTGAGTTTAATTAATTCATTTCCTATTATTGAAACAGAAGATATTGTTTATCGAGAATTCACACCCACTATTACGAGTAATATCTTTTTTTTCACCTCGAAAAAAACCGAGCATGAGACACAGCTCTATATTGAGTTTATTAAAGAGCATCAACCAGAAGCCTCTTTATTTTCAACTCCAATTAAATAAACATTAAGGTCTTATTCTATGTAATATAGGTAAATAGAATAGACCTTCTTATTATTTTTACATATTAAGGATAGAGAGGATACCTTCAGTAAAAAGTGTTAAGCCGATGGAAAGTGCTTCTTCATCGATATCAAATTTTTCTTTATGATGCCCATCACTTTGGTCGGCACCCACCAAAAAGAATATCGCTTTTCCCCCTTTCTCTTGTACTCTTCTTACCATTAATGAAACATCCTCACTTCCCCCTAAAGGTAATGTGATATTGACTAATTCTGGGTGTGAATTAATAGCACCTTGCATGATGTTTATCATTTCAGGATCATTTCTGAAGTTTGTTGCTTCACCAGTAATTTCTATTTTTGTGTCTAATTGATAAGCAACTGCGGCAGCATCGACATATCTTTTTATATTATCAAACAAATATTGCGTTATTTCGGCATCTTGTCCTCGAACTTCTAATTGCATTTTCGCGGAACTGGGAATAAGGCTACGATTTTCACCCGCAATTAAAGTGCCAACATTCACTCTTGTCATACCTTTACCATGTCTTGGTATGGCTAATATTTCATTAACTAAAAAACATGCCCCAGCTAAAGCATTATTTCCTTTTTCAGGCTCATCCGTGGCATCAGAGGCTTTACCTTTTAAAGAAATATCTAATTTAGTAGTACAAAGGAAATCAAAAGGATCGAGTGCTATTTCACCTTTTTTCAAATTACATCCAATATGCATCCCCATAAAATAATCGGTATCATCTAATATTCCACTATCACTGATTGCTCTTGCACCTCTCACTCCTTCTTCTGCGGGTTGGAATATTAATTTATATTTCCCACGTAAAGCGTGAATATTCTGTTTTAACCAATGTGCTAAGCCAAGTCCTACCGCAGTGTGCCCATCATGACCACATGCATGCATTAATCCAGAGCGACATGAAGCAAATCCCTGCTTATTAGGTAGATGAGAATCATCATTTGACTCTTGGACATAAACACAATCAATATCGAAACGAAAAGTAAATGTAGGCCCCGGAATTTCTGTATCAATAATTGCTATACACCCTGTTAAACCATCCATTTCAACTAATAACTCGGTGCTGATCCCTTTTTCTTCAGCTATTTTAATAGCTTCATTAACTAATTTTTCATCTCTACCTAAAATGCTTTCTCGACAAATAATATGAGGCCCCGTTTTTACCTCAATATTCATCTCTCTCAATATGCTGATGATCGTGCCTGTCGTTACAAATTCAGTCCAGCCAATTTCTGGAAACTGGTGAAACGTTCTACGCCATTCTATTAATTTATTGGTTTGGATCGACTTCATTATTTTTCCCTTACGAAAGATAAATATCTTATGAAAAATGCAGCATTCAATAATTTTTTTATTATGATAATAATAACCTAATGATTATGGGTATATGTGTGATCACATCGCTATTTTGTTCATTTATATAGCATGGTAGTTTTAGAAATTAGAGAAGGCCAAGGAGGGAAAATAATTATTAAAATCAATAAATAAAGTGTTTTAAAGTAGTGAGTTAACAATAAAACTGTGGCATAAAAATAGCCACTAAAAATCTTTAACTCATTTAGTGGCTATTTTATTGATCTTTATTCATTTATAAAACGCATTAACTGCTGACGTAATTGCTTATTTTCTTGTTTTAACTGTTCATTTTCATCTAATAAAGTCAGTGCTATGGCGATACCATGCCAATCTAATGCGAGTTCTTTATGAAGTTTTAATGCACGATGTGTCACCACAATAGCATTATCATCGAAAAACCACTCCTGAGTTTCAATTTCTAGCGGTTCGATCACACCAAGTGCTACAAACTCTTTGAGCTCATCATTTGATATTCCCGTATGATGACAAAACTCAGTGACAGTAAATACTGTTGTTGTTAATTGACCCATTATTTATTCTCCCAGTCTTTACGTGGATTATAATCGGTCTGGCTATCTGCAATTTGTTGCCATAATTCGCGTATCTTTTCATCGGGTTTAGGTGGCATCACAATTTTTAAAATTGCATATAAATCACCGCTGACCTTTTTGCTAACTAACCCTTTTCCCTTAATACGTAGCTTTTGTCCTGCCTGACTTCCCGCCGGAATAGTTAACAAGATTTTTTCTTTTATTGTAGGTATAGGAATTTTTGCACCTAATGCAGCTTCCCAAGGGGCTACAGGAACAACTATTTCTAAATCATGGCCTTTAATATCAAATAGAGGATGAGGTGCAATACGAATAGTTAACCATAAATCACCATTTTCGCCTCCATTTTCACCCGAAGTACCTTGCCCTTTTAAGCGTATACGTTGCCCATCAATAACACCTGCGGGAATTTTAACATTCAGTGTTTTAGGAATTTCTTTTTCCAAAATACCAAAGACATTATAAACAGGTAAGTGGTAATTTATTGTGCGCTTATGCTCTTCCTGTGATTCTTCCAGAAAAACAGCTAATTCTATTTCTAAATCATGCCCACGCTGTTTAGGCGCCTGTTGAGCTCGACGCCCTTCAAAGGGAGAATGTTGACCAAAAAATGAAGCATAAAAATCGTCAAAATCTTCTTGGTTAAAACGTTCTTGATTTGTATTTGATTGCTGTTGCGTAAATTGTCTAAATTTAGGATCGTTGCGATGTGCCCAAAGTTCATCGTATTCTGCTCTACGTTGCTCATCACCTAATATTTCCCATGCTTGAGCAATTTCTTTAAAACGCTCTTCTGCATCAGGTTCTTTACTCACGTCAGGATGATATTTTTTTGCTAAACGACGATAAGCTGTCTTAATCGTTTTAATATCATCCGTAGATTTAACACCCATAATGGCGTAATAATCCTTTAATTCCATAGTGATATCTCAATTATGTTAAATAATGAATTAAATATTAATATCCTAGACTTGATCAATTATAGAACAAAGAAACTATGTTGATGAGTAAATTCCCACGAAAAACCGTGTTTGCAGCCTAAAAAATAGGCTTAAAATAAAAAATAGTTTAAATATTAAAAATTAATTTAACAAAATAAAACAATATCTTAGATAAAAAATGAATAATATCGTTGTATATTCTTATTAAATTGCATTTGAAATACCTCATTATAAGAGGTAGATTTTATTTAACGCATAATAATTTACTACGTTATCAACTGCGATTTTTCTTTTTAATCAAGATAAAAAGTATAAAAATCAATCTATTCACGTTTTCTAGGGCGGTAAAATGGAAAGAATTATTATCCCTACTCACTATATTCATGTACGTGCTACGCCACTTTGGACGAAAGACACTGCCCCTAAATCAATTTGGGAAAGACATTTAGATAAAGGAACTCGCCAAGGGGTTTATCCTAAATTATCGGTCATGCAAGGTACGATTATTTATTACGCCTATGCAGATGAATTCAGCTCTGAGCCAACAGAAACTCTAGTGATTAATGCCGGTGAATTTGGTGTATTTCCACCAGAGACGTGGCACAAAATAGAAGCTAAAACTCAAGATACTGTTTTTAACGTCGATTTTTATGTCGATCCTAAAATACTTGCTGAAGGTTAAAAGGTTGATTATGGAAAATGAAAACAAAGGCTATTTATTAGAATTGATTAGTGCTGATGGCCGAAATAAATCCCAAAAAATCTTTCTTAATCCTAAAATTCTGTATATTCCAGATGTTGCAACTCAAGAAGTTTTACTCTTAGTTGATGAGTTAAAAAGTAAAGTAAATATTGATTCGCAAGAACTTACCTTAGCATTAACAAATAAAAATAATGGTGTTTCTGTCAATAAAGAAAGCTTTTGGGCTGATTTATTAGATGCCGAGATGTCGAGCCTAATGGTAAAAGATCTTATCAATATTGTACGTGGTTATGATATGGATGAAGAAACAAATGTCTGTGGTTGGTAAGTCAATATTATTAAGATAATAATGAACTAATATCACCTTCATTATTGCTAATGAAGGTGATTGATTCCCTAATTTTTATCGAGAAGATTGAATATTATTTTTCAACAATTTATCAATCATCCAATATCCTGCTTTTCCTGGTGGATTATTTCTCGACCAAACTAAATCGATATCTATTTTTTTCGGAAACTGGTCATAATTCAGACTGACTAGTAAGTCATGCCCAAATTGCTCAACTAACCAAGTGGGTAATATTGCCCATCCCATTTCTTGCTCTGCCATTTCAAGTATCAATAAATAGTTAGGTGCCAGCCAATTTTTTTCACTATTGATGACAAATTGAGCACGACTACTTAGCCGTAATTGACGATGCATGGTTAAATGTTGATAGCTAATTTGCTTTTCTTTCGCAAGTGGGTGAGTTTTATGTGCATATAATCCTAACTCACCACTTACGGGTAAACGGGCAAAAGCAATATCGGCTGGATATTCTATTCGTGATTCCATCATACCGATATGTGCCTGATTATTTTGTAGCATATTAATGACATCATCATTTTCAGCGACAAGAAACTCAAACTCAATATGAGGAAATTCTTTATCTAGAATTTTTAAGAGTTGCTCAGAATAAGGGGGTTGATACATATCAGAAAAAACGCAACTTAAACGAGGCTCCATTTCTGGTGATAGCTCTATTCTTAATGCCTGTAATCGTTCATCTGCCGCTAATATATCTTCAACTAAGCTTAGTACTTTTTTCCCTGCAAAGGTTAGCGTTGATTCTCTCCCCTTTCGTTCAAATAATTCAAAGCCCATATCATCTTCAAATCCTGTAATTGTGCTACTCACTGTAGACTGACTTTTATTTAATTTTCGAGCAGCAGCAGAAAATGATTTCAGTGATGCGGCTTCAACAAATGTACGCAAAGTTTCTATGGAATAGTTCATTATGGTATCGGTTTTTTCGATGGCTCCTATTTTGTATATATACAAAAAATCACTAATAATTGCATCTGTTTTTTTGCTAAACAATTAATTTGAGGTGGGATATGAGCCAATATCAAAAAACATTTACTGAGCGCGTTTTTCACGCTGTTTCATTTGAAGTGATAGCCATCACAATAACAGCGCCACTTAGTGCATGGATTTTGGGTCGCTCAATTTTTCAAATGGGAACCGTTGCTATTGTTTTATCAACATTAGCTATGTTATTGAATTTATTTTATAACATGATTTTTGACCGCTATTGGCCTTTAATCAAAGGCTCAAGACCAACAAAAATACGAGTCATGCATGCCATTGGATTTGAATTAAGTTTTGTGATCATTGGTTTACCAATATTGGCATTTTTATTAAATATGTCACTGTGGAACGCATTCTTATTGGAAGTCGGCTTCTTTGCCTTTTTCCTTTTTTATACATATGCATTTAATCTTAGTTACGATAAATTGCGTGAAAATTGGTTTAATCGTAAAGAGAAACGCATTACTGCACGTCAATAATTACTCGAAAACACCTTTTGAGCTATCATTAGGTGTTTTTTATCACGAATCAAAAGTAGATACTCTGATTGTTCGAAATGTAAATGAAGATAGAAAGCCCTTAAAAAAAGGGCTATAACTTGAATTTTTATTTATCTGCTTTTGCTGCCCAAAGAAATTCAGCGTTGGGTAATGTGGTATATTTTTCTATTATCTCTTTATAAGTATTTTCTGGCTTTAATTCAGCAAATTGTTCAGGATAAATAAAGGTTGCTAAATACTCTAAGCCAACGATGTTATATGGATGATTATAGAAATTATGATATATACCATATAATCGTTCATTTTTAACCGCAGTGATTTGATTAAATCCAATTCGACTCTTCAATCGTTTGAAACCTTCTTGAGCCTCTTTGTTAGATACCCCATAACCAAATGGTGCAGAAATATTATTTTTATTAATCCAGCGAGATCCCGTTACAATATATACATCAGGTTTAGTGCTAATAACTTGTTCTAAAGAAATAACACCCGAGGCTCCTGGTAAGAAATGACTACCAATATTGTCACCACCAACAGCTTGAATCAAACCACCCCAACCTGCATTATTATGTGTAAAGCAGCACCCATCACCATTAGCTCCAGCCTTTGCTTCTACAAATACACTTGGTTTATTTTTAATTTCTTGAGTTTTATTTTTAATATTATCTAGGTGTTGTTGATAAAAATCTGTATATTCTTTAGCTTCATTCTCTTTATTTAAAATGATACCAAGAAGTTCAACACTTTCTTTCGTATTTTTGACTGGCTCTAAGAAAGTATCAACATAAATAATAGGAATATTGGCCTCTTTTAAAATACTGACAACACCTGATCCTTCTAATGCGGGTTTTGCTCTTAGTTGAGCAATCAGAACATCAGGCTGTTGCGCAATAACTTGCTCTGCATTAACCTCACCTTTGTCATTAAACCCCATATCAGGGATTGCATTTATATTAGATTTCCATTTCTGTTCTAATAAAGAAACTGTCTGTGGGTCCGATTTTTTTAGATTATTATTCCATGCTACAACCCTTTCAAACGGATTATTTCTATCAAGCAAAGCTAGCGTTAAAATATCTCTACCATCTTGTAATATAATGCGTTTTGGTTCATGTTTTAACGTTATTTTTTGCCCATCTGTATCAGTAATAGTAACTGGATATGTTGTAGCTGATGCGGTAAAAGGAAGTAATGCTGAAAGAGATATTGCTAGCAGGTGATATTTATTTTTCATAGTATACTCTCCATAATAGAGAGTTAATGCTAACAATTATCATTAACATCATCAATAAGAAATCATCTTTATCTGACTATTAAATGAATTAGCCTTAATAGAGCGGCATCTAAGTTTGTTATAAAACAAAGGTCACGGAACATTATAATAAGGGTAGCAAGTGATGAATGATATATCATACACGCAGAAATTTAGCTGACTATTTCAGTTAGATCTTCTAAAGCTTTTAGCATCTTATTACCCATTTTGGTTTTACCAACAATGGTGGTTCTTTCAAGAGACTTCAGGAGACAATGATTTAGTACGAAGGTTTGATTTTACTGGAATTGGGAGACTTCAGGAGACGCTAGGAGATGTTGAGATGGCAGGAGGAGAGATTCGAACTCTCGGATAGTTTCCCATCGGCGGTTTTCAAGACCGCTGCCTTCAGCCGCTCGGCCACCCCTCCGCAATGGGGAGCAATATAAACACCTAGGCTTATGTTGTAAAGCCCTTATTGTACTGTTTGCCGTAAAATTAAACGCATTACAAGTCAATGGCTTAATTTATCAACGATTTATGGGTTCTACTTGGGTATTTTCCTTATTTTTGCTAAATTAGCGGTATTATTTTTGATTGGTTGCTACGCACATGTTTGTATTTAACGGAAAAGAAATCGAGACAGATAGTCACGGTTATTTAAAAAATAGCAATGAGTGGAATGAAGATATGGTTCCAACATTAGCTGAACTAGAGGAAATTGAGCTTACAGAACAACATTGGGAGATTATCCGTTTTGTTCGCCAGTTTTATTTAGAATTTAATACCTCCCCTGCTATTCGGATGTTAGTAAAAGCGCTTGCACAAAAATATGGCGATGAAAAAGGAAATAGCCGTTATCTTTATCGTTTGTTTCCTAAAGGCCCTGCAAAACAAGCGACAAAACTTGCTGGTTTACCAAAACCCGTTAAATGTATTTAATATTATCTTTCGATAAAAGATCATTAAAATAGTATTACTCATAATGGCGGATTGAAAAGTCTGCCATTGGTTCATATTCACAAGATGTCGCTGACCAAAATGTAATTTTGGCACTTCTTGGGCCACCAGCTTCTAACCAATCTTCAAATTCTTTTAATACATTTTCTTCCGCAAAAACCTTTACTCCCACGCTACCATCATCACGATTCCAAACATACCCTGTTATTGGCTGTTTTTTCATCCACTGATAAGTAAAAAAACGAAAACCAACACCTTGAACACGCCCTTGAATAATATATTCTCTACCGATTTTCATATACCCTTCTAGTAACCCTCTTCAAATAAAAATTCTGTCTAGGTTATTGTCTTTTCTTTATACAATAGATAATCTGATTTTGTGAGGTTTTTTATTCATAATGAAAGCAAAGGATTATATTTTTTCAAACCCTTGAAATTTCACTTTGTGACCTCATATATGTAACCAATAAGCAAGGCTATATGGAGGTGATACTATGATGACCGCCAGCAAATTTGGGATAGGACAGCAGGTTAGACATAAATTACTCGGCTACTTAGGCGTTGTTGTCGATGTGGATGCTGAATATTCCCTTGATCAACCTAATGAGGATGATATTGCATCTAATGTGACCTTGCGAGCAGCACCTTGGTACCATGTTGTGATGGAAGATGATGAAGGACAACCTGTTCATACTTATCTTGCTGAAGCGCAGATAACCTATGAAGTTTCAGATGAACACTTAGATAATGACTCATTAGATGAGTTATCACAGTCAATTCGTAGCCAATTACAGGCACCACGATTAAGAAATTAACCCAATTAATCTACATAACCAGTAATCTGAATGAAATGATAATCGCCGAATTTGTTTTCGGCGATTTTATTTTAGCGTATTACCAAGGAAGACCATGTGCTTCAATTTCTTTTTTAGGACAACGATCCATTACCACACGTAACCCTGCATCTTCGGCTAAATTTTTAGCATCTTCATTAATAACACCAATCTGTAACCATAATACTTTGGCATTAATTTCAATGGCTTCTTGCGCAATTTCTAATGCTACGTCAGATTGACGAAAAACATCAACCATATCAATAGCAACAGGAATATCTTTTAATGAGGCATAGCATGGTTGCCCCAATAAGGTCTGCCCTGACATACCTGGATTGACAGGAATAACATCATAGCCTTGTTCTAATAGGAATTTCATGACTTTATAGCTTGGGCGATCTTCTTTATTACTCGCACCAACAAGCGCAATGGTTTTAACGCTTCTTAAAATGTCATAAATGTCTGAATCCACCATTTATCTACTCCGTTCATCATGAAGATTGAAAATATTATGATACATCATAGTATCTTGATCTGTTCATAGCTTCTAAGATAAAAAAAAGGTATTTTGAAAACTGGAATAATTACTATATTTATTTTTAAAGGTATCAAATGGAACAAATTGACCGCACGCTCTTAAAAGAAAAAAATATCGCGCTTGTTGCCCATGATCACTGTAAAAGCTCATTACTGGAATGGGTTGAAAATAATCGTGAACAACTGTCTCTACACAAGTTATTTGCAACAGGAACTACCGGTAATTTAATTAATCACCACACTGGCCTTACTGTTACTCAAATGCTAAGTGGTCCTATGGGTGGCGACCAACAAATAGGTGCAATGATCGCTGAAAAGAAAATTGATATTATGATTTTCTTTTGGGATCCATTAAATGCTGTTCCGCACGATCCCGATGTTAAAGCTCTTCTACGCTTAGCTACAGTTTGGAACATCCCAGTTGCAACAAATCGTGCAACTGCGAATTTTTTAATTTCATCACCTCTCTTTTCACAAGAATCTACAATTAAAATTCCAGATTATGAGGGTTATTTAAAAGAGAGATTAAAATAATCCTAAGGTTTTCGCTGTATAGGCACACCTTGAGATTTTAGTTCTGAAACAAAACAAGATGGCTGTTGTTTATTAAATAATAGCCATACTTGTTTTTTTGCTCTTGTTAAAGCGACATACATTAAGCGTCGCTCCTCTGCATTAGGATAATCTTCAACACTAGGCAGTAATGCCAATTCAATAATCGATTCTCTTGCTGGTGCTGGAAAAGCATCTTTGCCTTCTTGTAAACCTAAAATAATAACGTAATCCGCTTGTTGCCCTTTTGAAGCATGAAAAGTCATAAACTGTAGATCTAATTTAGGCCAACGTGTTTTCGCTTTTTTTAATAATTCTGGTTTTAAATAGTGATAACGAGCGAGTAAAAGGATAGTTTCATTTTCTTCTACATAACCACTCATTTTATTTAATAGATTTTCAAGTTGATCATCAGATAACAGCACAACTGACTTTTTATTACCTTTCACTAAACTATTTAAAGGCTTAGATAATTGAGCTGGATTTTGTTGAATAAACGTATTGGCAACATTTCCTATCGTGTCATTAAAACGATAAGTCGTATCTAATGCACATTCAGCACCTTCACCAAAAGAGTGATGGAAAGAAGTCGTTAATAATAATTCTGCGCCACTAAAACGATAAATGGCTTGCCAATCGTCTCCTACTGCAAATAGAGATGTTTGTTTATTTTGCTGTTTTAATGCAGTTAATAATGAAGCTCTTAATGGAGAAATATCTTGGAATTCATCAACGAGAATATGTTTCCAAGGACTAATAAAACGCCCTTTTTCAATAAGATTGATAGCTTGATGTAATAAGCCCGAAAAATCGATCGCATCTTCCTCTTTTAATGCAGTTTTCCAAGCTTTTAATAATGGAGATAATAATTTTAAATACTTTTTAAAGGCTTCTGTATATTCGGGTTGTACACTTTCAATCAGAGATTTTTGGCTACCGCCTTGCATCCTTAATAAACCAATCCAACGCTCTAATCTTACGGCAACTTGGTTTTCTAATTTTTTATCATGCCAAAACTCACCATCAGGAATATCCCACTCTAACTCCTGAGATAACCACTCTCGCCACCCTTTTGCTTGTGCTTTTTTCTGTTGGCACTGCTCTCGCCACTCACCTAATAATAGCGCTCTTCTTTTTTCACTATTTATTTCAAGCTCACTAATTTTGGGTTGTTTTTTAGTCGCTTGTTGAATAACGGATAATGCCAGTGCATGGAACGTTTTTGCCATAATATCGGCATTTAAACGACTAGAAAGTCTTTCATTCATTTCTTGTGCGGCTTTACGACCGAAAGCAAGTAATAAGATTTGATCTGGCTGTGCTAATTGACGACGTAATAACCAGCCTGCTCTTGCGACTAATACTGATGTTTTACCACTGCCCGCACCAGCAAGAACAAGAGTATTTTCTTCACCATTAATCACAGCACGACACTGCGATTCATTTAATGGCGATGATTCAATCGTATTAAAAAATTCCGCATACTCATTTAATATTTGAGTTACCCATGCAGAATTTTCTTTATTAATAAGTGCGTCACCTTGCTTTAACCATTCTAAACATTGCTGATAAAGAGTATGGCAATTATCAAATTGAGTAAGGCGTTCAAGAGGAAGGGGAATAGCAGAAAAGCTTTCTTTGATAGATTGTTGGATCTCAACAAGCTTAGACTTTTTTATCCATCTATTTGATTGAGTGATTTCATTAATATTATGGAGTTGCTTTTCAAGCACCTGAGCACTTATTTCGCTCATTTCTTTACTCCAATTTTGCCATGATTGATAAAGATAACGATAAAACTGCTGAGTTTCTTCCCAGTCTGTTCCATGCAATCGAACAACTTTATCTTCAGGCAATAAAAATTCTAATTCCCCCCACACAATTCCTTTTTTACAGAGAATATTAATCAATTCGTTAAAAGGAATTAAATACTGATGTTTTTCACCACTGACTTCAATACCAGCATTTAACAATTTGACTCTATTATAAGGATGCTGTGCTAAACGTTGTCCCATCGGGGTGGATTTCAGTTCCATACGTAATTCCTGCAATAAATAACAAATAGTCTGTTGTTAAGCTCTTTTTAATCGGTGATAAACCCTATATTCTAAGAGGTAATTATCTTCATCTTGTTTATTTAAGGGCTTTTTGTGTTCACTTTGCTAAATGGCGCCCGCCGATTTATCTATAATAGCCACTTTTTATATTATATTCGCATAATAATCGCGCTTACAGGAACGACTTTGTTTCCTTGGATCTTAGGGCAAGAGCCTAAATACACAATTCCGCTAACTTTAGGGGTAGTTGCGGCAGCATTAACTGACTTAGATGATAGGCTTGTTGGCCGTTTAAAAAACCTTGTTATCACTTTATGCTGTTTTCTTCTTGCTTCAGCATCAATAGGATTACTTTACCCATATCCTATTTTATTCTTTTGTGGTTTAGCCATTTCTACTTGGGGATTTATTTTATTAGGCGCTTTAGGCCAACGGTACGCAACCATTGCGTTTGGTGCTTTATTAATCGCAATTTATACTATGCTCGGTATGCCTATTTTCCCTGAATGGTATGAACAACCCGTTTTACTACTGTTAGGCGCTATTTGGTATAACTCATTAACATTAGTTGGTCACTTATTATTCCCAATTCGCCCAGTTCAGGACAATTTAACTCGTTGCTACCAACAACTTGCCACTTACCTCGAAGCTAAAGCGACATTATTTGATCCTGATATCGAAGATGACTATCAACATTCGCTTTATAATTTAGCAATGGCAAATAGCCAATTAATTGACACGATGAACCAAACTAAAGTTACATTATTAAGTCGATTAAAAGGTGATAGAGGCCAACGTAGTAGCCGTTTCACTCTTCATTACTATTTTGTTGCTCAAGATATTCATGAGCGAGCAAGTTCGTCGCATGTTCAATACCAACTATTAAGTAATGAATTGCGACATAGCGATGTGTTATTTCGTTTTCAACGTTTGCTTTCTATGCAGGCACGAGCTTGTGAACAAGTTGCACAATCTATTCTTTGGCATAAAAAATATCAGCATAACCCTTCATTAGAACGTGCTATAAATTATTTAGAGAATGCACTAAATCATTTAAAAAATACGACTTCAGAGCCACAATTAATAACGCCTTTAAATAATTTACTGCAAAATCTTCAAGGTATTGATGCGCTTTTACGAAGTATTAGTACAGAGCAATACCAAATATCCCACGACCAAAAGGAAGAAACGCAACTTTCTGATGATGGTTTAACTGGATGGCGCGATATTGCACTAAGAATAAAAGAACACCTTACACCTAAATCGGCGCTTTTTAGACATGCCGTTAGGATGTCACTCGTTTTATGCATTGGCTATGCCATTATTCAATTCTTCCAATTAGACAGAGGTTATTGGATATTACTCACCAGTCTGTTTGTTTGCCAACCTAACTACAATGCCACTCGCCGACGTCTTACCTTACGAGTAAGTGGTACTATTATTGGTATTTTAATTGGCTTCCCTATTTTATATTTTGTTCCTTCAATTGAAGGGCAACTTGTTTTAATTGTGATAACGGGTACGCTCTTTTTCGCATTTAGAACCATACAATATGCACATGCCACACTATTTATTACTTTATTGGTTTTATTAAGCTTCAATTTGCTTGGTGAAGGTTATGATGTTGCCCTTCCTCGTATTATCGATACCTTAATTGGCTGTGCCATAGCATGGTTTGCTGTTAGCTTTATTTGGCCTGATTGGAAATTCCGTCAACTGCCCGTTGTTATTCAAAAAACAATGACGAATAACTGCTATTATCTTGACGCCATCCTTATTCAATATTACCAAGGAAAAAATAATAGCTTGAGTTATCGAATTGCTCGTCGAAATGCTCATAGCAGTGATGGTGAATTAGCATCATTGATCTCAAACATGTCATCAGAGCCAAAAAGTTATCAAGCATCCCAAGAAGTGGCTTTCCAGTTGCTTTGCTTAAATCACACTTTACTCAGTTATATTTCTGCACTTGGCGTTCATCGTTCAAAAATAGAAGATGAGAATGTACTTACATTGCTTAATGATACGGTTTGTTATATCGATTCTGCTTTACGTCGCAAAACGCCACAAGACGAAGGATTTAAGCAATCTCATGTAGAATTAATTGAAAGGATCAACCTATTACCTAATGCAGATAATCCTCGCATTCAATTAGTACTCACTCAAATCCGATTACTATTGGATTTGCTGCCACAAATTATTAGTTGTATCCAAATTATTGAGCAAAGCGAATCAAACAGCCTACCTAAACCCCAAGTTTAGTCCCATATTGACGTTATTTTCTCTAATTGCCATAAGTACATTAGAGAAAATAACGGTCATTACTTTTATCTTATTGAAAAGATAATTCGTTGTACCAATCTAATAACTCCATTTTAAGTTGACTAGGTAATACAGAACGATGGCACCCAACGATAGCTCCTGCCAATGAAAGTAAAAGTTCACTATTTCTCAAATTGTGGCTATGCATTAATTTTAGATAACACGCTTTAGCACCGATTAAACGCAGTTCTTCAACTTGATTAATGCCAATTTGATTCAACCTTTTTTCTAATATCACACCTAGATTAGGTAAGTCTTTTATTCTGCAAGGCTTTTTTCGTTGTCCTAAATATTCTTGAATGCTGTAGTGATATGACATATCAATATATTGATCTAATTTTTGCTGATTTTTCCATAGTGAATCCGTTATATGGTAATAACGCAATATGATAGGAATTCCTTTTTTCAAATAAGTATAGGAACTCATTTTTGTTGCCTTATAAAGAGTTTCTAAAAAGCCACTTCCTTTTAAATAAAACTCATTATCTGACGTGATAGCAAACATAACATCATCAATCATTAAGCTAACACCACCAAATTGAGACTTTGTTGTTAACTCTCCATATTGCGCAATACGCGATAATAAATGAGCCTTCCTTTGCTCAGGTAAAAATAACATTGAAACTCCAACACATACTTTAAGATTAAATTTTATCTTTGAATTCAAAAACATGCATAAACATAACAAGAAGGACAATAAAGAATTTCCTTTATATTGCCAATAGTTGACGACTTAAAAATAGAGATTTACATAAAATTTGAGAGGAACTTTCAAAAAAATGAGCTTGATTTAAGCGAAATATAGAGATACTGTATATTCATACAGTACATATGGAACGAGGTAAATATGAAACTCTCAACATCATCTCCGACAAGACAGAACGCCATTCTCCAAGAGATCTCAAATGAGGTATTACCTCTATCTATCCCTTCAACAGTGGCGACTTACGATAGTAATAATAAACAAGGTATGGTGAGTGAACTTCTCTACCAAAACCCGCTCGTCATTAATCACATCCTTTTGCCATTACTGAAACAGTATAGCAATGAATCGCGTTGGTTATTGTGGCTAAACCCACAACAAAAACTAAATCGTACTTGGTTAAAAAACGCAGGATTACCACTTAACAAAATAATCCAGTTAAATCATATAAATATGATAACTACTGTTGATTTAATGGAAAAAGCACTGATGAGTGGTAATTACAGTGTAGTACTCGGTTGGTTACCAGAAATATCGTCAGAAGAGATGAAACGATTAGAATCTGCTGCAAGTAAAGGAAAAACCCTTGGGTTTATTATGCGACAGCAAGTTAATTCAAATATCCATTTAGAAAGTACTAATACATCTAAACGACATTTGAATTCCGTAAAAATTCATTCAATTCACTACCATTAGTGAAATTTAAGAGTTTTCCTAATACTCAAAACACCCTTGTGTCATTTAAGATAAGTCAAAAGTATTTATAACCTAAATCATATAGTTACAAGAAATTCAACAAAAATACAGAATCTTTCCCATTGTGGAATAAGACGGATCTTTTTAAAATTTTAAGTCGAATTTTAAAGGATTACTTGTAACTTTTTAAGTTCATTGTAGACTTTATGTCGTTAAGGTTATGCTTTAAATCCCATTTTTCGGGATCATCATTTGATGAAAGCATTGGATTCCTAACAATAATTTAACCAAGGGCAAATAATAAGGCTTAAAGCCAAATGCCTAACTTGGATGATAACGAGGCGTAAAAATGAAAAAGACAGCTATCGCATTAGCAGTGGCAGTGGCAGCTTTCGCAACTGCAGCGCAAGCAGCTCCAAAAGACAATACCTGGTATACCGGTGGTAAATTAGGTTGGTCTCAATACCAAGGTACTAGCAACCATTTCGATGGTACTTCTATCGGTAATGGTAACACTCACCGTGATCAATTAGGTGCAGGTGCATTTGCTGGTTATCAATACAACCAATACTTAGGTTTTGAACTGGGTTACGATTGGTTAGGTCGTATGACTTATAAAGGTTCATATGACAACGGTGCATTCCGTGCTCAAGGTATCCAATTAACCACTAAATTAAGTTATCCAGTAATGGAAGACTTAGACGTTTATACTCGTTTAGGTGGTATGGTATGGCGTGCAGATTCTTCTGCAACTAAAAATGCTACTTCAGCATCTCCAGTTCAAGAACGTTTCTCTAATAACGATACTGGCGTTTCTCCAGTATTCGCATTAGGTACTGAATACGCGATCACTCCAAACATCGCTACCCGTGTTGAATATCAATGGATCAACAACATCGGTGATAAAGGTACTCTGAATGCACGTCCAGACAACGGCATGCTGAGTGTTGGTGTTGCTTACCGCTTCAACCAAGAAACTCCAGCTCCAGTTGTAGCTCCAGCACCAGTTGTAGCTCCAGCTCCAGTTGTTGAGAACAAAACCTTTACTCTGCGTTCAGACGTTCTGTTCAACTTCAACAAATCTACTCTGAAAGCTGAAGGTCAAGAAGCTCTGAATGGTCTGTACGCTGAACTGGCTAACATCGACCCAACTCAAGGTCGTGTAGTAGTTATCGGTTACACTGACCGTATCGGTTCACAAAACTACAACCTGCCTCTGTCAGAAAAACGTGCTCAATCTGTAGTTGATTACCTGGTTTCTAAAGGTATCCCTGCAAACAGCATCTCTGCAGAAGGTCGTGGTAAAGAAAACCCAGTTACTGGCAACACATGTGACAACGTTAAAGCTCGTTCAGCTCTGATCGATTGCTTAGCGCCAGACCGTCGTGTTGAGATCGAAATCCAAGGTACAACTGAAGTTGTTGTTCCTGCTGGTAAATAATTCAGATAGTAGAATAATCTACTGTTGATGAATTCAAAACCCTGCCATTGGCAGGGTTTTTCTTTTATGGAGATAAAATTAGATCAAAATATAAAGACAAGAACGTTTTCAGGCCAGTATGAAATATCACAATAAAAACAAATAAATTGTCGAAGCCAGTAAGCTAAGAATAATGTAACTTATTTTTCTTTATCGCGTTCTAATAACTCAATGAGTCCATCTTTTAAACTATGCACTTTTAATGCATATTGTTCTTTTCGTTCAGCGTCTTCAATTAATTGCACGATCGTTTCTGATAATGTGATCCCTCTTCGTTGTGACAATGCAGATAAGCGTTGCCAAACTTTAAACGTTAAATCGATTGATTTCTTGCGCGTATGCTGATGCTCAGCATTAAAATAACGTTTTCTGCGAGCTCTAATCGTTTGCTTCATCCTATTAGATAAATCAGGATTCATATGCAAATCTATCCACTCTAAAACTTTTAATGGTTGTGATTCAAGAAGCAACAATTGCTCGACAACCTCATCAGCGGCACTTTTTTCTATATAACGGGTAATTAATTCACCTTCACGGTGTTTTTTTACTAGATAGGCCCACTTCCAGCCACATTCTAGGTTCTCTAATTGTTGATATTTCATACAAATCCCCGTGACAACGTAACTATATAGTAGCATATCAACAATTTTACAAAAATACTGCCACTGAACCGAAATTTTTTGACTATTTTATAGGCAAAGTTATTTTAGATAATCTTTCTTATCAATTAATAACAAGCCTTGATAAGGGATAGTTTTCTGAGCACGTTATGATAGAATCGAGCGTCGCTATCATAAAACCTTAATGACCAATTATTAACCCGTCATTATAAGGTCGTAGCGGTACATATTCCCTGCCTATGCAGTTGATGACAGTTAAAGAACCGTCTTATTGCAGGATAGGTATCGACTTATACGATATCTAATTATCTCTTTTCACTAATCAATAATAAAAACGGTAACCTTGAAAAACAACGAATTAGAATGGCAGGCGTTACGTCCTGATTACGCCTCCTACCAAACTTTCTTTCAAACAGCATCTCAATTACCTGCATCTCTACTTCGTGAGGTTCAACCTCGCCTGTATGAAAGCCTGCAATGGTTAAACAATGCAGATTCAGGGCAGTTTATGCTGTTAAAAGCGGATGATTCTACTGCTTACTTTGATATGCTGACAGACACATTAACGCAATCAGGGATCAAAACTGATCCTGTTGTTGGCAGTTATCAAGCAGAAACCAATAAAATCGATTGGCAAGAAAATGTACAAGGTGCATTTTCATCATCAGAATCTATTACTTGTTGCCAATGGATAGAGCCAGAACAACTCTTTGGTTCATTCTATTGCCATAAAGACGAAGTTACCCTCAGCCCAGGTTTATTGCATAAAGTAAATGGAGGCATTTTAGTCCTCTCTATAAAATCTTTACTTGCACAACCACTAATGTGGTTCCGCCTTAAAAAAATGGTTGAAGAGCAGCGTTTTGAATGGCTTGTTTGGAATGACAATCAATCCCTGCCTTTGCCTATTGAAAGCATGCCTCTCAATTTACGGGTTATTTTAGTCGGTGATAGATTAAGCCTTGAAGAGCTTGAATTTATGGAGCCTGAGCTAAGTAGCACTGCTTTATATGGTGAATATGAATACGATATGTATTTAGAAGACGAAACCGCTCTTTCTCAATGGTGTGGCTTTGTAAATTCATTGTGCCAAAAATATAGCCTCCCTTCTCTATCTGCGGATGCTTGGGAAGTCTTGCTAACACAAGCAGCAAGACAACATGAAGATCAGCTAATGCTGAGCCTAGATTTAGAATGGATCTTACGCCAGCTTCGTTATGCAATTCGTTTTAATCATGGTCCTTCTCTAAATGCTGATGCATTGAAAAAAGCAGAAGAAAATCGCCTATGGCGACACAGTTATTTATTAGAACGTAGTCGTGATGAGATTTTACAAGACCAAGTAATGATACAAACAGAAGGTGAAGCTGTTGGTCAAATCAATGGACTTTCTGTCTTGGATTACCCTGGATATCCTGATTTAATCGGAGAACCGACTCGCATTACCTGCGTTGCACATATAGGTGATGGTGAGTTTACAGATGTTGAGCGAAAAGCTGAGCTTGGTGGCAATCTTCATGCTAAAGGAATGATGATTATGCAAGCTTACTTAAACTCAGAATTACGTTTAGACCAACCACAGCCATTTAGCACCTCGATTGTTTTTGAACAATCATATGGTGAGGTGGATGGTGATAGCGCCTCTCTGGCTGAATTATGTGCTTTTATTAGCACTCTGGCACAACAACCCATTGATCAACAAATTGCTGTTACAGGTGCCGTTGATCAATTTGGTCAAGTCCAACCGATTGGCGGCGTAAACCAGAAAATCGAAGGCTTCTTTGATATCTGCCAACAAAGAGGGCTAACTGGTGCACAAGGCGTAATTATTCCTCTTGCCAATATTCGCCATCTTGTACTCAACGAAAATGTGCAACAAGCGGTAAAAGAAGAAAAATTTCATATTTGGCCTGTCACTCATGTAGCGGAAGCGATAACGTTACTGACGCGTCAGCCATATTATGAAGAGCAATGTGAACCAGAACAATCAGACTCACACTTGTTAGCTGTTATTCATGATCGTATAACACTTGCAAATAATCAGGATAGACCTAAATTACCTTGGTTCTTACGTCTATTCAGATAATTCTGTTTCAAGTGATCGGAGTTGTTCAGCGTACAAGTGTAAGCTATTCTGTTGTCTTACACTTGATAAAGGCTATATAGACAATGGTTGATAAACGCGAATCTTATTCTAAAGAAGACCTCATTGCTTCAGGCCGTGGTGAATTATTTGGCCAAGATGGCCCACCACTGCCATCTGGTAATATGCTAATGATGGATCGCATCGTTAAAATGACAGAAGATGGCGGCACCCATAATAAAGGCTTTATCGAAGCAGAATTCGATATCAAGCCAGATTTATGGTTCTTTGATTGCCACTTCGTGAATGATCCTGTTATGCCAGGTTGCTTAGGCCTAGATGCTATGTGGCAACTTGTTGGCTTCTATCTTGGCTGGCTTGGTGGTGAAGGTAAAGGCCGTGCGCTTGGTGTTGGTGAAGTTAAATTCACTGGGCAAATATTACCAACAGCAAAGAAAGTTACCTATAAAATTGATTTCAAACGTGTTATCAATCGTAAACTGATCATGGGTATTGCCGATGGTGAAGTGTATGTTGATGGTAAGCTAATTTATGAAGCAAAAGACTTAAAAGTTGGCTTATTTAAAGATACAACTGCATTCTAAGATAGATAACCACCCGAATCTATTATAGAAATACCGTGTAACATAAAGTACACGGTATTTTTTTATCTATGCTAACAACGTATTTATTTTTTTATAAAAAACAGATCATATTCAACTCAGTTTTTATCAATACATGCTGTCGATTGTTTATCTTTTAGATACTGAAAATATTGTTTAATTTTAAGAGAGAAAAATAAGCTGTATGTAAGATAAACAAGTAATCCTACTAAAAATAAGCTCCCTAATACTTCACCTGAATTTTCTGCTTGATTACTACCACTTGTATTATCCAATGTATTTTGCATACCTACGACTATTGCAATAGTGATAGGAAGCATTGATATACTCCAGAATATTTTTAGCATCATCGATGCTATTTCTTTATTCATAAAGATAACAAAAAGAGTAATAACATATAAAGTTGGGAGAGTAAAAGTTTGTATCAAACTCCACAATATAGAAAGATAAGCTATTAAATTTAAATTTTCGCTATCTTTTATAGATATGCCCACTAAAGTAGAAACACTAGTAAATGAAGATATTAATTGCCCTAAAGTAAAGAAAATAAAAACAATTAATATTATCCATAATGATATTGGTTTTTTCATTGAAATCTTCCTTGTAAATAAAAGTCGCTATCATAAATTAATCGATGTATAGTGTCATTATATTAATAAATAAAGTTTATATATAAAGATAAATTTAAGTTAAGTGAACTTTTTTATTCCAAACAAATACTAAACTTAAAATTTATATCCACTTAGTATAAGTAGATTACGTCAAGGAATAATCGTATGGATATGATTATAAACGCAATAGTAAACTGTTTAGCTTTCTGATTGATCTTATCTTTTTTCTTTGCAAAGCAATTGGCTATAAGATCACAGTTTTATTGATTATATTTATTTGTATGTATGCTAATCAATTCAATATAAAATGGATCTTAGGTTTTTCTATAACCTCATTATGTTTATATAGTCCAAATTTATATAAGTTATTTAAAAAATCAAAAGGAAATCTTTAAGTTAAATTAATCGTCATAAAAATAATTTAAGGAAAATAAGTGATTAATAAAGGAAAAGTATCTAAAAAAAATGCAGACTTTATGTTTTATTGTGGCATATTTCTGATATTTACATCTTCTATACCTTGGTTTACTTCAGAAAAAATTGATTGGCTCTATAATTCTGTTAATACAATACTTGCTATTTTTCTTACTATTTATGGGTTTCGTTTACGTAGAAATTCTCATAGATCAGAATAAAAAAATAATGACAATATAACGTAAAAAGGCTTACAAAAATGTAAGCCTTTTTTATATCCAAATTGATTGTTTGTTATTTATACTCAAATTGTCCTATGCTCAATATGTACATAGGAATATATATAAATAACCCTCGTTTTGATTGTCGGTAAAATCTTAGTGATAATATTCAATAGGACTCAAAATTAGCCATGACATATTTCACTACGACGGGTTATTTATTTTACCAGACTAGGGCGATCTTCCATCGCCTGTCGCCAGCCTCCAAGCCAATGTGAACGCGCATCAATGGCGAAATAAGGGCAAAGTTCTTTTGAACGACCTTGCATACCAGCTTGATAACCTTTCGATAATGCTCTTGCTAAACGATCTCGTTTCTGTCTTTTCATATCTAGACAACCCTCACGTTCTAAGTTTAAGCGGAAAGATAATGATTGTTTTTTCAACAACCACTATAAATTGATACGCTTTATTGCGCATTTAAGCAAGTAAAGAAGTTAATACAAATGTCATATTTGTGATGTTGAGCCAGCTAAAAATGTAATACCAAATGTTATTATTTATTTTATTTAATGATTTAATTTAAATATTATCTAATTCTTTTAATGGGTTATACCCAAACAAAAACATAACCAATTGATATTTAATGGGTATTATTAATTAAAAACAATTTTCTTTATTTTTATCTTAGAAAATCAATAAATTAAATAAGATATAATAATGTTTGTTTTTATGTTTATGTCAATATAAGACTTAGTTTATAAATATAACTTTTTGCTCTATTTTTATTTTTTCGTAGAAAACTCTTTTTAATTACCTTTGCTTTATTAAGGAATTAGCCATCATTGGAGGTAAAATAAGCTATTAATACCTCTTACATACTTCTATTAATTCAAACTCTTCAAATACAAGTTACATATCTTCTAAAAAAAATGCTATGCAATACGCCAAGCTTAACTATTCTTCATCTTTTCTCTTTTAGATATAAACAAAAACCCAATATTCAACTTAAATACAATTTAAAAGAATATTGGGTTTAAATAAACATAATGCTAAATCAGTTAGTATTGAGCTTGAATTGCTTTCGCTATCTCAGAAACAACTTGCTCCCATCCCTGCCCTAATGTACGCACTAAAGCAGGATAACCATCTTCCGTTTGTGTTAAAACTAAAGAAAATGGCTGATTAATAACCTTATTATTTTCAGCGTAGATCCAGTCACCTGAAATAATCACTTGCCCATCATAACGGCCTTGGAAGTAATTAACGGTAACGGTTAATTTCGCAAGATTATCTTCAACTGGTTGATTAGCAACAACTGTATCCGGCAATGCTTTTGTTAAACCTGAAATAAGGTTCTGTTGTAATTGCTGATCAAGTGGATTAATCCATAAATGTTGATTAGCCACGGTATAGTTAATATCCGTCGTTTGATAAACAATTCCTGCATTAACTAGCATATTAGACAAACGGATCGGCTGAACCCAAATTTGGGGCTTCTTGGCTGACTGTGTTGTCGAGACTTGTTCTGACACGCCACCTTGATAAACATCGGGCAACTGATAATACGTTTTATCAATCTGACTTGAACATGCCGTTAGCATCAATACAAATACCCCAATGATGTATTTCATTATTTTTCAGCCCTCTTCGGTTCTGGATCTTTACCTTCCTTCGCTTCAAAAATTAATGCGTTGCTCTTATTGTTCAATGTTTTCAATAAAGGCTGCATCTCTCTTAAAACCTGATCAAGCTGCTGCATATTATCAATCATTTTTCCGTATGCAGGAGAGCCCGGTTGGAAGCCTTGCATACTGCGATTAATCTCTTTCAATGACTGTTGAATATCATTAGGAAGATTTCTAAATTCATCACTACCAATCATGGCATTCAATGCTTTTAGTGTCTCTTTCGCTTCAGCAACTGCTTTTTGGCTTTCAGCTAACGTTGCCGTCATCTCTTTAAGCATTGGCTCAACAGGAAGATTGTTGATCTTATCAAGAGATGTCATGACTTTTTGCTGAATTTGCGCTAAACCTGAACTTGTAGTCGGTATTTGTTGGAAACCAGCAACTTCTTGAGGGCCTTCCCATTTTGTTGCATCAGGGTAGAAATCAAGGTCAATATAAAGCGCACCAGTTAAAAGATTTCCCGATTTTAAAGAAGCTCTTAGCCCATTATTAGAGGCTGAAGTGATCTCTTTGACGAAGTCAAAACTTTCACCAACATCATTAGCAAAACGCTCTGGTTCAACATGAATTAGCACTGGAATACGAAAATCTTTATCCAGTGATTGTTGCATGCCTTTAGTGTAATAAGGTACTTGAACAACAGTACCCATGCGAATTCCACGGAATTCAACAGGTGCCCCCGCCTGTAATCCCCTTACAGAATCAGAGAAAAACATAATGTAACTGCGATAATCAGTATATAGCGAGTTTTGAATGCTCTTCTCATTATCGTAAAGTTTAAATTCTGTTTTAGGTGCAATTTGATCGCCTGGTAACCATCCGTTTGGAACATCAAAACTAACGCCACCACTAAACAATGTGGAAAGTGATGCCATTTCAACACGAACACCCGATGAAGACATATCAAAGGCGATACCTGAATCTTTCCAGAATCTCACATTAGATGTCACCATTTTGTCATAAGGTGCTTTGATAAAGAGTTGATAATGCATATCTCTTGTATCAATATTGAATTCACTGGTTTCAACTGAACCAACTTGGTAACCTCTAAATAAAACTGGGTCGCCTGCATTTAATTGACCTGCTTTTTCACTCACTAAATTAATGCGAATACCTTTTGCATCAGGCGAAGCGAGTGGCGATGAATCAAGAAGGTTAAACTCATCTTCTTCTTTACCCGTTAATCCCGGTTGTAGCTCAATATATGCGCCTGAAAGCAAGGTGCCTAAACCCGTTACACCCTCTTTACCTATTTGCGGTCTTACAACCCAGAATGCGGTATCTGCACGTAATAACTCTTTCATGCCAGTATCAAGGCGCGCTGTGATGATAACGCGACTAAAATTGCTATCGAGTGTGACACTTTCAACTAAACCGATATCCACACTGCGGCTTTTAATTTTGGTTTTACCTGCTTCAATGCCATCTGCATTATAGGTAATTAATGTAACTTCTGGACCCTGATGGCTGAAATGATAATAAAGTATCCATGCACCTATCAGTAAGGTGACAAGTGGTATGATCCAAACTGGAGACCAGCTTTTTAGTTTGTTAATTTTTGCTTCAGTTAAAGCAGTTTCATTCTTTTCAGTCACCCTTAGGCTCCTTAATCGTGGGTTTATCATCATCGGTTGTACACTTATCCCACGTCAACCGAGGATCAAACATCATTGCAGAGAACATAGTTAGCACTACAACCAATGCAAATAGCACCACACCAAAATCAGGATAGATGCTCATCAGACGTCCCATTCTGACTAATGAAGCTAAAACAGCAATTACAAAGACGTCAATCATCGACCAACGCCCTACATATTCAACAACTTCGTAGAGAAAATGCATTCTAGCAGGATCTCTTTTCCCATTAGATTTGTGTGCATCCCAACACAACCAAGCTATTGCTACCATTTTTAAACTTGGCACCATAATACTGGCAATAAATATCACCATTGCAACAGGATAAGAACCATCTTCCCAGAGCAAAATAACCCCTGCCATAATGGTTGAATAAAGGTTATTACCCAATGACTCAGTCACCATAATCGGCAATAAATTCGCGGGGATATAGAGGATCAACGAAGTAATCAACAGTGATACTGTCCATTGCAAGCTTTTCGGCCTTCTTGCATGTCCTTTGACTTCACAACGACTACATTCATATTGGTCGGCAGGTAAAATTGCCGTACATGAACGACATAATCTTACACCTTGTTTTAATCCCGGCTTACCCGATTCTATGTCAGGATAAGCAGGACGAGGCTCTAATTTTTCCCATAAAGTATGCCTATCAAGACATTGGAAAGCACGAATTTGAAATAAGCAATAAAGCACATAAGGTGGGAAACTCAACCCCAGCCCAATATCACCATAAGCCATTAATTTTACAAAGCTAACTAAAATTCCTGCAAGAAAAATTTCTGCCATACACCACGATTTTAGTTGAAATAAAATACGCGATAACCAAATTTGTAGCTTTCTTGGTAATTTAACGGGTGTGCAAAGAAGCAAGATTGCGATCATGCAAAAAGCGGGCACAATCTGCACAAACAATAGGAAAAAGGCACCTAGTTCAACGTAGTTTTCACTAAACATCACCGTTGGAATTTGCATCAGTGTGACATTATTAGCAATACCTGCCACTTCCATACTAACAAAAGTAAATTGGCTCGCCATTAACAGCATAAACAATGCGCTGATTGCTAACGCAACAGGTTGATAAAAAGGTTGGCGCCAACGTGCAGTTAGCACAGTATGGCAGCGAGGACATGTTGCTTTTGTTCCTTGTACTAATTCAGGAACACTGACCACCAGATCGCACTGAGGACATAATATTTGCTCATGTTTATGTTCATGACGATGTTGTTGACCAGAGCACACAGCGACACCTCTTATTTAGAATAATCAATAAAAGAATATTTAATCCAGAAAGTAAAACGGGGCGTGATGCCCCGTTTTCGGTTGGCTATTCGCCGTTTTGCATCAATTCTAGCTCTTGCCATCTGTCAAAAGCCGTTTCAAGTTCTTGTTCTTTGTCAGCAAGCGCCTTTAAGACTTTTTCTGTCTCTTCATGAGGACGAGTAAAGAAATCCGCCCCACTTACTTCTTCTTGTAATTCACTTAACTGCGTTTCTAAGCTTTCTAATTTAGCGGGAAGTTGCTCAAGCTCTCGTGTCAAATGATAACTTAACTTATTAGTACGAGTGTTCTTTTTAGAGCTATCTTTTACTTTTGCTTCTTTTTCAGCTTTTTCTGGTGCGTTGCGTGATTTATTTGTCTCACTCTTTAGTGAAACCGACTGTGCTCGTTGTTGCTGAGCATCGTAATATCCACCAACGTAGCTGTTAATAACACCATCACCTTCAAAGATCCAACACTCAGTAACACTATTATCAACAAATTCACGGTCATGGCTAACCAGTAAAACAGTGCCTTGGTAAGCATCAACGAGCTCTTCTAGTAATTCCAATGTTTCAACATCGAGATCATTGGTTGGCTCATCGAGAATAAGTAAATTACTAGGTTTTAAGAATAAACGTGCCAATAATAGACGGTTTCTCTCCCCCCCTGAAAGGGCGCGAACAGGAGTCATCGCACGTTTAGGTGGGAATAAGAAATCTTGCAAATAACCAAGTACATGGCGAGGACGGCCATTTACCATCACCTCTTGCTTACCTTCTGCAAGGTTATCCATGACTGTTTTATCAGGATCAAGTGTCGCACGGTGCTGATCAAAGTAAGCGACTTCAAGCTTAGTACCACAATGAACTCGTCCGCTGTCTGCTTTTAAATCGCCTAACATGAGTTTCAATAAAGTGGTTTTACCGCAACCATTTGGCCCCACCAGCGCAATTTTATCACCACGTTGTACTTTGGCAGAAAAGTCACGAACTAATTTACGCATTCCAATGCTGTAATTAACATCTTCAAGTTCAAATACAATTTTACCAGAGCGAGTTGCTTCTTCGACCTGCATACGAGCACTGCCTAACACTTCACGGCGTTCGCTACGCTCAACACGCAGTGCTTTTAATGCTCTTACACGACCTTCGTTACGAGTGCGTCGTGCTTTAATGCCTTGGCGTATCCACGCTTCTTCTTGCGCTAATTTGCGATCAAATTCTGCGTTTTGTTGCTCTTCAACACGCAATGCTTCTTCTTTGCTTTCAAGATACTTATCGTAATTTCCCGGCCATGAAGAAAGTTTTCCACGATCAAGATCGATAATACGCGTTGCCATATTACGGATAAATGAACGGTCATGGGAAATAAACACGATACTTCCTTGGAAATCTTTTAAGAATTTCTCAAGCCAAAGGATCGTTTCAATATCAAGGTGGTTTGTTGGTTCATCTAAAAATAGTACTCTTGGTGCGCTGACTAGTGCGCGCCCTAATGCTGCTTTTCTTAACCAACCACCTGATAAAGAAGAAAGCTCTGCTTCACCCTCTAAACCGAGTTTTTCTAGTACTTCTGCAATTCGGCTATCAAGCAACCACAAGTTACGACTATCAAGTACTTCTTGTAGCTCTGCCATTTTATTGAGATTTTTATCAGAAGGATCTGTCTCAATCAGTTTAGAAATATGGTGATAATCCGTTAGATATTTAGCATCTTCTTCAACGCCTTCTGCAACAAAGTCAAAAATAGTGCCTTCAATATCTCTTGGGGGATCTTGCTGTAAGCGAGCAGTTACAAGATCTTGCTCATAAACAACTTGACCATCATCTAAAGGTTGCTCTTTAGATAACACTCTTAATAGTGTTGATTTACCCGCACCATTGCGCCCAACTAAACAAACGCGTTCATTTTCTTCAATAAATAAATCGGTGCTATCTAATAGTGGGGCATCACTGAAAGATAAGTAAGCCCCAGTCAAACTAATTAACGGCATTGTAAATTATTCCTCACCAGCATGAGTTAACAGCCAGCAATTGTGAATTTGACGGTTACGTGCAAAGTCTTGTGATAATGTTTTCTGTGTTATCTCTTTTGCACACAACCCAATTTTTGCTAACTCGTCATGTTCCATTTTGAATCCACGTTTATTATTTGAGAACATAATTGTTCCGCCTTTTCTCAACAAACGTTTTAAATGTTTCATTAGTTCAATGTGATCACGCTGTACATCAAAGGTATTTTCCATTCGTTTTGAGTTAGAAAACGTAGGCGGATCGATAAAGATCACATCAAATTGTTCGTTGCTCTGCATTAACCATTGAATGCAATCTGCTTGCATTAAACGGTGTTGTCTACCTGATAAGCCATTCGCTTGGAAGTTTTTCTCAGCCCATTCAAGATAAGTACGGGACATATCAACGGTTGTTGTGCTTTTTGCACCACCAATTCCTGCATGAACAGAAGCCGTACCGGTATAAGCAAAAAGATTTAAGAAGTCTTTTCCATTACTCATTTCACCCAGCATTTTTCGTGCAATACGGTGATCTAAGAACAATCCTGTATCGAGGTAATCGGTTAGATTTACCCAGAATTTTGCACCAAACTCGTCAACTAAGAAGAAATCACCTTTTTCGGCCATTTTTTCATACTGCTGCTTACCTTTTTGGCGTTGGCGTGTTTTTAAAATCAGTTGATCAGAACGTAATGCCAGTACTTCCATTGTTGCGCTAATTACATCAAATAAACGCTGGCGGGCTTTGTGTTCATTAACTGTTTTAGGTGGTGCATACTCTTGAATAACCACTTTATCGCCGTAACGGTCTACAGCAACATTATATTCAGGTAAATCAGCATCGTATAAGCGATAACATTCAATTTGCTGTTGTTTTGCCCATTTCGCGAGTTTTTTCTCATTTTTACGTAAACGGTTTGCAAAATCTTCCGCAAGTCCAGTGTTAATCGTGGATGGTGTATCAGAAAGTAAATAGTTCTTTTGTACACAATCAAGAGGACCATTTTTTGCTTTGAACTCTCGTTCAGCACGTAATTGAATGCAACTTAACAGTTCAGGTGATGCACTAAATAGTGACAATCTCCAACCTGGGAAGTGTGCTTTTATCGCTCTTCCTAATTGGCTATGCAGTGCAATTAATGCAGGCTCACTTTCTAAACGCTCACCATAAGGTGGATTGCTGATAATTGTCCCTTTTATTTCTGTTGAAACAGGGTTTGTCAGTTTAGCTGCATCACCGTGAGCAAATGTAATCAGTTCAGCCACATCCGCTCTGCGGGCATTGGCTCTCGCCATATCCAACACACGTTTATCAACATCAAAGCCATAAAAACGCGCTGTTGTATTCTTTTTGCCTTCACGGAAACGGGCAAAAGCTTCATGAGTCACTTCTTTCCATAGCGCTTCATCGTGGCCTAACCAATGACGGAATCCCCAATGCACTCGATTTAATGCTGGCGCACAATCAGTCGCCATCATAGCTGCTTCAATTAATAATGTACCAGAGCCACACATTGGATCGATTAATGGTGTGTCAGTTTTCCAACCTGAACGCATAATAATTGCAGCAGCTAAATTTTCTTTTAAAGGCGCTTGACCTGTTAAATCACGATAACCACGTTGATGTAAACCATCGCCACTTAAGTCTAAAGATAGCGAGGCTTTTTCTTTATGAAGATGGATAGTTAAGCGGATATCAGGAGATTGTTTAGCGACATCTGGACGTTGCCCTATTTTACGTTGGAATGAGTCAACGATGGCATCTTTCGCTTTTAATGCGCCATATTGGCTATTACGAATAATGTCATTCGTGCCATTAAAATGAATAGCAAAAGTCTGATCAACAGTAAAAATCTCACTCCAATCAATTGCCTGCACACCAAGATATAAGTCTAGATCACTATAAACATTGAATTCATTTAACGGCAACATAATACGCGACGCTAAACGGCTCCAAAGTAAAGACTGATACATGGTTTTATTATCAGCACGGAAATAAACACCGCCTTGTGTTATCTGGCAAGCCTGAGCACCTAAGTGTTCAAGTTCAGATTTTAATAGTTCTTCCAGACCTCGGCCTGTGCTGGCAAACAGAGAGCGCATAATATTGTTACCACCTAAAATAAAATTGTTGGGCATTATAGCTAATTGTATTACGTTGTCATAAAGTTACTGGCTATAAAAAATAATAATGTCTTTTTGGGAGCACTGATGATCAACGTTTCACGCCTTTATATACACCCAGTTAAATCAATGAAGGGAATTCGACTTTCTCATGCATTTGCTCGTGAGAGCGGATTCACGTTTGATCGCGATTTTATGATAACCACCCCTGAAGGGACTTTTATCACGGCACGAAAATTTCCCGTTTTGCTGTGTTTTATTCCCACAGTCATGGCAAATGGTATTTATATTCAAGCTCCTGATGGTGAAGGCATTGCTATCACCTATCAAGATTTTGAAACCACATTGCAACCGACAGAAGTTTGGGGCAACCATTTTACCGCGTATGTGGCTCCAGATGAAATAAATCAGTGGTTCAGTCGTTATTTAAAAATGGATGTTCAACTTCGTTGGACTGGCGAAAAATCGACACGCCGAGTGAAAAAGAATCCAGAAACCGCTGTTTCTTTCGCTGATGGTTACCCTTACTTATTAATTAATGAAGCCTCATTTCAATACTTACAACAGCGTTGCCCCGCTTCAATTAATATTGAGCAATTTCGAGGTAATATCCTCATAACAGGTGCAAAGCCTTTTGAAGAAGATACTTGGCAGACTATTCGTGTTGGCTCTGTTGTGATGGACCTGATGAAACCTTGTAGCCGTTGCATCATGACCACTATAAGTATAGATAAAGGTGTTAAACATCCTAACACAGAACCACTCGCAACACTGCAAACATTCCGTAGCGATGAAACAGGTGATGTCGATTTTGGTCAAAATGTCATCATTCGTCAAACTGGCATAATTCGTGTGGGAGATACTGTTGAGGTATTAGCTTATAAAGAAGCGAAACAATATCTTGTAACGGCACCTGTTGAAACACAATCAACACCTATTGTTGAACACGCACAAGAGCAAACTGTCAGCATTGAATTTAACGGTGAAATTTTTGAGGGTAATAACCAAGAAGTCCTGTTAGAACAGCTTGAAAATAATGGTTATGCTATTCCTTATAGTTGCCGAGCTGGCCTTTGTGGCTCTTGTGTTATCCAATTAGATGAAGGCGATGTTAATGCATTAAAAGCCGGAGCAATTAAACGCTCAGGTAAGATTTTAGCCTGTAGTTGCATTCCTAAAGGTAATGTGAAACTTTCACTTAAAGATAATAAAAATCAAATAGATATAAACAAAAAAATGAAATAAAGAACTCAATATAAACACAGTTATGTATGATATATATCGTTATCAGTAAATATTAAATTGATTAATTTTACCCCAATCATATATAACTGAGTTTATTGATGCACCCTCGATACCATTGCATTGGCAGTATTATGATTTTCCAGAACTGCATCACCTTATTAAGTACAAAGGTAATGAAAAAAATTTATTGGGAATGAGCAAGTTAGTTTATTAACCAACTGATTTTTCTATGATATCTCCAGTGCAAAAAAAAGTCTCCGTTAAGAGACTTTCAAAATGATGTAAGTGAATATTATATGCGCTTGTTCATTACCATTTATCACGGTAATCGAAAGAAATTTGGTAAATATACTTATTCAATTCAATTTTATGTGTAACATGCTTTTGAATAGCTTTAACCCAATCTTCATGTAAATCAAAAACCCCATTATTAATGATATTTTCATCTTTCGGATCAATTGTTTCATCAATCAAAAAATCATCATCACCAAAATCTTTTGAGTATTCCTCGCCTATAATTTCTTCTGTTTTTTTATCAAACCATTGAGTATGTAATTTCAATCCCATAATCTTATCTACCTTATAGAAATTTTTTGATATTGCGTTTAGGATCTGCTGGTTTTAACTGATTACCCGTTTTTGGATCAAATGCCCCAATATGCTGTCCATCACTAGCGCGATATCCTTCCAGCTCACCATGCTGTTAATCCCACTCATAGATCCTTCGCCCTTTATCACCTTTCCAGCGATTACGTTTGCCTGCTCCACCTTGTTTAGGTGTTTTACCTTGGACAGGCTTAAGGATACCCAATCCTTTAATATCTTCAGTTTTTGGTGCTGGATGATAACTATGACCACGCTCTTTTACGCCTTGGCGGGGTTTATCTTTTTTCCCTGTCGATAAATAAATTGGTTTTATTCCCAATTCCCATGGAAACACCAAAATTATAGGCTCTTTCAGCGAAGACTGTTCTTTCTCACTTTCTGTAAAAAAAGTGGGGGCATCTAAAGGTAAGTTATTAAACCTAGGAATATCATATACCTTACCAAGTAGATATCTATGTCTTTCTGGCTGAGGTAATTCAGTACCCGTTAAGATCTCCGCACTACCAATCTGAACAATTCTTTCTTGTTTCTCATTTGGTAAAGTATAAGCAAAAATACCTTTCTCAACAGTTTTTCTCGCTTCAACTACTCGAGTTTTAACTGGTACATTCGTTTTCACTAACTCAATTTGTTTTGTTCCATTAACTGCCTGTTCAATAACAGTAGCCGAGGTATTAATTATCCCTTTTTGCTTTGCAATATCTCTTAATTGCGCTTCTTTAGGAATATTTAATCTCTGACCTGCCGCAGTAAGCGCAGTTTCTTTATTTTGGGGAAATTCTTGATAAATCATCGAAGGGTATCTATCACTCCCTACTCCAACTGGAGGAGAATACAGCATGAGGCCTGCACCTAAACCTAATGCACGACCTAAAATAGCCCCCAACGTTTCTGATGCAACCGTTGCATTTGTCGTTGTTACCACTGAAGTAAAAATAGCCACTGGGGCTAAATTAGCTTTATTGATACTCTTTCCTGGGATTAACGTAGATTGAGCAGATGTTATTGCTGTATTTAACTCAGCAGAAATACTGATTTACTGCTTAGGTGCCGAAGTTAACATTTGAACAATAGAATCATATGATCCAACCGCTTTCTTTAAACTACCACTCATCATCCCCGCATACTGTAGATAACGCTGAGAATAAATTTTTATCGCTTTGGTTATATCACCTTCCCTGAAAGCATCCATCATCTCTTTACAATGCTTATCTTTTGTTAAAAAGATGCAATCTATTTTTGCACATACAGGGCAAATATTACGCTTCATGACCTCGATCGGTTTGACACGTTCACTCATATAAATTCCTTTTTATATTCAATCATACAATGACGATAGTGATCTAATATGACCAACACACCATTATTTGACTATTCTGTTTTTTGATACGAGTGTTATAAACCTCCTGATCTATAGCTCACATTTGACATAAAGAAGATAATTTTCCCTTACCTTCTTTTTTATTTTAAATAAAACAGTTTATTTAATAAGAATTATCTTATTAAGAACTCAATAATGAATTATCAATAAACTCATTTTATTTTTTAGAAAAAGATTACAGAAAGAGAGTAATGAAGATTTGATTTTAGGGAGTATTATTTGGGGTGAATTTGTTTTTAGAATGTTATAAATAATGAGTGACGATAAAAAGAGTAAGTCCTTTTTACTCTTTTTGTTAAATAACTTTCTCGTACAAAAATGATCCTGACTCTGACTCTTTATGGTAATTGCTTAACCTATCATTCATAATTTTTATTGGGTCACAAAAATTAAGAGTTCTATCAAATAATGTTAACTGAGGTTGAGCTAATAAACATAAACAAGCTTGAGCCCCCACTTCAGTCACTAAAAAAAGAGCGGTTTCGCCTTCTTCTTTTAATGAGGCTTCTACCACTTGAGATAAATAAGGGTTGATTTGATTATTGTTAACTTCAAAATACCAACTCTTAGGCATCAGTGGCTTTAAAAAGCGATGGGCTATTAATGCATTTAAAGCTAATTCAGCTCTTGATTCTGATGGCATATCTATTTGTCGAATTTGCTCATCGTATCCATAATAAAGAGCTGCATCATCGACGGTAAAAGATGCTGATTGTCGAGCACTCTCACTCAACATTTTGCTTGGAAAGCGGGAACGAAAAACCATACCATTTGCTAAATCAAGCATTAATTTTTGTTGCTCAACATCAAAATACCAACGCCAGCGATCATCGGGTTTTATTATCACTAATTAATCCCCCTTCGATTCATTCCCTGTTTTATACTCTGATAAACAATCAAAATTAAATGACCTAAATAAAATATTTAATATCACCTAACAAAAACAGGATTCATTTTACTATTAATTAAGCACAATCAGTGCAATTTAATAAAAAATAACCAACTAGGGGCAATATAAACGAGTTAGGGGCAGAAGAAAAGCCCCTAACTCATTATTAAATGTATTTAGATATGATTAATTATAGATTTGATAAGTGCAGGACCTTGATAAATGAATCCTGAATAGACTTGAATTAGAGAAGCACCAGCATCCATTTTTTCTCTAGCTGCCGTTAGTGAATCAATTCCACCTACACCAATAATAGGTAATGCACCTTTTAATTCTTCATTTAATTGACGGATTATTTGTGTACTTTTTGATTGTACCGGACGACCACTTAATCCACCCGCTTCATTACAATGATTTAATCCACTCACTAATGATTTATCTAATGTGGTATTTGTCGCAATAACACCATCAATATGATGACGCACTAAGCTATCTGCAACTTGAATTAATTCTTCATGTGTTAAATCAGGCGCAATTTTAACTGCAACAGGAACATATTTTTGATATTTTCCTTGCAACTCTAATTGTTTATTTTTAATTGCTGATAGCAGATCGTCTAATGCTTCACCATATTGTAATGTACGCAAACCTGGGGTATTTGGTGATGAGATATTAATTGCGATATAACCAGCATGAGCATAGACTTTTTCCATACAAATCAGATAGTCATCTTTACCTTGCTCTACTGGGGTATCTTTATTTTTACCGATATTAATGCCCAGTACACCGCCATAACGGGATTGTTTTACATTTTCAATTAGGTTATCAACACCGAGATTATTAAATCCCATACGGTTAATTAAGCCTTCGGCTTCCACTAAGCGGAATAAACGAGGTTTATCATTTCCCACTTGAGGACGTGGTGTCACCGTGCCAACTTCAATAAAACCAAATCCCATTGCACCCAGTGCATCTATACAATCACCGTTTTTATCAAGACCGGCGGCAAGACCAAGTGGATTTTTAAATGAGAGTCCCATACAGGAAACAGGTTTAGAAGGAAGTGACTGCTGAATAAGAAATTGAAATGGGGAATGAGATAAACGTTTTAACTGACGGAAGGTAAAATCATGGGCACGTTCAGGATCTAGCCGAAACAATGCCTTCCTTACTAAGGAATAATACATACGATCTCCATTGAGAATATCGGGTATTAGGAATGATATGTCTACGACAATTTAAGCGTCGAGCATCATATAGATAAAAGCATGAAAAGTAAACGTTTCAATTTCACAATTCGCCATAAAAAATCCCCAGACTATGCTGGGGATCTGATTATCTTGCTGATTTTATACTATTTCTTCACTCATAAAGTGATATAAGACATGATATTAATCAGCTAATGCTTTGGTGATTTTCTCATATAAATCGCCAGACAAATTCTCAAGCGCTTTCAGTTTTAATAACTCAGCACGCATTTTATCTTGGCGAGTTGCATCATAACGTTTTAAACGAATAAACGGCTCAATAAGGCGTGAAGCAACTTGTGGGTTGCGACTATTTAAGTCAGTCAGAATTTCTGTCAATAATAAATAACCAGAGCCATCTTCAGCATGGAATGCCACAGGGTTATTATTCACAAATGCACCAATTAACGCCCGAGTACGATTAGGGTTTGCAAGTGTAAATGAGCGATGAGATAACAGACTACGTACTTTCTGTAACCCCCCTTTTTCTGGGCTCATGGCTTGTAAACTAAACCATTTGTCCATCACTAAACCATCTTGATGCCATTTGTCATCGAACTCTTGTAGCAATGCATCTTTACAAGGTAACTGTGCCATCACTGCTGCATTCAATGCGGCAAGTGCATCCGTCATATTGTCACTGTTGCGATATTGCGCGTCGACAAGTTGATTACCTGTTTGCTCATTTTCAACTGCTAAATAAGCTAGACACACATTACGTAAATCACGTTTTGCAATATCATCATGATTAACACGATAAGCACCGATATGCATTGAATGATAAACAGCAGAGAACTCATCTGCCATTTCAGTTGCTAATGTTTTACGAATAAAACCAAGCGCTTTATGGATAGCAACTGGATCAATAATACTAAATGATTCACCCGCTTCGACATCTGTTGGTAATGTCAGAATAAGTGCAGCTAATGCAGGATCGATATCTTTATCAAGTAATACTGCACGGAAAGCATCAACCACCATTTCAGGCAGAATGCAGATTTCACCCTTTTGAACTCGAGCCACGTTTTCTTTTATATAGCGACCCAATAATGCTTGAGCAGCATCCCAACGTGAAAATGCATTACGTGCATATTTCATTAAGAAAGAGAGTTGCTCATCCGTAAATGGATAATCAAGTTTTACAGGCGCAGAGAACTCACGTAATAAAGATGGGATTGGTTGTTCTGGCACATCGTCAAAGACAAACTGCTGCTCTTCACGTACCACATTCAATACATTAGAAACAGTTTGACCTTGTGAACGCAGTGGGATCACATCGCCTTTGGTATCATATAATTCAATATCTAATGGAATATGTAATGGCTGCTTTTCAGTTTGATCGGCTGTCGGTGGCGTCATTTGACTAACAGTTAAAGTGTATTGCTTTTTATTAGCATTATAACTATCACGAACTGTCAGTTGTGGTGTACCTGATTGGCTATACCAACGACGGAATAAAGTAAGATCAACATTAGAAGCATCTTCCATTGCTTGAATAAAATCGTCGCAAGTTGCAGCACTGCCATCGTGACGATGAATATACATCTGCATGCCAGCTTGGAATTGCTCTTCGCCTAATAAAGTGTGGATCATTCGGATCACTTCTGAACCTTTTTCATATACTGTTAAAGTATAGAAGTTGTTCATTTCGATCACACTATCAGGACGAATTGGGTGCGCCATTGGGCTTGCATCTTCTGCAAACTGAGCGGTACGCATCACGCGTACATTATTGATACGATTAACAGAACGAGAGCCTAAGTCAGAGCTAAATTCTTGATCACGGAAAACGGTTAAACCTTCTTTCAAGCTTAACTGGAACCAATCACGGCAAGTAATACGGTTACCTGTCCAGTTATGGAAATATTCATGACCAATAACAGACTCAATACCTAAGTAATCTTTGTCAGTTGCCGTTTCACTTTTCGCTAGCACATATTTAGAGTTAAAGACATTCAGCCCTTTATTCTCCATTGCCCCCATATTAAAGAAATCAACAGCAACTATCATATAGATGTCGAGATCATATTCTAAATTAAAGCGAGCTTGATCCCATGCCATCGCATTTTTCAATGATGTCATTGCCCAATCTGCACGATCTAAATTACCTTTATCAACAAAAAGCTCTAAAGCAACTTCACGACCGCTTTTGGTGATAAAAGTATCTCGTAACACATCAAAATCACCCGCTACCACAGCAAATAAATAACTTGGTTTTGGATGTGGATCTTCCCATGTTACCCAATGACGACCATCATCCAGTTCACCTTGTGCAATACGGTTACCATTGGACAACAAATAAGGATACTGTTTTTTGTCTGCCGTGATTGTTGTGGTGTAACGAGCTAATACATCAGGTCTATCTAAATAGTAAGTAATATGGCGGAAGCCTTCAGCTTCACACTGTGTACATAATGCATCACCAGAAACATACAACCCTTCCAATGCGGTATTAGCTGATGGGTTAATCTCATTAACAATTTTTAATGTAAATTGTTCGGGCAGTTGTTCAATGATGAGTTTGCCGTTTTCTTCTTTATAGTGTGTCCAAGCAACATCATTCACTGCGATTGATTTTAATGTTAAATCTTCACCATCTAACACTAATGCTGTCGCCTCTGAGTTTAAGCGTTTACATTGGCTTATCGCTGTAACCTGGGTGTTTTCTTTGTCTAAGATAAAATCAAGATGTAAATCGGTGATTGTGTAGTCAGGGGCACGATAATCTTTGCGAAATTTCGCGATTCTTTGTTGTGTCATAGAAAAAACCTTTTAGTTAACACGACTATTTAACGGTTATATTGCCAAAGCTTACTCGTCAAAAATCTGTTTAGCCAGTCGAATATTCAATTGAAACCATTAAAAGTCAACAGAATGTTAATAGTTTATTAATACATGTAATCAATTTATTTGGTAAATGATGCTAATATACTCCCAAATTATGTTTAACGTGGTAAACTCATCTAAGTTTTACAGCTTGTTTTTATGTCGCAGAGAAATATTGTTGAATAGTGACGCTTTGTCGTCATATTCGGGTATACTCTCCAACCTTAACGATTTAGCAGACATAAAAACGCTCCGTGAGGATGCTTGACGCGCTATGATTTTAGACGCTACACCGATTATTACATCACTGTTGGATACCGATGCATATAAGCTCCACATGCAACAAGCGGTTTACCACCATTATAGTGATATTCCTGTCGTTGCTGAGTTCCGCTGTCGGAGTGATGAACGTCTAGGTGAATATGCAACAACCTTACGCCATCAAGTTAATATGATGGCAGACTTGTCATTAACGAATGAAGAATTTGACTATCTTCAGAGCCTCCCCTTTTTCAAAAATGACTATCTGCAATGGTTTAAGCATTTTCGCTTTAAACCAGAACAAGTCCAAATTTCAACAATACCTGAAAACCAACTGTCGATAAGAATAACGGGGCCTTGGCGCGAAGTTATTCTATGGGAAGTTCCTTTGTTGGCTTTAGTGAGTGAAATTGTACATCGTGCTCGTTCTCCTCAAATCACGCCTGATGATGCAGTTAATCAACTACGTAAATTAATTGACATCTTCTACCGTGATGCGGCTGAACAACAGATTGACTTAGCTGATTTTAAATTAATGGATTTTGGTACTCGCCGCCGTTTCTCTTATGATGTGCAGTGTGCGATTGTGGATGAGCTGAAAAATCATTTCCCTTATCTTATTGGTACAAGTAACTATCATTTAGCTGAGCGTATGCATTTAGCTCCTGTGGGAACACAAGCTCACGAGTGGTTTCAAGCTCATCAGCAGATTAGCCCTGAACTAGCAAATAGCCAACGTGCAGCCTTGCAATCTTGGTTAGATGAATATCCAGATCAATTAGGTATTGCATTAACAGATTGCATTACAATGGATGCGTTTTTGCGTGATTTTGATAAAGCCTTTGCAGAAAGCTACCAAGGTTTACGTCATGACTCAGGCGATCCGATTGAATGGGGTGAAAAAGCGATCGCGCATTATGAAAAATTGGGCATTGATCCCATGAATAAAGTATTAGTCTTTTCTGATAGCCTCGATTTTCAAAAAGCACTCGTACTTTATAAGCATTTCCATAAGCGTATTCGTCTAATCTTTGGTATTGGTACTCGACTCACTTGTAACATTCCTGAAATAACGCCTCTTAATATTGTGATTAAGCTGGTGGAGTGTAATGGTAAGCCAGTGGCTAAATTATCAGATAGCCCAGGTAAAACAATTTGTGACGATAATGACTTTGTTGACAAGCTACGCAAAGCCTTTGACGTTCCTCTTGTTAAACAGGCCTGTTAATTAGCTAAAAATCTTCATTAATAAAAGAAAGGGTAATAATTGCCCTTTCTTTTGTCATAACACCTGCCTTTATCAATATTTCACCTATTTTTATCAATTTATTTTATACAAAAGCTTTTCTCTTCTTTATTGACTCTTTAAACTAAAATTTCCTACTTGTTTCCTGCGCTATTGCAAGTAACATAGAAAAACTGTCCGACAGGGGCAGAGTGAATTAACCAAACAATTATTTTAATTAAACGAAGAGAGATTTATTTATGATCGTTGCGCCTGTAGTCGACGTACTGCAAGGCCGTATCGCGGTTGGCGAAGACGTCACCGTTCGCGGTTGGGTACGTACAAGAAGAGATTCAAAAGCTGGTATCTCATTCCTTACCGTCTATGACGGTTCCTGCTTTAATCCAGTACAGGCCATCATTAATAATAATTTACCGAATTATCAAGATGAAGTGCTGCACTTAACCACAGGCTGTTCTGTGGAAGTCACCGGTAAAATTGTTGAATCTCCGGGCCAGGGACAGAACTTTGAAATTCAAGCCACTCATGTTGTTGTGGTAGGAATGGTCGATGATCCGGAAACTTATCCGATGGCCGCCAAACGTCATAGTATTGAGTACCTACGTGAAGTTGCTCACCTTCGTCCTCGTACTAACTTAATTGGTGCGGTTGCTCGTGTTCGTCACACATTAGCACAAGCACTACATCGTTTCTTCGATGAACAAGGCTTCTTCTGGGTTTCTACGCCACTGATTACGGCGGCAGATACAGAAGGTGCAGGTGAAATGTTCCGCGTCTCTACATTAGATATGAACAACCTGCCACGCACAGATAAAGGCGAAGTCGATTTCAGTGAAGACTTTTTTGGCCGTGAAGCGTTTTTAACTGTTTCTGGTCAGCTAAATGGTGAAACTTACGCCTCTGCATTAAGCAAAGTGTACACCTTCGGCCCAACATTCCGTGCTGAAAACTCAAATACCAGTCGTCACCTCGCTGAATTCTGGATGGTAGAGCCTGAAGTAGCATTTGCTGATCTTAACGATATTGCAGCCCTTGCTGAAAAAATGCTGAAATACACCTTTGCAGCTGTATTAGCAGAGCGTAAAGATGATATGGAGTTCTTTGCACAACGTGTCGATAAAGACGCTATCACACGCTTAGAGAACTTTATTACCTCTGATTTTGCTCAAATTGACTATACCGATGCGGTCACTGTGCTTGAAAACTGTGGTGAGAAATTTGAAAACCCAGTTTACTGGGGTGTTGATCTCTCTTCTGAGCATGAGCGCTATCTTGCAGAGAAACACTTTAAAGCGCCTGTGGTTGTGAAAAACTATCCGAAAGATATCAAAGCATTCTATATGCGCATGAATGAAGATGGTAAAACAGTTGCAGCAATGGACGTGTTAGCGCCAGGAATTGGTGAAATCATCGGTGGTTCTCAACGTGAAGAGCGTTTAGATATGTTTGATAAACGTTTAGACGAAATGGGAATGAGCAAAGAAGACTACTGGTGGTATCGCGACCTGCGTCGTTATGGCACCGTACCTCACTCAGGATTTGGTTTAGGCTTTGAACGTTTAGTTGCTTATGTGACGGGTGTCGCAAACGTTCGTGAAGTTATTCCATTCCCTCGTACACCAAGAAATGCTGATTTCTAATTTAGTGATTAATTAGTATTCAGCTAAAAATTTGCACTGCTGTTTTATTGCACAAGTTTAACTTAAGTGAAGAAGCCAACCACAAGGTTGGCTTTTTTTATGCATGGCTGTTATTTGATTCAAAAGTTCCCCGAAATACACACTTTGAAATACATAGTTACAATTTGTTACACTTTTTTCGTTTTTGTAGCAAATTGGGGGTAGATAAAATTTTTTACCAATGGAACACTGTCTCCCGACACAGACGACACTTAACTCTCATAAATAGTTCCATAAAAATTAAGAAACTATTTCTGGCAGTGGCAAAGGTGTCTGAATAACACCAATGAGGGTAATAATAATGATGAAGCGCAATCTTCTTGCAGTGGTAATCCCAGCTTTAATGTTTGCTGGTGCAGCAAACGCAGCTGAAATGTATAACAAAGACGGCAACAAAGTAGACATCTACGGTAAAGTTGACGTTCGTCATTACTTCGCTGATAAAGATTCAGGTGAAGACGGTGATGCATCTCGTGCACGTATCGGCTTCAAAGGCGAAACTCAAATCAATAAAGATTTAGTTGGTTTTGGTCGTTTCGAATATGAAATCCGCACAAGCAATACTGAAGGTGATACTGATTCACGTGCTCGTTTTGCTTACGCTGGTTTTAAATTTGCAGATTACGGTTCACTGGACTACGGTCGTAACTACGGTGTAATTTACGACACCAACGCATGGACAGACGTTCTGCCTTTATGGGGCGGCGACTCCATGGCACAAACTGACGTTTACATGACTAGCCGTACTACCGGTGTTTTAACTTATCGTAACACTGATATGTTTGGTTATGTTGATGGCCTGAACTTTGCTCTGCAATATCAAGGTAAAAACAACGAAAATACTATCAACAAACGTGATGGTAAAAAAGCTAATGGTGACGGCTTTGGTTTCTCTACAGCTTATAATTTAGGCTGGGGCGTAACTCTGGGTGGTGGTTATTCAAGCTCTGCTCGTACTTCTTGGCAACAAGATAACAGCACTGCTAAAGGTTCTCGTGCAGAAGCATGGAACGTTGGTGCTAAATTTGCAGCTAACAATGTTTACTTAGCAGCTATGTACGGTGAAACCCGTAACATGACTAGCTTCAATAAAGGCATTGCTAACAAAACTCAAAACATCGAGTTAACTGCACAGTATGACTTTGCTGACTTAGGTCTGAAACCATCTTTAGGTTATGTTCAATCTAAAGGTAAAAATCTGAACCAAACAACAGACACTGGTATTGCTTATGTTGGTGATGAAGATTTAGTTAAATATATCTCTGTAGGTTCTTTCTACAAATTTAACAAAAACATGACTGCAGTTGTTGACTATAAAATCAACCTGCTGAAATCTGATAACAAACTGGGCATCAACGACGACAACGTAGTTGGTTTAGGTCTGACTTATCAGTTCTAATTACCGCTTATAGGTAATTAAACAGTCAAGTTAATTGATTTGAAAAGCAACACTTCGGTGTTGCTTTTTTATTTATACAATTTAACCATCACAACACGCCATTTATTTATTCGCTTAAAAATATCCCCCCTTTTCTTTATTTTTCAAATTATCAAAAAGTTTATCATACTAAACAATTAGGTGTTTTTAGTGATAATTTTTATATGTTAATGTAATCACAGGATATTCACTTATTTACATCTTGATTTGCTATTTATTCTCACTTAGTTCACAACTTCTTGTTAATTTCACTACAAACAGTTGGCAAAAAGGCCTCATAGCGTTACTCTTGATACTCATATTTCGGCTTCGTTTTGAGCTTAGGGAACAATTACACTATGTTTGAGAAAATCATTGCTGCACCAGCCGATCCTATTCTGGGTTTAGCTGATAGTTTCCGTTCTGATCCTCGTGAAAACAAAATTAATTTAGGAATTGGTGTTTACAAGGATGAGACAGGCAAAACTCCTGTTTTAACCACTGTTAAGAAAGCAGAAAAATACCTGTTAGAAAACGAAACCACTAAAAACTACCTTCCTATTAGCGGTATCCCTGAATTTGGCAATGTGACCCAAGCACTTCTGTTTGGTGAACAACATCCTATTATCTCTGAAAAGCGCGCACGCACAGCTCAAGCACCGGGTGGTACTGGCGCTTTACGTATCGCCGCTGATTTCATTGCTCAGCAAACAACAGCAAAACGTGTCTGGATCAGTAATCCAACTTGGCCTAACCATAATAATATTTTCCAAACTGCAGGTCTTGAGATCTGTAATTATGATTATTATGATGCTGAAAATCGCGGGTTAGATTTTGAAGGCATGCTGGCAAGCCTTGCTAATGCACAGGCTGGCGACGTAGTGTTATTCCACGGATGCTGTCATAACCCAAGCGGTATTGATCCAACAGAAGAACAATGGCGCCAATTAGCAGCCTTATCAGCAGAAAAAGGCTGGCTACCTGTCTTTGACTTTGCATACCAAGGTTTTGCGCGTGGTCTTGAAGAAGATGCCCAAGGCTTACGCCTCTTTACAGAAAAAAATCCTGAGCTTATTGTCGCAAGTTCGTACTCTAAAAATTTCGGCCTTTATAATGAGCGTGTAGGCGCATGTACTATTGTCACAAAAGACAGTGAGACTGCGGAAAAAGCCTTTAGCCAAGCAAAAGCCATTATTCGTGCAAACTACTCTAACCCACCAGCACACGGCGCTTCAGTGGTAACGACGATTCTTTCTAACCCAGAGTTAAAAGAAGAGTGGATTGAAGAACTCACAACCATGCGTGAACGTATTCAGCGTATGCGTCAATTGTTAGTAACAACGCTACAAGAAAAAGGCGCCAAGCAAGACTTTAGCTTTATTATTGACCAAAATGGGATGTTCTCATTTAGTGGTTTAAATAAAGAGCAAGTTGAGCGTTTACGTGCTGAATATGGTATTTATATCGTGGGTTCAGGCCGTATTAACGTTGCAGGTTTAACCCTTGAGAATATGGTTCCACTGTGCGAAGCCATTGTAGCTGTACTCTAATTGCCTTCTAAAGTGTAATTAAGATAAATGCCATGTTATTAAATAACATGGCATTTTTATTGATATAAAAGAAAGATAAACCACACTTTTTTTATTCATAAAAAAAGCCCTTTATAATAAAGAGCTTTTCGTTAATTAATGGATATTATCAGTATTACCAGATTGGCATTTCATCTTGTAAAAAAGGATTATATTGGCGTTCATGCCCTAAATTAGACATAGGACCATGTCCCGGAATAAACAGATAATCATCGCCTAAAGGTAATACTTTATTTTTGATTGAAGCAATAAGATCGGCATGGTTTCCACGAGGGAAATCAGTACGACCAATGCTTTCTTTGAATAACACATCTCCCATAGAGATAAGTTTATTCTGATGATTAACAAAAATAACATGTCCTGGAGTATGACCAGGGCAATGTAAGACAGATAACGAAATTGTTTTACCTATCGTGACGGTATCACCTTCATTTAACCAACTATCTGGTGTAAATGATTTTCCGCAAGGGAAATTAAACATACGGCACTGTTGTTCTAATTCTTCTAATAAGAAATTATCATCTTTATGAGGACCGTAAACAGGGACATTGAAGTGCTCAACAATTTGTGAGGTGCCTGCAATATGATCAAAGTGTCCGTGTGTTAATAATACTTTGGTCAATGTTAATTGGCGTTCTTCTATTTCTGCAATTAACGTTTCAACATCACCACCGGGATCAACAATTGCTGCTTCCTTCGTTTCATCACACCAAATAAGGGTGCAATTTTGCATATAGTTTGTCACAGGTACAATGTGATACATCATGAATCACTCCACTCTTTATTATCTAATTCTCAATAGATTACCATGAGCGGACAGGCCCTGTATCAATATGTACAAAATTACTTTTTGGATAATAGCCTACACCACCTGCTTTCATTCTTAATGCAACTTGACGCACTTTAGAAAGATCAGTGCCGACTAAACGAAAATCCATTGCTTGACCACGCGTGTGATAGCTCTTCTTTGCCACTCCGCTACTACTATGACGTAGATTATTATTTGTCACTAAAGAACGATAACCTGAAATAAGCTCAACGGGTTTATTGTTATTAAGCATTACTTGCAATAAGTAGATTTGGTCAAACAGTGCAGGATCTATCGTTTTTATTTTGTTTTGACGGTAATCTCTAAAGAGATGATTTAGTTTAGCAAGCTCATGTTTATTATAACGTTTTCCATCAAAAAACTCGGCTTTAATAGTTTCACCTGTATTTAAATTATTAAAGCGAAGGATTTTTGGACGAGGTGTCGCTAGTGAAGCAAATGCATGAGAAGGTAATAACCCTAACCCCACTGCGGCCATACCAAGCCCCAGCCATTTACGGCGATGTGAATCAATAATATCCATAGTATATGCACTCAAAAAATTATTTCCGGAAGAAGAACCTTTATTATGACAATATTTTTCTCGAATTGTTTCTTACAGTTTGTATAGTATTGTAAATAACACTTCATTTCAATTTAATGCCATTAGTAATTTTATAAGTTTAGTTATTTATACTAAATTCCATTTTTATCATTCTATTTTTAATGGAAATTTTAAAAATATTTTATAATTTATTATATTTTTAATTACCCTATTAATAATCATAAGAGAATAATTTCATCTTATTGATTTATATAAAAATAAAGGATAGCCAAATTAGCTACCCTTTATTCAATTTATATTTATTTATATCACAAGTATTTCTTAATATTCTCTAAATAAGGTTGTGCATTAGTCGTGGCTTTGTCATAACCATAAATATCTGCACGATATTGAGGTGCATTTTCCTGAGCCACCCATGCTGTTTGATAATATAAATAAACCGGAATACGTTCAGGAATTGGCGCATATTGTGTTGAACCACGTTTTAGTGCCGCATCAATTCTATCTTGTTTCCATCCCGCATCGCCCAATAAAATTGAAGCAAGTTCAGAGGCTTTATTAACACGAATACAGCCTGAACTGATTGCCCTCATATTTTTTGAAAACAGTGAATGATTTGGTGTGTCGTGCAGATATATCGCATCTGAATTTGGCATATTAAATTTATAACGGCCTAATGAGTTTGTTGGTCCCGGAGCCTGCCAAATTCGGTAAGGGAAGTTATTAGCACTCATATTTTGCCAATCAATATCGTAAGGGTTAATAGGATAAGCATCATTTCCCCACCCTGAATAAATGGTATATCCCTTACGACTAAAGTAACTAGGATCTGCTTTACCTCTAGGCACAATATCTTTACGAGTCATGCTTGTTGGCACATTCCAAGGTGGGTTAACCACTACATTATTTAGTGCACTACTCATAATCGGTGTTTTTCTATCTGGGCGACCGACAATGACTTTTGAGTCGAGAATAAGCTCGTTATTGGCATAAAAATAGAGCGAGAAATCAGGAATATTAACCCAAATTCCAGTATCACCAATGGCTGGCGTCAGGCGAAGACGTTGAATATTTAATGCCATAATGCTAGCGCGCTGTGCTGGTGTTATATTTAACCACACTCGCGTTTGTCGCCCAATAACACCATCCGGCTCTAATCCATGAGCAGTTTGAAATAATTTAACAGCCGCAACTAAAGGCGCATCATAAACGGTTGTCACAATTTCCTGCTCATTCGCTGCCAACTCAGGAATTAATTTTAAATTACGTAAAATCTGTCTCAGCGGTACAACTTCTTGTGATGATTGATTTGGCTTTAATGATGTTGTTCCTTTCATTTCTGGCCAAACAACTGAACTATGTAACTGCTTTCGCACTTCCTCTTTCATTAAGGCGTAATAAGGATGAGACGGTGCATAAGAAATAACAAAGCTACCTAAGGTGTTATTTTGAATATTTTGCTGTAATTCCACGACTGACTTATCAGTTGGTGATGGTAATGTTTGCATCACATCTCGATACAGTAAAGATATACCTGATTTATTTACTTGCTCAACAAAACTGATATAGCCTAAAAAAGCATCTGATAAAATAAGGTCGCGTGCTTCTTTTGTTAATTCAGGCGACTCTAGTTGTATTAACCATTGCCCAAATTGAGGTTGGGTTCCCGACATCGCCACTTCAGCAATTTGTTGCTGTAATTGCTGTACTGTTTTTTCATCTTGCCAGATTAATGCTAAATCACTTGCTTGGTAAACTTTCACTAACTGATTTAAATATAACGGTTTATATCCCGTTGAGCTCCATGATTGTAGTTTTGTTCTTACTGCTAACTCAGTCAATTGTGGAACCTTCATAACTACAATTGCAGGTGCTGGCATAACTTCACTAGTGACAGGAACCAATGTTGCGTTTTCTGTTTCGGGTGTAGATAAAGTCACCGACTCTGTTTCTGTGGCTATTGCATAATGACCAGAAAGGAGTGTACCTATAACAACTGAATATGCGATTGCTCTTTTAATTGGTTGATGCGCCATAAATCCTCTACCCTCATTCCTTATTATTATTTTGGTATCCTAGAATATTAGATGAGCTAGGCAAAGAGTTTTATAGGAATAAACTAATATTTTTAAAGTTTTGTAAGCCCCTGATAGAAATTTGGTTTTATTTAATCAAAAAAAGACTATCTAGCTACTTTTATATTCAAATATATAATTTAAATTAAAGATACAATAAAAGAACAAAAAATAGACATATTGAAAATAAGCATTCAGGAAATAATAAAGAATTGTGAATAGATAAATAAGATTATTTAAATGGAAGGTATTTTAAAATAGAAAAAGACGCAGTTTCCTACGCCTTACAAATAAAGGTAAACAAAGGGTAAAGATTAATACTCTGAATTGATAACAACTTCTTCACCAAACTGGCCTGCTTTTGGCAGTGGTTGGTAAGAAGAGTTAGCCGCACGCAGAATACGAATACCACGGATATTCAGTTCATCTGCTGCTGCGATATCAGCATCAGCATCACCGTAGTAAATTTTCAGTTTATGATCACGCATCCAGCTTACTTTGTTATTTGCGCCAGGTTGGTCACCAGCAAAAATAACCGGCTGCATTTTATCAGCAGGAATGTTTAAGCCTTCTTGTACATATTTGGTCACAGTCTCAGTTTTAGTTTGAGTACGACCAGTAATGAAATAAACAGTATCCCCACGTTTTAGGTGCATCTGAACAAGATCGATACCGACTTGTTTAGGCATACTGAATTTATCCCACTCATTATTCATTTTGTTCCAGAATTCTGGGTTTTTCAGGTAGCTGAAATCGTTTGGAGAGTATTCTAGTTTACCACGGTAGAAACCAGGGCTTGAGAACAGAACGGTGTCATCAATATCAAAACCAACCGCCATCGGCGCTTGACCTGCAAGGCTTTTTTCAATATCAGCAACAGAAACCCAATGAATTGGTTGTTGTTGTGCAAGTTGTGCAACAGTAACACCTGGGCTAACAACTTCTGGTAGATGTACTTTTGCCATTGCTGCGCCGTTTAAGCTTAACGCTAAAGCAATTGCACTAAAAGCTAACGTGACTTTACGCATTCTTTTTCCTTTAAATTTTTATATTAATCACATACGGGAACAATCATAAACATCATGATTACATTTAAATGAGATATGGCGCACGTTATACCACTTAAAATTTCATTTTTTTGTTAATTTGCTTTCATTTTTTGATCTATGTAACACTTTGAAAAAAGAAGGCGCTATAAGCATAAGCCCGCAGCGCCTTTATTCTTGCCCTTTTGAGGCTAATAATGGGATAAAATTATTCTGTTATTTCAGCAACATTTGATGATCCGATTTTATCTTTTTCAGCCTGTTGACCAAAACCTTTTAAGCCAACAACATGTACATGTTCAGTGCCGTTGAACACTTTACGCACTAATTTATAGGTTGTTCCTTTTTCTGGGCTGATATTTTCTGGTGCCGCAATAATTAACTGCATATCAAGACGGTCGCAAAGCTCAAATAACGTTGCAATAGATTTCGCATCTAAACGCGCAGCTTCATCGAGGAAGAGTAAACGACAAGGAGAGATATCTTTTCCTCTTAAACGTCGCGATTCTTCTTCCCAGCTTTGTACCACCATAACCAGAATTGACATCCCCGTACCAATCGCTTCACCTGTTGATAAAGCACCACTTTCTGCTTTTAACCAACCTTCTGGTCCACGATTAACTTCAACATCCATTTCAAGGTAATTACGGTAATCTAACAGCTCTTCACCCACGGTTTGTGGCATACGTTGACCAATGTCCACTTGAGGGTTTAAACGCTGATAAAGCTTCGCCATTGCTTCAGAGAAAGTAAGGTTTTGGTTTTTAAATAGATCTTGATACTGGTTATCTTCTTCAGATAACACATCCAATAACACTTGATGACTTTCACGAATATTGACGTTGAGTCGGACACCTCGCACCTGACCAAATGAAACTGCTTGTAAACCTTGGTTTAACATACGGATACGATTTTGCTCACGCTGAATAGTTTTACGAATAATATTCGCGACACTTCGTGAACTAATCGCTAATTTTTGCTCACGACTAGTTAACTCTTCAGTTAAGCGAGCAAGTTCGATTTCCATCTGTTCAATTGCATCAACCGGATCATCAGTTTTAATGATGTCTTGACGAATACGTTCCCTTAAATGCTGGTATACCGCAATAAAGAACTGAACTTTACGATCTGGATATTTCGCATCTTCTGAGCGACGTAACGCATCACGTAAATATTCATTATCAGCAACCGCTTGGCGTAAAGCACCTAACGCTTTATCCGACATTGAACGTAGCTCATCAGCAGAAAGATAAGCAAAGTCTCGTCGATGTAAGCGACGCTCCATACCATTTTCTTTCACTAATCGCATAACCGCGCACCAACCCGCTTTTGCACTCACAACATGCTCACGAATTTGAACGTAATCACGCTCAAGTTTACGAATTTTCTTGGTGAGATTATCTCGCTCTGCTTCACTCAATGCGATATCACGCTCAAGTTGACTAATACGAGTACGGTTTGCACTTACCGCAGAATAGCGCTGGTCACGTAGCTCTTTTGCTCTTGTTTCAGCACCAACATCAATCTGGATACCCGTATCACTCATCTCTTGCTCAAGCTCTCTGAGCAATTCAGATTTAGTGTCAAAAGAGCTTTTTAATGAGGCAAGTACTTGATTAAATTGAGCACATTGAGCTTGTTGCTGACGATAAAGTTCTCTTGCCGTAGCACGTTCTGTTTCTGCCATCTCTAAACGGTGACGTAGCTTCTCGTTAAGATCACTATTTTCACTGACAATCTCAACGGCATCACTATAACTAAAGTGTGGGCGACGCTGTACCACTTCCACCAGTAAGAAAGCTTGTTGCTGATAACGTTGTTGCTCTGCTTTTGCTTGCTCGTAATCTTGCGCTAATTGTTCATGCGCTTGTGGATCACTTTGCAAGATTGAAGCGATAGGCTCTAATGCTGCTAATGCTTTTTCGTGACGCTGTAAGTAACGCATTGACTCTTCAGCGGCATACAGCTCTTCGCGTAACTCTTCAACACGATCAATCAGAGTTTCATCCATCAAGATATTAACTTGAGGAATAAGTTTATTAAGAAGATTCAGCGATTCTTTAGTACGTGCATAATGTTGACGCTGTTGTTGAGTACTCTCTTCGTATTGCGCTAACGCTCTTTCTAGCTCGTTACGTCGTTGATTAAGCTGGCGAATATTCTCTTCAGGATCAGCCTCAAATGCCACAGAAATATGTTGTCCCACAAACTGACTAAAGGCATGGTGGGCACGTTGGATCTTCTGTACATCAAAAGCTTGTGTTGCGTAAAGCTCAGAAAGTTCATCACGCTGACGCGATAAAATTTCTAATTGATTTTCACGCGCAGCACGACCAAAAAGCGGAATTTCAGGGTAGCGAGAATAACGCCATTGTCTATCAGTACTTTTGATAAGAACCGCTTTATCCATCTCTTGAGCATTAAATACACTATCATCGAAAGATTGTGGGTCACCTTCGATAAAATAGAGATCTTCAGGGCAATCTTCTAATGTTTCTAATTGTTCCTGAATCAACGAGAGATCTTGCACAACAATTGCGTGACGTGCAGGGCCATATAATGCAGAGAAATAAGGCGCATCGTCTAACGTAATATCATCATAAATTTCTGATAATAAAACACCATTAAAACGTTCCGCTAATGTAATTAAACGTCCGTCTTCTGCACCACTTGGCTGACTTAAACGTTCAATTTGTGCTTCAATCTGCTGTTTACGAGTTGCAGTTTCATCACGTAATACGGTTGCTTCACGCTCTTTCTCAAGTAACTGTTGCATATATTCCGTTACTTGATGACCCGTTTCAAAAGATTGACGAGTCTGTTCACATAATTGTGTTAACGCATCTTGTGCAGCAAGCCATGCGGGTGCTTGTTTTTTCAGCTTTTCAATTTGTTGTTTAAGTTGATCCAACTCTTGGCGCATTTGCATGCGGTGTTCGCCAGACTCATTAACATAATCGCTAAGCTCTTCAATTTTGGCTTCTAACTCATCTTGAAGAATTAACAAATCATCAGGCTCCATCGACTTGCCATGATGTTTGTTAAACTCTTCAAGCTGGCGCTCTGCACTATTTCGTTGATGCAGGCGTTGCTCTAATTCTGCCAACTGCATGCGAATAGGATGAACCCTATCCGCTTGATGTCGATGAGAAGACCATTCACGTAATGCTGTTTTTGCCGCATCCCATGCATTTTGACGTTCAACCTCACCTACAATTGAACTTACCAGTTTATAGGCTTGATCAAATTGCGTTTTAGCCGCTTCAGAAACATTGAGTTTCTGTTCCATAGAGAGTAATGAATGCGTAATGTTTTGAATTTTGGCTTGAATACGTTCAGCCCATTGTTCAGCATTTTTCTCGTCTAAATCCGCAATATCACACTGTGCTTTAGCGCGCTCTAACGCTTGTACAGCTTGACGATATTGAATAGCACGCGTCTGTTGTACGTCTAATGCTTGTTGATAATCTGCCAACTGATTTTTCAGTTCATCAACTTCTTCTTCAGCAGACTCCACGCGCGCTTCAAGCTCTTCTTTCTTAGAAGCTGCTTCTTCAACAACTTCACTTTGTTCTTCTAAGCGAAAAGTGATTTCTTCGACATCGGCAACATAGCGGTCAATTTTTTCTTGTTGGCGAACCGCATTTTGCACTAAGTTTAGTCGGTCGCTTGCCGCTTGATAATCGGCTTCAAGATCAGAAGATAACGCTTGTTGCTCTTCTAGCTCTTTCCCCATTTCAACAAAACGATACGCTTCGTTATTAATGGATTTACGCTGACTCCATAATTCACGACGTACTTCTAAAGCTTCATCTAGGTGAACACGTCGTTCGTTAGCATGGCGCATATAGTCAGCTGCAACATAAGATGTCGCTTCTGTAATTAAATGCTTAAATAAGTCACGATCAGATTGAGTGACTCGAATAGCTTCAAGCGTCATTCGGTTTTCACGTAATGCGCCTTCCATATCTTGGAAAGCTTTTCTTACACCACTATTCTCAGGTAGTAAATAATCACGTAAAGAGCGTGTAATCGCACTTGAAATACCGCCATACAATGAGGCTTCAATTAAACGATAGAATTTGGCACGATCACTTGCTGAGCGTAAACGTTTAGGAATAACCCCTAAATCAAACATCACCGCGTGGAAATCAGTGATAGAGTTAAATTGTCTAAAAACAACCCCATCAATGGCTTCAACTTTTTCTTTTAATTCATTAAGCGGTAAAACACGGGCTTGGCGATCTGCAACAGCTTGCGTTAAAATTTCTGTTGGATTTTCTGCCATTGGCAGCCCTTGGATCATAAAGGGTTTGATATCAACTTTCTTATCACGTCCTGCAATTTGCTGTAAGCGAACACCGACCACAGCACGTAAGTGACGCGAGTTGATCACATCTAATACGGCATAACACACACCAGGGCGCAATTTCCCGTATAACCCTTTATCACGAGATCCACTTGTCGATCCTGCTTCTGTGGTATTACGGAAATGAAGCAAAGTAAGATCAGGGATCATAGCTGTGATAAATGCAGCCATAGTGGTTGATTTACCCGCACCATTACCACCTGATAACGTAGTCACCAACTCATCTAAATCAAAAGTACGAGCAAAGAACCCATTCCAGTTGATAAGTGTTAATGAGCGAAATTTTCCCCGTTCAATCATTTATTTTCTCCCTCCGCATCATCTTCACTGGATTGTAATTGCTCATCTTCATTTTCTTCATCGTCGTTAAGTGTTTCTGAGCTATCTTCAAGCGCCATTGCTTCACCATCACGGATCATGCGCATTTGAGCCTCAAGCGGATTATCACCACTACGCACATCTGCACCAAAACGGAAAACAGATTCTGTGATCGAGAAACGCTGCATATCATTTAATAAGAATGAAATCATGCCTAAACGACGTAAACGATTTAACGAGGTTCTTATTTTTTCTTGTAATTTTTGCAAATCAAGATCAGAACCTGTTGAGCGTTGATTCACTAAACGTAAAAGTTTGGTTTCATCTGCTAATGTTCTTAATTCATCGAACAGCTCTTGAACGGTGAATATTCCCTGATTGGCTAACCGCTCAGGGCTAAGGTAAAGATAACAAAGAATTTTCCCCACCAGCATATCCATTTCAGAGAGGACAGAACGTGGAATAAGTGTGGTTGAACGCGGTCGCAAATAGAAGAATCCTTCTGGCGCTCGGATTAATTCGACGTTATAACGCGCATAAAAGTCTGATAACTCATCTTGAAAATCCATCAAAAAAGCATGATTATCCAGAGAGTCTATACCGATATGTCGACCTGCACGTAACTGGCTATCCAGTTCAGGAAAAAGTGAGTTCGCTAATGCCTGCGCCAGTTTTGCTGGCATAAATTGTTCAGTATGTATCGATGACATGCGCTTGTACCTTAGCTCCATATTCGTTAATTTCTGACCATTTTGCAGGTAATCCTGCGAGCTCAGCTTTCGCTACACCTAATCGTACTGCTTGATCAATGACAATACGTGCAACATCGAAATGTTTCTGTTGCGGATAACGATTAAGATATTCAACTAACACTGAACTGAGATCTAATGCTCTTTGTTCTAATTTGTAAGAAGCAAGCTCTTGCTCTACCCATTGCGCTATCTGTTCGTTCACTTCACTGAACATTTGATATTCAAGCTCTTCGGGTAACTCACCCGTGACTTCTTCATCACGTAGAACCAGTTCTTCATCACGCATATCAAACAACCGATCAGCATTAGCGTAAGTTAATGCCCACGGGTTGTCGAAATAGGTTTGTACGGATTGACGTAAACGGCGAGAGAAAATACGATTTTTATCCATATCAATCGCTGTACGAATAAATTTATGGATATGTCTGTCGTATCCAATCCATAAATCAATAGATTGCTGACCCCAACTAATAATGCGGTCTAACTTACTTTGAAGTTCAAATACTAATGTATCTATTTGCTCAACATGGCCCGTATTCATGTTTGCTTCCTGAATACGTAAGAGATTGGCTTGAAGTTTGTCGCCAGCTGCTTCAAGCGTATCTTGTAGCTCTCTTAATGTACCAGATGTTTCAGATAACAGCTGTTCACAGCTTGAAATAGCCGCTTGCCAATCTTGGTTTAATAACGCAGCAATATCTTCTTTTACTGTATTTTGCTGCTCATCCATAATTCGCTGAGATAAATCAATGCTATCGAAAATTTCCGCCACTGAATATTTTAGAGGCGCGAAAACATTACGATGCCAATGATATTCATCACCGCCGTCTTCAGCAGAGCTTGCCGCTGAATCAAGCTCACCCGCCACAATAGAAAGTTGCATAGATAAGCGCAATGATGAAAATTCGCGTTGGCGAATATAGTAATCACTAATTCCAATACCCAACGGGGTTAAACGGTATATTGCATTACCTTCTACCAATTCACTGGTAAAACGGTTAAAAAGCCGCTGCTTTACCATGTCATTAATGGCATTATTCGCGCGAACTTGTATTGATTCTGCTGGTTGTTCGAAGCCTTTACACACTTCCCTAAAGGCATCAATTAACTCCCCTTCACTGATTTCGCCATCAAGGCGCTCGCTGTTTAATACAGCGACAGCCATCAAAAAAGCTAATCTTTCTGGTGGCAGTGAGATTGAGAAATCATTTTTTCTCGCCCAAGACACTAACTCAGGAACGGTCTGGGTAAAATCACTCATAGTACATCCTTAATTTACACGCTTTTGTGCCATGACATGAATGTAACGCCCCAGACTGATATAGGGCTCTTGCCGACAATATCGTTGCTCTAATGCAAGCAACGATGGAAAATCTTTATTTTGTAACTGACGACTTTGCAAATAATCATGGAAAACACGAACACCCGTTTTTCCCAATATTGTCATCGAAAACTCATCTAACCATTGATAAACATCTTCTGGTTGTAATGGATTTTGAGGTGATAGCGATTTTTTTCTTCTACGTGGGATCTCAGGATTTGCCAGATGAAAATTCCCTAAAATCGCATTTCTCATGACAATACCATTCGCATTGTAAAACATTAGCGATAAGATACCATTAGGTAGCAACATATCGGTAAGAACATTTACTGCGTCTTTCTGATCCGTGATCCATTCCAATACTGCATGAAATAGAATTAAGTCAACCCCTTCATCTATATGCTCTTTAATCTCTTGAGCCGCACAACAAATAAACATCATGTTCTCGATGACACCCTCTTCAATCGCAGCTTCTTGTGCGCGATTAAGCATCTCTTGTGATAAATCACATAAGATAATTTGGTGTCCTAATTTAGCAAGCTGACGAGAGAAATAACCTTCACCTCCACCTGCATCTAAAATACGCAAACTTCGGTTAGGTAAAAGGGTCAATAATTGTTGTAAATCTTCCCAAATCACCGCTTGACGTATTTTACCCTTTGTTGTGCCATAGATATTGCGGGAGAATTTATCTGCAATATCGTCAAAATTACGATCTGACATTAAAACGCCTCATGATAACAACTTACTACTTGCGCTCTCTGCGTTCTGATAAATTCAAAAATATGAGACACTGTACATTAATAAAGACGGCAATTTTACCAGTGTTCTATGATACTGACTGTTTTCTCTAAAGAAATAAGTCATGAATCAGACTATTCGCAAAGCGCAGTACAAATATAACGCTTATTAATGAAAAAATTAACGTTCAAACGTTTATCGTTTTATAAATAATTAAACGGTTCTTTATTTCTATTGATGAAAACTTAGTGAATCGTTGTTGTGTTAGCTATTTTGACACAACGTCTTGGAATTCCCCTAGTTTTCACTAAACTTTCGCTATCAATTGCATGTATTTCACTCAATCTAGGATGATTTATGCTGTTTTTGCTCAAAAAATATGTTGCAGGCTTTCTGATGCCCTTGCCTTTGCTCTTATTAATCGCCTTTTTTGCATTAGCACTACTTTGGTTTACACGTTGGCAAAAAACCGGAAAAAGCCTACTCACTGTTGCGCTTGTTCTGTTAACTATTCTAGGCATACAACCTGTTGCCGATACACTATTAATGCCAAGTGAAAAAGAGTATCAAGCTCGTTATGAATTACGAGAAAATTCGCAACAAGATGTGAACTACATTGTTGTTTTAGGTGGTGGATTTACTTATAACCCAGAATGGGCACCAAGTTCTAATCTTCTTAACAATAGTTTGTTTCGTGTTGCTGAAGGTGTAAGACTTTATTATCGCAATCCCAATTCGACACTGATTTTTACAGGGGGAGCAGGTGTTAATCAGATAAGTAGTGCAGAGGTAGCGGCTCAGGTGGCACAATCTTTAGGTGTACCTGCGGATAAAACTATCGCACTATCAACACCGAAAGATACAGAAGAAGAAGCCTATGAAGTTGATAAATTAATTGGAAAGAAACCATTTTTGCTTGTGACGTCTGCCAACCATTTAGCACGCGCTGAACGTTTCTTTTTAGCACGAGGCATGAACCCTATCGTTGCGCCAGCTAACCAATTGGCTATCACTTCACCATTACATCCTTGGGAGAAATATTTTCCCTCCGCCACTTATTTTCAACACAGTGAACGTGCATGGTATGAGTTTTTAGGATCGATGTGGCAATCAATAAAACCGACTGGACAACCCGCCACTATTCCTGAAAATGAAGATCATCAATCTGATAAAGAAAAAAGCTAATAATTAAAAATATCTTTGCTGACTGAGACAAAAACGGCACTTAATTAAAATTAAGTGCCGTTGATATTATTTGTTGTCGCTCAAAGACTAAAATTCTTGGTTAAGCGCTCGATATGCCGCTCTTGCTGCGACAAGATCATCTTGTGTATCTACACCCACACCAGGAACTTCTAATGCTTTTGCAACATGGATTTTTTCACCATACCACAGCACACGCAGTTGCTCTAACATTTCAATAGATTCTAATGGGCTTGGTTCCCAAGTAATATATCGACGTATAAAGCCCGCACGGTAAGCATAGATGCCAATATGGCGAAGATAATGCTCACCAATTTCATCATGTGATAAATTAAAACGGTCTCTTTCCCAAGGAATGGTTGCACGAGAGAAATAAAGTGCAAAACCTTTTGCATCCATCACGACTTTCACCGCGTTAGGATTAAAAGCTTCTTTTGAGTCAACAATAGGCACCGCTAATGTTGCCATTCCTGCACCACAATTTGCTAAGTTTTCAGCAACTTGGGTAATAATAGCGGGTGGAATAAGAGGCTCATCACCTTGTACGTTAACGATTATTTCATCATCTGCAAATTGATATTTTTCAATGACTTCTGCTAAACGTTCTGTACCTGAATGGTGATCTTCGCGAGTCATACACGCTTCCCCGCCCGCTTTTTCAACTGCTGCAACAACATCTAAGTTATCGGTTGCAACAATGACGCGGTTTGCACCAGAGCGCATAGCCTGTTCCATCACGCGAACAATCATAGGTTTGCCATGAATATCCGCGAGGGGTTTACCCGGTAAACGGGTCGATGCATATCGACCTGGGATAATGACCGTGAACATGAAGTTACTTTTCCTCTTCTAGTGATAATTCTCTTGCTTCATTCTCCAGAAGAACGGGGATATTGTCACGAACAGGATAAGCTAAATGATCAATTTTGCAGATAAGCTCTGAGTTTTCTTTATCAAAGATAAGTTTGCCGTGGCAAACTGGGCAAGCAATAATTTCAAGTAAGCGGTGATCCATTTTGTCCCTCTCAAGGGTTAATCATTTTATATGGCAAAAGGATATCATAAGGAAGGATCAGCGTTAATACTCAAAACCTCTCGTTTAGTGATAATTCGAAAATTATTTTATTTATTAATAAATTTATTATTTTCTCTTTTACTATAAGCAACAAAAAAGCCACATTAGTGTGGCTTTTTATCGTTGAGTCTGCAACATCATTAATAAAGAATTACATTCAGCTTTTATTGATAATAATTTAACCTTTTTATTATCTTTATTGCATTCTAATTAACGAAATGACTCTTTTATATTACTTATTCAGCTTGGTGGTAAACTATTTCTGCCTACCTACCTAAAAATAGGCATAAACGATAATTTAATCTCAATGTTAAACTACCGTTTTATCTACAACTTTAACAAGACTAAACCTTATTTAAAATCCAATAACATCAGCGGCTTCTAAACCTGCTGCTGTTCTGATTACAGAAAACTCAACGTCTTGACCTTCTGTTAATGCTTTATTTTTTGTATTGGCAATCGCTTTTTTATTGACATAAACTTCTTGTTCAATATCTCTTGCAACAATAAGACCATAACCCTTGTTATTGTCAAACCATTTTACGCGACCCATTCTTAATTGTAATGTCATGATAGATAAACTCCTTTTGTTCTTTGTATAGTTTTATTTTCCTATACAAATGCATCCTACTTTTTATTAAGTCTTCTTATATAAAACCCCAATTAAATTCTGAACACATTAATTTAAGTAGTGCATTTTATTATTCAATATAAATGTTCAAAATCGTGATAGCTAAGCTTAATAAATATCTTAAAGCACAATAAATATTTACAGTATCAATATGACAAAAAGATGACATATTGATATTTATTGAGCACTGATAAAAAAGATAACCGAATATAGAGATAACTAGTCACCATCAAAAATGGTTTTTATTATTCATAGTGCACAAAAGCCAACGCTATTCACTGCACAAAATATTAACCCTACATTCAAGATCCACAAACTCTCCACACAAGGCTTTTGAGTAGATAGGGTAATTGCGAGTTAAATTGAACTACGACAAAAGCGATATGCAACTGTAGGTAGGTAATCTTTTATGTAACGCTATCCTGATTTCCACTATAAATATCATTGTTTCAGATCAGATACAAGTTTTTTTCGAGCCGTAAATTAAATTGCTGACTTGTTTTAGCACAGATTGACTATTTAATTCAGCGCTAACGGGTAAATACCACCAATTATCTTGCGCAAAATGCTGACATTTAACGGCATCTTTTTCTGTCATAATAAGGGGTTCTAAATCTGGCGTTAGATCCTGTAATTCTTGAGCGCTATAATCACTATGATCACTAAATGCTTTTGTTGTGATTAACTCTATCCCTTTTTCATGTAAAGAGTTAAAGAATCGAGGTGGATGACCAATTCCAGCAATAGCAACAGCCTTCTTAATTTGCTGAACAGGTTTCTTTTCTCCCGTTTTAAGATTAACAGCAATATCACCTTCCAGTACCATGCTTATCTCGTTACCTTGGCTTACTCCGCCATTAACGATAATTGCATCTACTGAATTTAAGCGCCCTGCACGCTCCCGCATAGGTCCTGCTGGTAACCACCAACCATTGCCAAACCGACGTTGGCCATCAATAACAACAATTTCATAATCACGCTGTAATGCATAATGCTGTAAACCATCATCAGTGATGATCACATCAAGCTCATATTGAGCTAATAACGCTTTTACTGCATCTCGTCGATTAGGTGCAACCGCAACGGGAGAACCTGTTCGATGATGAATCAATACAGGTTCATCACCTGCCATAGAAGGTGATGTATCGGATGTCAAAAGTAATGGATAATGGTCTGATTTCCCGCCGTAACCACGAGACACAACACCTGGTTTAAATCCCTGCTGTATTAATTGCTCAACAAGCCATATCACAACAGGTGTTTTACCATTCCCACCTGCAGTTAAGTTGCCAACAACCACAACAGGAACAGGGGCTTTCCATGATGCTAACCACCCTTTTTGATATGCAAAACGCCTTAGCAGTGTGATCGCACCATACAACCATGAGAATGGAAGCAACAGGATATAAAACCAAGATTTACCAGACCAAATCCGTTCAATCATTTGCCAAATTGCATCCTATGAAGTTGAGCATAAATACCTTTTTTCTCAATCAAATCAAGGTGTGCGCCGCGTTCAATAATTTCACCGTCTTCAATAACTAATATTTCATCCGCTTTCTCAATCGTTGATAAACGGTGAGCAATCACTAAAGAAGTTCTATTCTTCTGTAGTTCATCAAGTGCTGACTGGATAGCACGCTCTGATTCTGTATCTAGTGCTGATGTTGCCTCATCAAGAATAAGAATTGGTGAATCTCGCAATAACGCTCTTGCAATTGCAATACGCTGACGTTGTCCGCCTGAAAGTAGCACTCCATTTTCACCAATTTCAGTATCTAAGCCTTTATCCATTTTTTGGATAAAATCCATCGCATGTGCCATTTTCGCCGCTTTTTCAATATCTTCACGGGTATACTGATCTTCACAAGCATAGACAATATTGTTTGCTACAGTTTCATTAAAAAGATGCACATTTTGAGAAACCAGAGCCACTTGATTACGCAAAGATTTCAATGTGTATTCACGAATATCATGACCATTAATCAATATCTCACCTTCATTAATGTCATAAAAACGTGTGATCAGGTTTGCAATCGTAGATTTACCCGAACCTGAGCGTCCAACTAATGCAACAGTTTTCCCAGCTGGAATAGTAAATGACATATTTTTTAAAGCTGGTGTATCTTTCGTCACATATTGGAAAGTGACATTGCGAAACTCAATATCACCAGTCGGTTTCTTCAGCTCTAATTTACCTGTGTCTTTTTCTTGCTCCATATCGAGGATAGCAAATAGCGTCTGACAAGCAGCCATACCACGCTGAAATTGAGCATTCACATTAGTCAGCGATTTCAATGGACGCATTAATGCAACCATTGAGGAGAAAACAACCGTTATTGTACCAGCTGTTAATGTATCCATAATTTCAGGGAAACTTGCTGCATATAGGACAAATGCTAATGCGAAAGAAGCAATCAATTGAATAATAGGATCTGAAATTGACGACGCAACAACCATACGCATACCTTGACGGCGAATATGATTGCTCACATGGTTAAAGCGTTTATTTTCAACTTCTTGACCATTGAAAATCAGAACTTCTTTATGCCCTTTTAGCATTTGTTCTGCACTAGTTGTCACTTGCCCCATGCTATTTTGAATTCGTTTGCTGATCGTTCTAAAGCGAGTCGATACTAAACGAATAACAAAAGCAACAATAGGCGCGATAACGATAAGGATCAGAGACAATTGCCAGCTATAGTAAAACATCAAACAGAATAGCCCGATGATATAGGCACCTTCACGTACAACAGTAATTAATGCACCTGATGATGAAGAGGCAACTTGTTCTGAATCATATGTGATACGGGAGAGTAAAGTCCCTGTTGATTGCTGATCGAAAAAGCTCACCGGCATTCCCATAATATGGGAAAACAGTCGGCGACGCATATTCATTACCACTTTTCCTGATACCCAAGAAAGACAGTAACTTGAAATAAAGTTAGATATACCACGCAGAACTATCAGTCCAATAACGGCAAAAGGCATCCATTTTAATACGTCATTACTCGCTTTACCAAAACCTTCATCAAGAAGCGGTTTTAATAAAGAAATCATAAATGCATCCACGCCCGCATTGATAATTAATGCAATTGCAGCAGTGATTAAACCCGCTTTGAAAAGTCGGATCATTGGCCATAGGCGGCGGAATGTTTGCCACGTTGATAGATCTATATCATTCATATATATTACCAAACTTTTAATAATTAGCCGGACATTCTACTCGGGAAACGTCAAAATACCAAACCACTGATGATACCAACGAGGTAAAATATCTCGTCTATAGGTAAATACATCAATATTATCTTGATTAAACTCGATAGAAACTTGCCCACTAATAGAGGTTGTTAGCCAATTAATAGCTTCTTTTTTATAGCGATGATGTACTTTATCAGAAGGTAAACGCCAAGGGCTATAACGAGCAGCAGAAACAAGTGCAATTTTTGGTGATACAGCTTGAATAAACATCAATGTGGATGATGTTTGACTACCATGATGAGGGACTTGTAAAACATCTGCTTTCAGTTGTTCTTTTTTTACTCTTACCAATTGAGCTTCAGCTTCTTTCTCTATATCTCCAGTCAAAAGAATATTGTGTTTACCATCGCTGACATTAATTACACAGGATTGATTATTCTTCGGAGAAAGTGATTTATTCAGTGGCCATAATGCATCAAATTGAAGCTCTTTCCACTGCCATGATTTATTGCTTAAGCAAGGTAAATGCGAAGGATCGTCAAAACTACTACGAATGCTTAAGTTAGGATAAGCTTTTATTAAATCTTTAATACCACCCGTATGATCAAGATGATCATGACTAATTATCAATGCAACGGGTTTAAGTCGATGGCTTTTTAAATAAGGAATAATGACACTTTTTGCAATTGAACCACCACTTTTCCAACGTATTCCAGTGTCATAAATAATTGCCTCTCCTTCTTTTTCAATAATAATCGCTAAACCATGCCCAACATCTAGCATAGACATTCGCCATTGATAGCGTGAAGAAGCGGCGAATTCACAATATAAAATAGTAGCAATAGCCACAATACAAATAAAATGATGATACCACCATGACATTTTGATGACTAAAATAATACCAATTCCCAAAAATCCTAATAATAAGGGGATAGCGCCGCTATCTTGCCAAAATGGTAAAAATAATGGAGCACACCAAAAAGCAAGGTTTATTGAAAGATCAACCCAATGCCAAATTATCGGTTGAAAAAATGAGAGAAAAAATGTCAATAATCCAAGCATTATTAATGGTACAGTAATAAAAGAAATAACAGGAACCGCCCATAAATTAACAATAAAACTAAAAAAATTAGCACCACTAAATAAATATAATTGAAATGGTAATAAAATAATTAATAAACCAAATTGTAAATGTACTAATCTTAAAATAAACCACCGTTTTTGATAATTATATTTAGCTTTTAATGGGTACATCCAATACCAAAAAATAATGGCGAATATAGCAGAAAATGAGAGCCAAAAACTGGCTGAAAGTATAGAAAGAGGTTCAACAATAAGAATGAGTGCAGCACTCCACAGTGCCCATTGCCACGGTAAAAATAACCGGCTCCCCCAATGCAAAATAACCCAAACGGTTAATCCAATAACAGCTCTTGTTGCTGGTATTCCCCAACCCGATAACGCGGCATAGAAAACACCACATAGCCAAGCTATAACTAATGGAAATTGTGGATTAATCCATCTAATAGGAAAAAGAAATTGAATACCTCTTGCAATAACCCAACCAGCAAAGGCAGCTAAACCTATATGTAAACCCGATATCACAATTAAATGTGCAACTCCTGTTTTCATATAGAGATCTTTTTTTTCAGGTTCGATATATCGCTTATCACCTAAGACTAAAGCAATTATTTCACCTTTATTTTTTGCTGTTTGCCAATAAGCTGAGATGGTCTGAATAAGCTGAATACGCAGTGATATATCATCTCGGATAAACTTAGCCGTCATCACTTTACCCGTTAGAGTTTCTTTCATAGAAACGGCATATTTTTGGCTATCAAACCCACCTTCATTTAAATAGCTATGTACAGCTCTGAATTGAATCTTAAACTTCCAATATTGCCCTACCGCTATATTTTTAGGCGGATTTCGCCAATACACGTTAGCGTAAACAGATGATGAAAAGAGCGTTTTTTTCGTAATAGGTATTTTGATAATAATATTACCATCTGCTAATTGGCGATATCCCATAACTTTGGTTTCAAATGTTGCCATATTATCAGCAAACTGTTCCGTTCTCGTCATTAACGATGACGCAGCCATATTTGAATAACCCCAGAAAAACAGAAATATTGCTAAAAATCGGAATGAGCAAAAAGGAACAAATAATAGAAATAGAGCAACTAGAATAATAATAGAATAAATAGTTTGGCTAAAAAGTGTATGTTGAGCTAATAACGGTAAGCAACCTAATATCATTGCTAAAGCAATATTATCTAAAGTTAACTTTGTGAAATAGAGTTTTTGAAAATAGGTTGAATGAAAGCACCTCCATTTTATTGATACCACCCTTAACTCAAAAAAGTTTATTATTCGATTCAATAAAATCATTTTCAGCATCCTTACCTTCAATCATTCTTTAAATATCATGATATTACCATTCAGTTAAAGAAAGACGTTTAGGTCATTTTTTAGCGATGCTTTATAAAAAGAAAAAGATCTCTTGTTGCATACAATGAATTTTGAGAAGAAACTCGTAAAAAGCCAAACAACTAAGTGATACAGGTAATTAAATAGAGAAATTACAACTAAAGCAGAATACAGTAGTAAAGAAGAAGTAAGAAAGGTAGGTACTAGTGGGATAAAGTAAATAGAGCAAATCAATCAATTCAAGATCAGAGATTGAAGAAGATTAGAGAGCAGAAAAATACGCTAAAAGTCATAATAATTGGTAATAAAAAAACGGCACCTAAGCACCGTTTTTGAGAAAGTTAACTAACATCGTGCCATTTCGACAGGAGTTATTATTCCGTATAAATGTTTACACGGTCACGTAACTCTTTACCTGGCTTAAAGTGTGGAACGTATTTACCTTCCAGATCTACTTTATCACCAGTCTTCGGGTTACGACCCGTACGCGGCGCACGGTAGTGTAGAGAAAAACTGCCGAATCCGCGGACTTCGATACGCTCACCATCAGCTAAAGTATCAGCCATATGATCAAGCATTTCTTTTACAGCTTCTTCAACCGTCTTAGCCGAAAGATGAGATTGTAGGCCTGCAAGTCTCTCGATTAACTCAGACTTGGTCATATTACCTCCCTAAACTACCGATAAATAGGCAACGATTAACGTTGCCTTCCGTTAATAACTTAAATTATTCGCCTTTAGCTGCTTTGAAAGCTTCAGCCATAGCGTTGTTTGAAAAACCAACTTCTTCTTTGTTGTTTACAGAAGCGATAGCGTCTTTCTCGTCTGCTTCGTCCTTAGCACGAACAGATAAGTTGATAACGCGGTTTTTACGGTCAACGCCAGTGTATTTAGCTTCTACAGCTTCGCCAACATTCAGAACCAGAGTTGCATCTTCAACGCGGTCACGTGAAGCTTCTGAAGCACGCAGGTAACCTTCAACACCGTCAGCTAATTCTACAGTTGCGCCTTTAGCGTCAACAGCAGTTACTTTACCAGAAACAATAGCACCTTTTTTGTGAGCAGACAGGTAATTATTGAATGGATCTTCTGATAATTGTTTAACGCCCAGTGAGATACGTTCACGTTCAGCATCAACTTGCAGAACTACAGCAGCGATTTCGTCGCCTTTTTTGTATTCACGAACTGCTTCTTCACCTGCAACATTCCAAGAAATGTCAGATAAATGAACCAGACCATCAATACCGCCGTCTAAACCGATGAAGATACCGAAGTCAGTGATAGACTTGATTTTACCTTCAACACGGTCGTTCTTGTTGTGAGTTTCTGCGAACTGCTGCCATGGGTTAGATTTGCACTGTTTCAGACCCAGTGAAATACGACGACGTTCTTCATCGATGTCAAGAACCATAACTTCAACAACATCACCAACGTTAACAACTTTAGATGGATGAATGTTTTTGTTAGTCCAATCCATTTCAGAAACGTGTACCAGACCTTCAACGCCTTCTTCGATTTCTACGAAGCAACCGTAATCAGTCAGGTTAGTTACACGACCAGTCAGTTTAGTACCTTCTGGATAACGTTTAGCGATAGCTACCCATGGATCTTCGCCCAGTTGTTTCAGACCTAATGATACGCGAGTACGTTCACGGTCGAATTTCAGGACTTTAACAGTGATTTCGTCGCCAACATTGACAATTTCGCTTGGGTGTTTAACACGTTTCCAAGCCATGTCAGTGATGTGCAGTAAGCCGTCAACACCGCCCAGATCAACGAATGCACCGTAGTCAGTAAGGTTCTTAACGATACCTTTAACTTCCATGCCTTCTTGCAGGTTTTCTAATAACTGATCGCGTTCTGCGCTGTTTTCAGATTCGATAACCGCACGACGAGACACAACAACGTTGTTACGTTTTTGGTCTAATTTGATGACTTTGAACTCAAGCTCTTTGTTTTCCAGATGAGTTGTATCGCGAACTGGGCGAACGTCTACCAGTGAACCTGGTAAGAACGCACGAATGCCGTTCAGTTCAACAGTGAAACCACCTTTAACTTTACCGTTGATGATACCAACAACAGTTTCGTTTTCTTCGTAAGCTTTTTCCAGCATCAGCCACGCTTCGTGACGTTTAGCTTTCTCACGAGACAGAACGGTTTCACCGAAGCCATCTTCAACCGCGTCCAGAGCAACATCAATTTCGTCGCCCACTTGGATTTCTAATTCGCCTTGAGCGTTTTTGAATTGTTCTACAGGAATAGCAGATTCTGATTTCAGACCTGCATCAACCAGAACAACGTCTTTATCGATAGCAACTACAACGCCGCGAACGATAGCGCCAGGACGAGTTTCGATTGTTTTTAGGGATTCTTCAAAGAGTTGAGCAAAAGATTCTGTCATGTTAATGATCTTCAAGTAAATTTAATTAACGTCCATTTAGCATCCGGCCGAATGGGGTTGTTTCACATACCTCGTTACATCCTTTGTGACAAGGTCATCGGGCATTGTTGTGTTTTCATTAACACGTCAACCCGATTTTGATAATTACCTAGTATAAACGAAATAAAAATTAATTACGCTGATAATTGCAGATTTTTTTTAGCATAAGCCAACGATTTTTCAATGACTTCGTCAATAGACAAGCTTGTAGAATCGAGAATTAATGCATCTTTCGCCGCAACAAGTGGCGCAACAGCGCGATTCCGGTCACGGTAATCGCGTTCTTTTATCTCGGATAAAAGGCGCTCAAAGTTAACATTAAAGCCCTTTTCCTGCAACTGTAACATGCGACGACGCGCGCGCTCTTCTGCACTCGCTTCTAGAAATATTTTTACTTGAGCATCAGGAAAAACAATTGTGCCCATATCTCGACCATCTGCAATTAAGCCCGGCGCTGTACGAAATGCGCGTTGACGACGCAGTAATGCTTCTCTTACACGAGGAAAAGTCGCAGCTTGTGATGCCGTATTCCCAACTGTTTCTGTTCGAATTTCAGTTGAAACATCTTCACCTTCAAGAATGACACTTAAGCCATTCTCATTAGGAATAAAACGTACATCTAAATTTGCAGCCAGGGGAACTAAAGCATCTTCTGAGGTGATATCAACATGGTGATGTAAAGCCGCTAATGCCAATACACGATAAATAGCGCCAGAATCGAGTAAATGCCAGCCAAACGCTTTCGCTAATGCTTGGCATAATGTTCCTTTACCTGCTCCGCTAGGCCCATCAACAGTTATAACAGGGACGATAACCGCCATGAGTTTCTCCTTTTCGTGGGCACTGCATTTCTGTATTTGTTGCTCTTATTACATTGATATAATAGGCATTGTATTCAAACAGAGAAAAACAGTATTAATATATGCGCGACATTATACGCATACAATGTATAGGAAGAAACAAGCAGATAAGCACTAAAGGGTCTTATTTAATATTATTTTTTCGAGATAGTGTATTTTTTAGAAAAATTAATCTAATCACAATAAAAAATCGGCAGTATTGTTCTTTAAAAAGTCCAATACTACCGATTTAATTGATTTAATTTTGACTCATTTTAATTAATGATTTTCACATTAATTATTACGTTGAGAAAGTGTTTCTAATTTCTCAAAATAATCAGGGAAGGTTTTTGCAGTACATCCTGGATCAAGAATAGTAATTGGCGTATCTGAAAGTGCCACCAGCGAAAAACACATCGCAATGCGGTGATCATTATAAGTTTCGATATCCGCAGTGATTAACTGTTTTGGTGGCGTTACTTTTAAGTAGTCGTGCCCTTCTTCAACTATCGCACCTACTTTTTGTAACTCTGCTGCCATTGCCGCTAATCGGTCAGTTTCTTTTACACGCCAGTTATAGATATTACGGATAACAGTCTCACCTTCAGCAAAAAGTGCCGTGGTAGCAATGGTCATTGCTGCATCAGGGATAGTATTCATATCCATATCAATGCCTTTTAACGTTCCACGCTCACACTCTATATAGTCATCACCCCAGCGTACTTTTGCGCCCATTTTTTCAAGCACAGAAGCAAAATGGATATCCCCTTGTAAGCTATTTTTACCTATACCTGTAACTCGTACAGTGCCACCTTTAATGGCAGCAGCGGCTAAAAAGTAAGAAGCAGATGAAGCATCACCTTCTACAAGGTACTTTTCTGGTGATTGATATTGCTGCCCACCTTTTATAACAAAGCGTTGGTAGTCTTGATTTTCAATTTTCCCACCAAAGGTATTAATTAATGCTAAGGTAATATCAATGTAAGGTTTTGATACTAATTCGCCTTTAATAGTGATAATAGTATCTTGCTCAGCTAAAGGTGCCGTCATTAATAATGCAGTCAAAAATTGGCTAGAAACACGCCCATCAACCTCAACATTACCACCTAAAAAACCACCACATAAGCGAATTGGCGGATAATCTGTCTGTTCAAGGTAGTCAATTTTTGCGCCACCTTGGCGTAAAGCGTCAACTAAATGCCCAATTGGACGCTCTTTCATACGAGGTTCACCCGTAAGAATAATATCGTGCTCACCAAGACTTAATGCAGCCGCTAATGGGCGCATTGCTGTACCTGCATTACCTAAAAAGAGCTCTAATGGCGAATTTGTTTTAAACTTTCCCTCTAGCCCTTCAATATCACATACCGTATTGTTATTTGATAATTGATATTGCACACCTAACGCTTTTAATGCATTAAGCATATGACGAATATCATCACTATCTAATAAGTTGGTTAGACGAGTTTTACCTTTAGCTAAAGCCGCTAATAACAACGCACGGTTAGAGACACTTTTTGATCCTGGTAAATTAATAACACCTTCGATATGAGCGATAGGTTGTAATGTTAACGATTCCATAAACAGGTAAAAACTCCAATAGACAAATAAATTAAGAGGGATGTTATTTAATTAAATATAAAATTATTTAGATACTTATATTTTTATTTATTAATTCCGCACTAAGTAATTCAATTTTAATTATTAACATCTTGAATATTGAATGAATAAGAAAACCTGTATGTTAAGCAGATTTTCTTATTCTAAATTTTATTTCTTACGCATGGCGACGTTCAAAATCAGCCATAAAGTCAACTAATGCTTGAACACCGTCCAATGGCATTGCGTTATAAATTGAAGCACGCATACCACCAGATACACGGTGACCTTTTAATGCGACTAAACCCTGTGCTTCTGCCTCTTTTAGAAATACAGAATCCAACTCAGGAGAAGACATTTGGAAAGGTACATTCATTAGTGAACGATTCTCTGTGGCAACACGATTGATATAGAAATCACTATTATCAATTGCACTATAAAGAAGCGCTGCTTTTTCATAGTTACGTTTTGCCATCTCTTGCAAACCACCTTGCTCTTTCAGCCATTTAAAGACCATACCTGATAAATACCAAGCAAAGGTAGGTGGTGTATTAAACATGGAATCATTTTCAGCAAGCACAGTGTAATCAAACACGGAAGGCGTTTCTTTACGCGCTTTACCTAATAGATCTTCACGAATAATGACAATCGTTAAACCCGCAGGACCAATATTCTTTTGTGCACCCGCGTAGATAACACCAAAACGGCTAACATCTATCGGTTGAGATAAAATAGAAGATGAATAGTCAGCAATAACAATTTTGCTGTCATCAAAATCTGGCTCTTCATGAATGGCAATACCATCAATGGTTTCATTTGGGCAATAATGCACATAAGCAGCATCAGCACTTAATTGCCACTCTTTCATTGGCTTAACGCCAATTTTGCCATCAATTTCTGTTTTAATTTTAATGATATTCGGCGAACAATATTTTTCAGCTTCTTCGGCTGCACTTTTAGCCCAATAACCACCATCAATATAATCAGCGCTTGCTTTATCGCCTAATAAATTGAGAGGTAAAGCAGCAAAATGGCCACGAGCACCACCGTGGCAAAAAAGAATTTTATAGTTTTCTGGCACATTGAGAAGATCGCGAAGATCTTGTTCTGCCTGATGAGCAACCTCAAGAAACTCTTTACTGCGGTGGCTAATTTCCATAACCGAACGCCCAAGTTCATGCCAGTTGCATAATTCTAATTCTGCACGACGAAGGACTTCTGCCGGTAACATAGCCGGACCTGCACTAAAGTTATATACCTGACTCATTCAAATTCACCCTATCTGAATATGTTTTTACAAAATGACCTTTATCGGTTGTATCATTCCCGTTAAATTGGCGCAATGATTATTGTGAACTAACGCATAATATGCAGAGCATAAAAATAATGGTTAGGAGTGTTTTATGTCGGGGAGTGTAAATAAAAAAGAAGAAGCGAGCTGGGGAATGCTTCTTCATGGAAAAAATAGTCTAAAATCGCTCGCTTTGGCAGGAGGTGTCGCATTACATGCAATTAATGTCTATATTACGATCACAACGCTACCTTCAATTGTACGTGATATTGGTGGGCTTAATTTATATGCATGGAACACCACTGTTTTTATTCTGGCTTCAATTCTCTCTTCTGCATTAACTTCTCGATTACTGAGCGTACTTGCACCCCGCAATAGTTATCTTTTTGCCACAATTTGCTTTTTAGCAGGTTCTGTTATTTGTGCGACAGCACCCTCAATGCAGATATTACTTTTAGGGCGATTTATTCAAGGAGCTGGCGGAGGAATGTTGCTGGCTCTTGCTTACTCTTTAGTTCGGGTCATGTTTCCTCAACCACTTTGGTCTAGAGCCATGGCATTAATGTCTAGCATGTGGGGAATATCGACACTATTAGGCCCTGCGCTAGGTGGAATATTTGCTGAATATGATGTTTGGCGCGGTGCATTTTGGTCTATTTTATTTGTAGGTATTCCTTACGCTATTTTATTATTTACTATTCTTCCTACCGAAAATAATGCTGATAATATCGTCGCGAAAACCCCATTACCTTATCAGCAGCTTATTTTATTAATGCTTGCTGTATTATCTATTTCTATTGGTAGTCTTTATAACGTTATTTTATATAACGCCTTATCCTTTATATTTGCTTTTATCTTTATTCTCCTGTTAGTCAATATTGATAAAAAATCAAATGATGGCTTATTTCCTAGAGGGACATTTTCTTTTTCTGCACCGTTAGCACCCATATATTTCACAATGGCTTTATTAGGGATTAGTGTACAAACAGAAGTCTTTGTGCCCTATTTCTTGCAAATTATCCATAATGTTACCCCACTACTTTCAGGTTATTTAGCGGCATTGGTTGGTGCGGGTTGGTCTTTCTCTGCCATTGTGTCTTCATCAAGTAAACAATCTACTGCACAGCGGTTAATGCGTTTTGGCCCAATGATTAATTTTTCAGCCATTGTGATCCTCGGTTTATTTATCTCTAATGTTTTAACCGTACCTTATGGGCAGATTATCATTATTTGTATCGCTCTCTTTTTTACAGGTGCCGGAATTGGTATGGCATGGCCTCATTATTTAACCCATGTTTTACACGTTTCTCAGGGACAAGAAGCTCAAAAAGCGGCAACATCCATTACCACTATTCAATTGTTTTCAACAGCTGTCGGTGCATCTATTTCAGGGACTGTGGTTAATATGGCAGGGTTAACAGATCCAGGAGGTATTCTTGGCGCGCAAAATGCTGCACATTGGCTGTTTATTGTGTTTGCTTTTACGCCGTTTGTGGCGTTTTTTACAGCGAAAGTTGTGGTATCTAGCGCTAAAAAGAATCAATGAATATGATGTGATTTTTAATATAACAAAGCCTCACGAATGAGGCCTTGTTATTATTTAGACTTGTTTAACTTAATACTTTTCAAAGTTTTCTTGAATTTTTGCAGGATCTTGAGTTTCAGTCAGTGATAACTGTAATAACACTCTCGCTTTTTGTGGATTTAAGCGCTCTGACGCAATAAAGCCATATTTTGCATCATCCACTTCACCATTTTGGGTGGTAAATCCTACTGGCACACGGCTTGCACGAACCACTGCAACACCTTTTTTCGCGCCATCAGCTAAGGTATTAAAAATATCAGTATATAAGTTACCGTTACCCACACCTGCACTAACAATACCTTTGTAGCCATTATCAATAAAGGCTTTTGCTGGTAAATCAGACGCATTGGAGTAGTTATAAACAATACCAACTTTTGGCAATTCGGTTAGTTTGCTCACATCAAATGCGGCTTTATCTGCACGAGGTAATGCCGCAGTATAATAATGAACCTTACCGTTATGCACATAACCTTGAGCACCTGCGTTAACAGGCTGGAATGCTTGTACTTCAGTAGTATTCATTTTAACAACGTCTTTACCACTAATCACCGCGTTATTCATAGTGACTAACACACCACGATTTTCAGAGGCTTTATCACTGGCAATCACAACCGCATTAAATAAGTTTAAAGGGCCTTCAGCGCCTAATGCCGTAGCAGGACGCATTGCACCTACCATTACAACAGGTTTTTTACAAGCAGTTGTTAAATCAAGAAAATAAGCCGTTTCCTCCATGGTATCAGTACCATGTGTTATCACGAACCCGTCGGTTTTATCGCAATCTTCATTAATTTTTTTAGCGAGTTTTAACCAAACTTGGTCATTCATATCTTGAGAACCGATATTAACGACTTGCTCACCTTTTAAATTAGCCACTTGCTTCGCTTCAGGCACTGCATTGATCAACACATCAATGCCTAATTTACCTGCCGTATAGCTAGACTGTGTTGCTGAATCACCGCCGCCTGCAATCGTTCCACCTGTTGCAAGAATAGTGACATTAGGCAAAGCGAAAACAGAACCACTGATTACAGCTAACAAACTGGCAAGCAATGTTTTCTTCATCATTTTTTTCGATCCCTTATGAATTAATAAATAAATCTAATTATGATGATTTTTAATTATCAATTCCGTGATAAATCAAACGAATTTATTAAAAAAACTCATATATCAAATAAATAATGAGGCTTCTATATAGTTAGTTATTTTTCGTCATAAGAAATCGTTAGTGCATTACAGGGGATTTCAGTATCATGTGCCCCCTAACTATCACCAGCAAAATATTGATGAAACCTGCCATGTCACAAACATTTATTCCTGGCAAAGATGCCGCACTGGAAGATTCTATCGCTAGCTTTCAGCAAAAATTAACCGACTTAGGATTTAACATTGAAGAAGCTTCATGGTTAAACCCTGTACCAAACGTTTGGTCTGTTCATATTCGCGATAAAGATTGCCCTTTATGTTTTACTAACGGTAAAGGCGCCAGCAAAAAGGCGGCATTAGCCTCTGCTCTAGGCGAATACTTTGAACGTCTTTCAACCAATTATTTCTTCTCTGATTTCTGGTTAGGTGCTGATATTGCAGAAGGTGAATTTGTTCATTATCCAAGTGAAAAATGGTTCCCACTAACAGAAGATGATTCTGTTCCCGCTGGCTTATTAGATGCGCGTTTACGCGAATTTTATGATCCAGAAGGTGAGTTATGTGGTAGTGAGTTAGTTGATTTACAATCAAGTAATCATGATCGCGGAATCTGTGCTCTGCCATTTATACGTCAATCTGATGAAAAACCTGTTTATATTCCTGTAAACATTATTGCTAATTTATATGCTTCTAATGGCATGTCAGCGGGAAATACAAAGAATGAAGCACGAGTTCAAGGGCTTTCTGAAGTTTTTGAACGTTATGTAAAAAATCGCATTATCACTGAGAGAATTAGCTTACCTGAAATTCCTAAAGAAGTTTTAGCTCGCTACCCTGCTGTTATTGAAGCGATTGAAACATTAGAGCAAGAAGGTTTCCCAATCTTTAGTTTTGATGCCTCTTTAGGCGGTCAATTCCCTGTTATTTGTGTCGTATTATTCAACCCACAAAATGGTACCTGTTTTGCCTCTTTTGGTGCTCACCCTGATTTTGGTGTGGCTCTAGAGCGTACTGTCACTGAATTATTGCAAGGCCGTAGCCTTAAAGATCTCGATGTCTTTAATCCGCCAAGCTTTGATGATGAAGAAGTTGGTGATCATACTAACCTTGAAACACACTTTATTGATTCAAGTGGTTTAATTAGTTGGGATCTATTTAAGAAAGATGCCGATTACGCATTTGTTGACTGGAACTTCAGTGGTACGACAGAAGAAGAGTTCCATACCTTAATGTCACTTTGCCAGCAGTGCGATGCAGAAGTCTATATCATGGACTACTCACACCTAGGTGTTTACGCTTGTCGTATTTTAGTACCGGGCTTATCTGATATTTATCCTGCTGAGGATTTACAATTAGCCAATAACATTATGGGTGTACATTGGCGTGACACCATTCTTTCTCTACCAACGAGCGAAGGCACTAAAGAAGAGTATCTTTCTCTTATTGGTCAATTTGATGAAGATGGTTTAGATGACTTTACACGTATCAGAGAGATGATTGGTATTGCTCCGGGCAAAGATAATGGTTGGAGCCATTTGCGTGTAGGTGAATTAAAATCAATGTTAGCGCTTGCGGGTGGCGATCTTGATCAAGCGCTCGTTTGGGTTGAATGGACTCAAGACTTTAATGCTTCTTTATTTACGCCAGAGCGTCAAAACTATTATCGCTGTTTACACAATCTCTTATTATTACAACAAGAGACTGAACGTGAACCAGAACAATATATGTACGCATTTTCTCGTATGTATGGCGAAAAAACATTACAAGCAGCCTTAAATGCAATACAAGGCAAACAAGCATTTTACGGATTACAAACTATTGATCCTGATTTAGCTAATTTACCTGTTCATCAGTCATTACTTGCTGCCTATGAGAAATTACAGAAAGCAAAACGTCAATCGACTAAATAAGGCTATTTTGTTTAAGGTTATTTATTAAATAATAATTAACTTTAACTGAATAATAAGCGCGTATTTAAATTGAAACACTCTATTGAAAAGTAGAGTGTTTTATTTTTCTAAAAATAAAATATTGACAGATTTGTCATGTTGACAAATTTGCCATCTGACAAAATTGTCAAAATATGGCAAAAGTGACGATTTAAGGCATTTAATATGACACTATAAATACATATTGAACTTTTACACCAAGAATATTACTTAAATATAGTTTAAATTGCTATTTGTTTAACCAGATCTCAAAAATTAAAAAACCTTATTTTTATAATGGGTATATGTCTGGAGTAATCATTAAAGATTAACCACAAATAAAGTAATGTTTATATTTATGACAAAAGTAAATAAGGCGTTAAATTTAATTTTTAATTCTTAACATGCGGGGTTTAAATAATACTTTATATTTACTTTCTACTTTATTTATCCAGCTAGTCTAAAATTTTTTGATAATTTTTAAAAAATTTTTTCATTTTATTAATCAAATAGTTATAGCCAAAATAGCGGGTTTTTACGCACTAAAAACGGGATTCTAATGAGCGACCATGATCCATATCAATTTTAGAAGTAAGCCCCTTTGCTACTATTATTGCGTGCTATAATTATTCCAACATATAAGAGAGTGTTAGTATGAAAGCTGACAGCCCTTTTAATTTATTATCACCTGCAGATATGGCAAAAGTTGCCGATGATGCATGTTGTTATAAAGCAAATAAACATATTCCAACGACTTACTTATCTGCATTTACCGCGGGTATGTTTATATCAATTGCTTTTGTTTTTTATATTACTGCTACTACAGGTACCGCATCTGTTCCATTTGGGCTGGCTAAATTAGTCGGTGGGATCTGCTTCTCTCTGGGGTTAATGCTCGTCGTCGTTTGTGGCGCTGACTTATTCACCTCTACTGTTCTTACTATTATTCCTAAAGCAACTGGACGTATATCTTGGGGCAAAATGTTTGCAAACTGGATAAATGTCTATCTTGGTAACTTTGTTGGCGCACTCTTTTTTGTCGCCTTAATGTGGTTCGCAGGTCAGCATATGGCAGCGAATGGGCTTTGGGGGCTTAATGTCTTACAAACAGCACAACATAAAGTTGAACACACTTTTATTGAAGCAGTTTGTTTAGGTATTTTAGCTAACTTAATGGTTTGTCTTGCAGTTTGGATGAGCTATGCAGGTCGCACACTAATTGATAAACTCTTTGCATTAATTTTACCTATCGGTATGTTCGTTGCTAGTGGTTTTGAGCACAGTATCGCTAACATGTTCCTTATCCCTTTAGGTATTGTTATTAAGAATTTTGCACCCGCAGAATTCTGGACTAAAGTAGGTGCATCACCCGAACAATTTTCGGATTTAACAGTTTCGAATTTCCTCGCTGACAATTTATTACCTGTCACTATCGGTAACATTATTGGCGGAGCAGTCCTAGTCGGTTTGGTATACTGGTTAATGCATCTGCGTGGCGATAAACATTAATCCACGCAGGTATGACTGATTTCTTAAGTTCCATTGTAAAAAGGTAGAAGTATCATGTCTGATTTAAATGAAAAATTTGCTGAAGCATGGAAAGGTTTTTCTGAAGGTGAATGGCAGAACAATGTTAACGTTCGTGACTTTATCCAAAAAAACTATACTCCATATGAAGGCGACGAATCTTTCCTAGCAGGTTCCACTAAAGCAACTGATACACTTTGGGAACAAGTTATGGAAGGCATCAAAATCGAAAACCGCACGCATGCGCCGGTTGATTTTGATACTTCTGTTGCTTCAACTATCACATCTCACGATGCGGGTTATATCTCTAAAGATTTAGAACAAATCGTAGGTTTACAGACTGATGCACCTCTGAAACGTGCGATCATCCCATTCGGTGGTATCCGTATGGTTGAAAGTTCTTGCCACGCTTACAACCGTGAGCTGGACCCAGAACTGAAAAAAATCTTTACTGATTACCGTAAAACTCACAACCAAGGCGTTTTCGATGTTTATACTCCAGACATCATGAAATGCCGTAAATCTGGTATCTTAACAGGTTTACCAGATGCATATGGTCGTGGCCGTATCATCGGTGACTACCGTCGTGTTGCACTGTATGGTATTGAGTTCCTGCGTAAAGATAAATTTGCCCAATTCACCTCTTTACAAGAAAGAATGGAAAAAGGCGAAGATCTGGAAATGACTATCCAACTGCGTGAAGAAATCGCAGAGCAGCACGCTGCTTTAGGTCAAATCCAAGAAATGGCTGCGAAATACGGTTACGATATTTCTCGCCCAGCGCAAAACGCAAAAGAAGCAGTACAATGGACTTACTTCGGTTACTTAGCCGCTGTTAAATCTCAAAACGGTGCTGCAATGTCATTTGGTCGTGTATCTACTTTCTTAGATATCTACATCCAACGTGATATTGAAGCTGGCTTACTGACAGAAGAACAAGCTCAGGAATTAATTGACCACTTAGTCATGAAATTACGTATGGTTCGTTTCTTACGTACTCCTGAATATGATGAACTGTTCTCTGGTGACCCAATCTGGGCAACAGAATCTTTAGCAGGTATGGGTTTAGATGGCCGTACTCTGGTAACTAAGAATACTTTCCGTTTCTTAAATACCCTGTACACAATGGGTCCATCACCAGAACCAAACATGACCATCCTGTGGTCAGAACAACTGCCTATCAACTTCAAAAAATATGCAGCTAAAGTCTCAATCGATACTTCTTCAATCCAGTACGAAAATGATGACTTAATGCGTCCTGACTTCGACAGCGATGACTATGCAATCGCATGTTGTGTTAGCCCAATGGTTGTTGGTAAACAAATGCAGTTCTTCGGTGCTCGTGCGAACTTAGCGAAAACCTTACTGTATACCATCAATGGTGGTGTTGACGAAAAACTGAAAATCCAAGTAGGTCCAAAACATGCTCCAATCATGGACGAAGTATTAGACTTCGATACTGTGATGAACCAAATGGATCACTTTATGGATTGGTTAGCAACTCAGTACGTAACTGCGCTGAACGTTATCCACTACATGCACGATAAATACAGCTATGAAGCAGCTCTGATGGCACTTCATGATCGTGACGTATATCGTACAATGGCATGTGGTATCGCAGGTCTGTCTGTTGCTGCTGACTCACTGTCTGCAATCAAATATGCAAAAGTTTCTCCAATCCGTGATGAAAACGGCTTAGCAGTTGACTTTAAAATTGATGGCGAATACCCACAATTTGGTAACAACGATTCTCGTGTAGATGACATCGCTTGTGACTTAGTTGAACGTTTCATGAAGAAAATTCAGAAACTGCGTACATACCGTAATGCGGTACCTACACAGTCAATCCTGACTATCACTTCAAACGTTGTTTACGGTAAGAAAACAGGTAATACCCCAGATGGTCGTCGTGCAGGTGCACCATTCGGACCAGGTGCTAACCCAATGCACGGTCGTGACCAAAAAGGTGCGGTAGCTTCTCTGACTTCTGTTGCGAAACTGCCATTTGCTTATGCGAAAGATGGTATTTCTTACACCTTCTCAATCGTACCTAATGCATTAGGTAAAGATGATGATGTTCGTAAAGCAAACCTTGCGGGTCTGATGGATGGTTACTTCCACCACGAAGCGGGCATCGAAGGTGGTCAACACCTGAACGTCAACGTGATGAACCGTGAAATGCTGTTAGAAGCAATGGAAGATCCTGAGAAATATCCTCAGTTAACTATCCGTGTTTCTGGTTATGCAGTTCGCTTTAACTCACTGACTAAAGAGCAACAGCAAGACGTTATCACCCGTACATTTACACAAACAATGTAATAAAGATAACTATATGCATTTATTTACTGAGAAAGTAGATAAAATCGCTTAGAATAAAGGCCCCTACTTTGGGGCCTTTTTATTAGACAGTTTTGGAGTAACCCTGTTATGTCCGTACTTGGTCGTATCCACTCATTTGAATCCTGCGGTACTGTTGACGGTCCCGGAATACGTTTCATTGTTTTCTTTCAAGGATGCCTAATGAGATGCCTCTATTGTCACAACCGTGACACATGGGATACTCATGGTGGGCAAATCGTCACAGTTGATGAACTAATGAAAGAGGCGGTTACCTATCGTCATTTTATGAATGCTTCTGGCGGCGGTGTTACTGCTTCAGGTGGCGAAGCAATTTTGCAAGCAGAGTTTGTACGTGATTGGTTTCGTGCTTGTCAGAAAGAAAATATCCATACCTGCCTAGATACTAATGGCTTTGTTCGTCGTTATGATCCCGTTATTGATGAATTAATGGATGCCACTGACTTAGTGATGCTCGACCTAAAACAAGTCAATGATGAGATCCACCAAAAGCTCGTTGGTGTATCAAACCAGCGTACACTTGAATTCGCACGTTATTTAGCAAAACGAGGCCAAAAAACATGGGTTCGTTATGTAGTTGTACCGGGTTGGTCTGATGATGATGATTCTGCTCATCGTTTAGGCGAATTTATTAAAGATATGAAAAATATCGAAAAAGTAGAACTTCTTCCTTACCACGAACTCGGCAAACATAAATGGGTAGCTTTAGGAGAAGAATACAAGCTAGATGGCATTCATCCACCGTCAAAAGAGACGATGGAAAATGTAAAATCAATTCTTGAATCTTATGGCCATAAAGTGATCTACTAAGCTTTTCTACTTAAGATTAATTTAAGAAGCAGCGCATTAAAGCGCTGCTTTTTTGTTTTTATATAATTAAAAATATTCAAAACAAATAAAGTTATTTTTTAATGAGATGAAGTTAACTTAAATTATTTAAATCATTTTGTATTAATTAAAGAATGTCTGTCCTCACAAGTAAAAATATACATTCTAAGATTATCCTTAACCTATATTAAGTTGAATACAGTTGATTAATAACAAAACAAAAAGATATTATAGAAATCTTATATTTATAAACTAAAGATATTGGGATTAAGGTACAGGAAATGGAACAAGACAATAATTCATCGCTAACAGAGCCTCAAGAGGTATTTACGCCTATTCCTCAAGCACGAGGTGCCTCAGGCGGAGTACGTTGGTTAGGACTGGGATGGGATTTAATAAAAGAACGTTTTTGGATGTGGGTAGGCGTTATTATTATCTACTTTATCGTTAGTCTTATTATATCGACCATTCTTGGATTTATTCCGCTAATAGGTCCAATCATATCACCTTTTATTACTACTGTATTAGCTACAGGCCTTATTGCCATTGCCCATCAGCAATATGAAACCCGACGGATGGACGTTGATAATCTATTCTTTGGTTTTTATAACAAACGCTATCTAAGTATAATGGGCGCTTACGGCATCAGTTTCCTTATTTTGCTGTTTGGGATTATTCTCGCAGTTATTATCTCTGGTGCAGCCATGATGGACGTTATCTATGCAGCTTCTAGTGATTATTCTGAAGAAATTATTGCTGAAATGATGGCAGATAACACATCAGGTTTTACTCTATTTATCATTATTATTGCTATTTTTGGTACAATTAGTACTGCTGCATATTGGTTTGTCCCTGCGTTGGTATTAGTAAACGGTTATAAAGCGCTCCCTGCTGTTAAAGCGAGCCTTTCGGCAGTAAAAATAAATTTAGCGGGTGGATTCTTCTTCTTTATTTTACTGCTATTTATTCTGGTAGTGAGTATTATTCCATTTGGTTTAGGGTTATTAATTACTATTCCTCTTTCTTACACTGCGATGTATGGCTCTTATCGTGACGTTTTTTATCACCATAATGTAGGCAACCAAGGAAATAATGGTGGAAATGGAACGATTTCTCTTAATAAAACCGCTGAATCCAATATTGGTAAATTAGTCAGTTAATTCTTAGCATTAGCTTACTTAAATAAAAAAGCAGTAGAGCGTAAATCCTACTGCTTTTTATTATCTAGAATACATAGCTTACATCATTAACCCGCAAACGGGTTTTTATTATCATAAGATTTATTATAAAGTGCATCAGATATTAAATAATTATAAATTTCATCAACAATCTCAATACCTTCTTTTTCACTTCTTTGTTCTTCTATTTGACTATTCTCACCAGGATAAAGCACTTTCTCCACATGAGGAGCTGGCTTAATTGCATTTAACTCCCCCATAGCCTGTGAGATATGTTCTCTAAATAATGAGGCATCAGTAAAGAAAGCAGGATTAATAACAATATGTAATTGCCCTAGCTCTCGCCCCTGAGTTAAATCGTGATACATCGAACTGACATGTTTACCAAAAGGAAGTCCAAGCAAGATACCAGACAACACATCAACCATCATCATTAAGCCATAGCCTTTAGGCCCAGCAATAGGCAATAAGCCTTTTACTGCGAAGGGATCAGTCGTAGGTTTACCACTTTCATCGACTGCCCAAGTATCGGGAATATCGACATGCCGTGAACGCGCATCGAGTACCTTGCCCCATGCCTGTACGGTTGTCGCCATATCAAATGTAATACGTTTATCGCCAACTCCTGGCGCTGAAAAAGCGATAGGATTAGTGCCGTAATAGACTTCTGAGCCGCCAAAAGGAACAACCATAGGATCGGACTGGCACAACGAAATACCTACCATGCCTGCTTGCGATGCTTGTTCAACAAAGTAAGATAGCGCACCACTATGACCAATTCGTCTTACACCAACAACTGCAACTCCCTTCTCTTGTGCCATTTTAATTGCGCGTTCCATTGCGTCTTTCGCTGCAACATGCCCAGCTCCATTATCTCCATCAAATACAGCGCTACATGGTCCCGTTTCAGTATAAGTAAAATCAGGAGCCGTATTTGTACCACCTTTACTGATCCGCTCTGCATAATACTCTACACGAACAGCACCATGAGAATGAATACCTTTGGCATCAGCATGGACTAAGACATCAGCCACCGTATCAGCATGAGACTCACTCAATCCTGCATGATGTAATTTATTTTTTATTAATTGATGTAACTGCTGTTTAGAAACTATCATAGAATATGCTCTTTTGTAGGGTTCTAATTAAATAGAAACGTCATAAAATAACGGGGGTAAATTCGAGTGATAGGTCTAATTTAACAGCATAAATAGGATCTGCCGTGATCGGTTTAACCAATGGCGGATTGCGTTATATTTTTGTTAAATAGTCATTTCTTTATTAAAAACCTTTTTATAATCCCTCTTATAAAAAACAAAAAAGTGGCATAATCTCTTACACCACTCTTTGATACATTAATTTAAAAATAAACTAATTATGGAACAGGAACTGCTTCGCCTTTAAAGGTATCCAAAATAAATTTTTTGGTTTCAGGCGCTTTTAGTTGTGCCATTAATTTAGCAATACGCGGATCGTTTTTATCTTCTTCTCTTATAACAACCACATTGGCAAACTTACTGTTAGCCGCAGGCTCTGTATAAATTACTTCTTTGCTTAAATCTAGCCCAGCATTAATGGCAAAGTGCCCATCAATAGAAGCGACATCTGCTTCACCGTTTTTATAAATTTGTGGCAGCAATGGGCCATCATAGGTGAATAAGAATTTAATATTACGAGGATTTTCTACAATATCATCAATTGTGGAGTCATCAGGATCGATGCCATCACGTAATTTAATTAAGCCCTCATCTTGAAATAGTTTTAATATATGTCCATGTTGTGCCAAGTTATTACTACTAATCATTTTTGCACCGTTAGGTAAATCTTGCAGACTTTTATATTTTTGCGAGAAAAAACGATATGGATGCATATGTACAGCTCCCGCAGAAATTAATTTCCAATCAGGGTGATCTGCTAGTGTTTTATTTAAATAAGGTACATGTTGGAAAAAATTAGCATCTAATTCTTTTTCGGCTAATGCTTGATTGGGAATAATATAATCATTAAAAATTCGAATATCTAACTCTAGCCCTTCTTTTGCTAATTGCGGTTTAACAAATTCTAAAATTTCTGCATGAGGTGTACTTGATGCGCCGATAATTAATTTATTCTCTGATTTTTCATCTGATGGTTTGCAAGCAGAGAGCACTAGACTAATAAGTAGCAGTGATCCCAGTTTTTTAAATACTGTTAGTTTCATTATTGTAACCTTATTTTTTTAAATTTGATTTTTAATTGAATTAATTCTTTAATTAGCGTTTATCTATATTTCTTACAACACTATCTCCTAATAACTGAATGCATAATACAATAAATAAAATCACTAAAGTCGCAGCCCAAACCACATCAAGATGACTGCGTTGGAATCCTTCTAAATAAGCTAAGTTACCTAGTCCACCCGCCCCAATTGCGCCTGCAACTGCGGTTCCACCCACTAAAGAAATCAATGTGACAGTTAAGCCAGAAATAAGTGCAGGTGATGATTCTGGTAATAACACTTTAAATATTAACGTAGGCAAATTAGCGCCCATTGAAAGACTTGCCTCAATAACACCTTTGTCTACTTCACGTAATGCTAATTCAACTAGTCTGGCATAAAAGGCTGCTGCTGAAATCACTAATGCAGGTAACGCTGCATTAACACCTAATATGGTTCCCACAATTAATTTAGTAAAAGGGAACAATAAAATAATTAAAATAATAAAAGGAACGGCTCTAAAAATATTTACAATAAATGAGAGTATTCGATAAATAGAAAGTTGCTCTTTATAACCCTCTTTTGCTGTTAAAAATAATGCCACGCCAATTAAGATCCCTAATAAGCAGGATAATGCACCAGAAACCAGTGTCATATATAATGTATTTAATGTTTCTTCACCGAGTACATTGAGTTTTAAATGAGGTAAATAGCTATTAAACCAACTTTGTATTTCATCCATATCACACGACCGCTATATCAAATTTATTATTCTCAAGATATTGGATGATTTCATCCGATTTATTATTTAGCTGTAAATAAATAAACCCGTTTTCTTGTGAAAAACTGCCCTTTATTAAATTAACTGGTTCATTAAATTTAGAAATTAAATCATAAAGTAAATAGTCATATTTTTTACCCTCTTGCAGTAACAGTTTTATTACTGTGCTTTGCTGCTTTATATTCTCAATATCATCACTGTTATCTGTTACATGTACTGATTGTGATAAAAACTGTTGTGTCACTTTATGTTTTGGTTGGTTAAATATTTTTACTACTTCGCCTTGTTCAATTATTTTTCCTTGCTCAATAACGGCTACTTTATTGCATATCGCTTTTACAACTTGCATTTCATGCGTGATCAACACAATCGTAATATTCATTTTTTGATTAATTTCAGCGAGTAGTGCTAAAATTGTTTGTGTTGTTTTTGGATCTAATGCAGATGTTGCTTCATCACATAATAAAACATCAGGATTATTTGCCAGCGCTCTAGCAATACCAACACGTTGTTTTTGCCCACCACTTAATGTTGATGGATATTCATCAGCTTTATCAGCAAGCCCAACTAACTTCATTAATTCACTCGCACGCTGAAAACGTTGCTTCTTATCTAACCCTGAAATTTCAAGTGGGAATTCAATATTCTCTCTAACGGTGCGTGACCATAGCAAATTGAAATGTTGAAAGATCATACCAATTGAGTGGCGGATTTTACGGATCTCACGTTCACTACTGGTAGTAATATTGTATTTACCAACAATCACTTCTCCTTTTGTTACAGGTTCTAAGCGATTCAATAAACGAATTAAGCTACTTTTCCCAGCACCGCTATAACCAATGATGCCAAAGATATCTCCCTGCTCAATATTCAAATTAATATCATCAACAGCAATAGTTTGCTTTTTCCCTAGCTGATAAATTTTGCTGACATTTTTTAGTGTTATCATTTTAATCAACTCACCTATTAAATAGAAATCTAGACGGCTAAACATCTAGAAATCCAAGTTAATGTTAATATGAGAAATTGTCAAGCAAGGAATGAAAAAGAGATAAACAAAAAAGACATACCTTAGAATTAAATTATTTTTGATACGCTCTTTATTGAGATTTAACTCTGATGAAATAAAATATTGTGGATTTAATGACTTATAAAAAACAAATAAACAGCGTTAAATATTTACTACAGTTAATAAAAAACCCCCGGCCTAAGCAGGGGGTTAAATTATTAATACTCAATTAATTAGATAATAATTAACCGATATATTCTAAACCTTTCATGTATGGGCGTAACACTTCTGGAATTTCAATACGGCCATCAGCCATTTGATAGTTTTCCATAATTGCGACTAAAGTACGACCTACTGCTAAGCCCGAACCATTTAAAGTGTGAACTAACTGGATCTTCTTATCACCTTTAGAACGGAAGCGTGCTTGCATACGACGTGCTTGGAAATCCCACATATTTGAACATGAAGAGATTTCACGGTAAGTATTTTGAGCTGGTACCCAAACTTCTAAGTCGTAAGTTTTACGTGAACCAAAGCCCATATCGCCAGTGCAAAGTACCACTTTACGGTAAGGTAGATTCAGTAATTGCAGTACTTTTTCAGCATGACCAGTCAGCTCTTCTAATGCTTCCATTGATTTTTCAGGATGAGCGATTTGAACTAGCTCAACTTTATCAAATTGGTGCATACGAATTAAACCACGAGTATCACGACCATAAGAGCCTGCTTCTGAACGGAAGCATGGTGTGTGAGCTGTCATTTTCAATGGCAAGTCGTCTTCTTCAAGAATGACGTCTCTTACCATATTTGTCACAGGCACTTCCGCTGTTGGAATAAGTGCGTATTGGCTTTCTGCTTCTTCTTCTAACGGTTTAGTGTGGAATAAGTCTTCACTAAATTTAGGTAACTGACCTGTACCGTACAGAGTTGCGTGGTTAACCAAGTAAGGAACATACATTTCTTGGTAGCCGTGCTCTTCAGTGTGCAGATCCAACATAAATTGTGTAATAGCACGATGTAAACGTGCAACTTGACCTTTCATCACAACAAAACGTGAACCGGTAATTTTTACCGCAGAAGCAAAATCTAAACCATCTGTTAGCTCACCTAAAGTCACATGATCTTTTAATTCAAAATCATAAGTTTTTGGTGTGCCCCAACGAGAAACTTCAACGTTTTCGCTGTCATCTTTGCCATTTGGAACAGCATCATCTGGCATATTTGGGATAGTTAAAACGTAATCACGAATTTCCGCTTGAAGCACTTCAAGTTCGGCTTTTGCAGCTTCAAGTTTTTCACCTAACAGGTTAACTTCTTGACGAAGTGGCTCAATATCTTCACCACGCGCTTTTGCCGCACCAATGGACTTCGATCGGGAATTACGTTCTGCTTGCAGGGATTCAGTTTCAACCTGTAACACCTTACGGCGTTCTTCTTGTTGACGAATTTTTTCCACATTGAGGATGAATCCCCTGCGAGCCAGTTTTTCGGCGACCGCGTCTAGCTCATTACGCAGTAGATTTGGATCGAGCATGCTTATCCTGTGCTTATTGATAGATTAATAAAAACCTTCTCTCCTATCTTATAAAAAAGATATCTGAGACAAGGCATAGTTAAGAAATTAATGATAATTGAATAACCTTACCGCATCTTTACATTTTGCGATAGCGTTTTGTCGTACTATTTTGATCTTGTTGAGTAAGCCAGTCTAATTTCTCTGCAAGCTTGATCTCTAACCCTCTTTTCACTGGGTAATAGTACTGTGTATCAGCCATTTCTTTAGGAAAATAGACCTCACCAGCAGCATAAGCATTAGGCTCGTCATGAGCGTACCGATATTCAGCACCAAGCCCCATTTCTTTCATTAATTTTGTTGGTGCATTACGCAAATGCTCAGGTACATCATAATCAGGTTTACTTTTAGCGTCAGCAATGGCTGCTTTAAATGCAGTGTAAACAGCATTACTTTTGGGAGCACAAGCCAGATATACAATTGCTTGAGCAATAGCGCGCTCACCTTCGGCGGGACCAACACGCGTGAAACAATCCCATGCAGCTATTGCCACTTGCATAGCACGAGGATCGGCGTTTCCCACATCTTCTGACGCAATCGCCAATAAGCGACGAGCAACATAAAGCGGATCACCGCCGGCTGTTATGATCCTTGCATACCAATAAAGAGCAGCATCAGGCGCTGATCCCCTGACTGATTTATGTAATGCAGAAATAAGATCGTAAAAGCGATCACCTTTATTATCAAAACGAGCACTTCGTTCACCACTGATTTCTGTCAGTAATGCTGGTGTTAATACTCGTTTTCCTTGATTATCAACTTCAGCGATATCCGCCATCATTTCAAGCAAATTTAATGAACGGCGCGCATCACCATTAACCAATTGTGCAATCATTTTGCGTGTATCATCTGGCAGAATAATATTACGTCCGCCTAAACCCCGTTCAGGATCGTCCAGCGCTTGTTGTAGCACTTGCTCAATATCAGCTTCGGTTAATGAACGTAATAGATAAACTCTTGCTCTGGATAGCAACGCTGAATTTAATTCAAAAGAGGGATTTTCTGTTGTTGCGCCAATAAAAGTGATTGTGCCGTCTTCAATATGAGGCAAAAAAGCATCTTGTTGACTCTTATTAAAACGATGAACTTCATCAACGAACAGGATCGTTCTACGCCCTGCATTGCGATTTTGGCGCGCAATTTCAATAGATTCTCTAATTTCTTTAATACCCGATGTCACCGCAGATAATCGTTCTATATCAGCTTGCGCATAGCGACCAATGATCTCAGCAAGGGTAGTTTTACCCGTACCAGGAGGTCCCCATAAGATCATGGAATGCAATTGACCTGCTTTAATCGCTCGAGGTAATGGTTTACCTTCGGCAAGTAAATGAGTTTGTCCGATATATTGTTCCAACGTTTCAGGTCGCATTCTTGCGGCTAAAGGTTGGAACTCATTGCGTGAAAAATCGAGTGATAAATTACTCAAAATATCCTCACTGACGTTGGTCATCCACAGTCACACCCGCTGGAGGAGTAAAGCGAAACGCGGATGCATCGATTGGTGCGGCAGTCTGTGCAGTCAATTGATAATTGCTTACTTGACCGTCTTGTTCTGTAGCAGCAAATTGCTGAATTTGTCCGTTAGGTAATACAGTTATCGTAAAATGTTTTAAGTTATTTTCTACTTTAGGTGTTAACTCAAAACGATCACCAGACTGTTTCACGTCATAGTTTTGCCACTCTTTACTGTCATTACGGGCGATCAGCATAAAAGGCGTATTGGTTGTAGCACTTTCCAACCAAGTTGCTGTAACTTGCTCGACAAAAGGATTGTAAAACCACAATGTTTTACCATCAGAGATCAATGTGCTCTCATCCGGTGCTGTCATGTGCCAATTAAACAAATCAGGGCGTTGTACTTTTAAACTGCCTTCCCCTTTTTGGATAAGTGAGCCTTCGTTGCTGGTCACGGTTTGACTAAAGTTTGCTTGAAAACTATTTACTTTATTTAATCGTTGTTGCAAATCCTGACGTGCATCAGCCCAAGCAGCTTGGCTACTAAATAATGTCATCGCACACACTGCAAATAATACTTTTTTCATTCTACAAGCCTCGGCATGAGATAACGCCGACATAATGTCGGCGCATAAATTATTGATGATGTTGTGCAGATTATCATGCTATCTCATTAGCTGATAACTGTGTTTTCAAGATATTACATATCTGAAGGTGGTGGCGAAAGGACATCACGCGTATTGTTGTGATTTGGCGCACTGACAATACCTTGCATTTCCATTTGTTCCACAATTCTTGCTGCACGATTATAGCCAATTCTAAATTGACGTTGCACTCCAGAAATAGAAACACGTTGTTTTTCAACCACAAATTCTACAGCTTGGTCAAATAACGGATCAAGCTCTTCGCCATCGTCATATCCACCACCACTATTACCTTCACCTTCTTCACTGCATTTAGTAATAGCTTCAATATACTGAGGACGACCGCGTGCTTTCCAGTCGGTTGCGACTGCATGAACTTCATCATCACTCACAAAAGCACCGTGAACACGCTCAGGTACAAAACCATTAGGTGCATAAAGCATATCCCCCATACCTAGTAATGATTCTGCACCACCTTGGTCTAAGATAGTTCGAGAGTCGATTTTACTCGATACAGTAAACGCAATGCGGCTAGGAATATTGGCTTTAATTAACCCAGTAATGATATCAACGGAAGGTCTTTGCGTTGCAAGCACAAGGTGAATACCCGCAGCACGCGCTTTTTGAGCTAAACGTGCAATCAGCTCTTCGACTTTCTTACCTGCTGTCATCATTAAATCAGCAAATTCATCAACAACAACCACGATATAAGGCTCTTTTTCCAACGTTGGCATTTCTGTTGCCATACTGTCTGTTGGTTTCCAGAATGGATCTGGAATTGGGCGTCCCATCGCTTCTGCTTCTTTAATTCTTTCGTTATAACCTGCAAGATTACGCACACCCAATGCCGACATCAGTTTATAACGGCGTTCCATTTCAGCCACACTCCAACGCAGAGCACTTGCGGCATCTTTCATATCGGTAACGACTTCTGTTAGAAGATGTGGAATACCTTCATAAACCGAAAGCTCAAGCATTTTAGGGTCAATCATAATAAAGCGAACATCTTCTGGTTTCGCTTTATAGAGAATGCTGATGATCATCGCATTCACACCGACAGATTTACCTGAGCCTGTTGTACCAGCAACAAGTAAGTGAGGCATTTTAGCCAGATTGGCAACAACTGGCTGACCGCCGATATCTTTACCTAAAACAACAGTCAATGGAGAACGGCTATCACGAAATGCATCACTATCTAACAACTCACGCATATAGACGGTTTGACGTTTTTTGTTAGGTAATTCCAGCCCTACATAAGGTTTGCCCGGAATAACTTCAACAATACGTACTGCAATAGCAGACAATGAACGAGCTAAGTCGCGTGATAAATTTGATATACGCGCAGCTTTTACACCTGGTGCAAGTTCAAGTTCAAAACGAGTGATAACAGGCCCTGGTGAAATGCCAACCACCTTGGCTTTAACACGGTAATCATTAAGACGAGCTTCAATAAGTTTACCAATACGCTCAAGCTCAAACATATCAACAGGTTCATCTTCTACTGGTGGCGTTGTTAGTAGATCCAGAGAAGGCATTGGCGTTGTTGGCTTCAGCAATGGTCTATCATTACGCATCAAGAATGGGTGAATTAACGATTCTTGCTGTTGCTGTTGCTGTTGCTGTTGCTGTTGCTGTTGCTGTTGCTGTTGCTGTTGCTGTGCAAAATGCTGAGCCATATTAGGCTGAGGCTCAATACGTGATTGAGGTACAGCTTGTGGCGTAACAGGTTCTGAAACAATCGGTGTAAACACTGGCTCTATCGGATCTTCATCCAATAGATCATCAATTGGCGAGAACGCCTCTAATGCTGTGAGCTCTCTTTCTAACTCAATTTTAGGGCTGTATTCTTCCTCTTCTTCATCACGAGGCGAAATTTGTAGAAATGCATTGCTGGCTGGGTATTCAACTTTTTTCTCAATAGTTTGAGTCGGTTGCGCTGATTGTGAAGCGAATGAATGTTGAATATGAGGTTGATAACCCGTTGTTGCTTGCAATGAAGGTGCTGATGTTGATATTTGAGGTAAAACCTCATCTTCGTTATCATCTAACGAAACATCATCACCATAACGATCCTGCAATTGTTGCTTAAATTGTGCTGCTAATTGTTGCTGATATTGCTCATCTTCATCAATATCGCTGTTATTCTCTTCTGTGGAAGAGAACGTATTCGCGGTAACCGTTGGTTCATCACGATAATCATCTTGTTGATGATTAAATGAAGGTAATGGTGTTGTAATATTTGGCTGATGGGCTCCAATAATAGCTTCAGGATCAGCACTATCGTTCTCACCATAACGTTCGCGTTGCTGTTCGAGGAATTGCTGACGCAACTCTTGTTCGAAATTCGCTTGTTCTTGAATATCAGCTAACTCATCTTCAGATTCAGATTGAACGGCTTCCTCACGACGACGCAATTCAGCTTCGCGTTGTGAAGGTATATGAATGCCATAAAGCTCACGGCGTGTTGGCAATCGCACTGGATTTGGGCGTGGTAATTCAGGGCCTAATCCTTGTTTAACTTGAGAGCCATGACTAACAAGAGCACTCGTTGCTACCACACCTGCTGCCACTGTAGCTGCTTGCGTTAAAGAGTCTGTATCAGGTGCTAACGAGAATGTAGGTTCAGCTCTGGCAGGCATTACACTATCTGTTGATACGGACGATGGCTGTGCCATAGGTTCATTATCAAACGGCATCACAGAAGGTATATTCTTTTCTGGTATTGAGTAAACTGAACTTGAAGGCGCATTGACTTCTGATTGAGCTTCTTTTTTCAAAAATGCTTCTGGAATATCAAAACGGTAATGTTCTGGCTCTTCCTCTGTATGAGTTGGTTGTGAAACCGTTGCTGGCACAAGAGGATCAGCTTGCGTCAATGTTTGCGCATGTTCATCTGCTATGTCATTTGTTGCAGAGAAAGATGGCAAATCATCTTCTTGTTCTGCTTTAACTTGTAATGTGTCTATCTCTTGCTGACGAGCTAGCTCAAGTGCTGAAGGCGCAGAAAATAAAATATCATCACTCTCTTCTGTTGCTAATTCAGATTGCTGATTTTCTTTTTGATTTAAATTATCAGCTAATTCTGTAACAACGTCTTGAGTATCATCTTCCTCTTCTTCATCCTCGTAATCAGCTTCATTTTGGCCTCTATTGGTAATAAAACCAACACTTCCCAAAATAACGGCACCAATCTTTTCTGTGATTGTTAACCAAGACCAGCCGGTAAACAGTGTAAAGCCAATAGCCCAAACAGATAAAAGGGCAAGAGTAGCACCTAAAACATTAAACCACGGTAATAGGGCTTTGCTAAACAAACTTCCAATAACACCACCAGAGCTGAAATTATAGATATCATCAAAATTAAGATCAGCCAATGCACAAGAGGTAAAGATCAGAGCCAAAGCACCAATCGTGCGTAGTGCAAGGGAAAAGAAGTCAGTGTATTCACGGTTTTGTTGGTAGCGTAGAGAATTCCAGCACCCAAAAACCACGACGACAGGAATTGCATAGGCAAGTAAACCAAATGCAGAAAATAGAATATCAGCTAACCATGCTCCAATACTACCGCCTAAATTTTGAATAGGCTCATTCCAAGTGGTTTGTGACCAGCTAGGATCAGAGGGATGAAAGCTAAGTAATGAAACCATTAAAAAGACAGCGCCAATGCCGATGAGGATGAGAATAGCCTCCCAAATACGGCGACGGTTGCTTATCTTTGTTAAACGAATATTTTTATCTTCTGTATATTCCTGGCTCAAAGAGGGCTCTCCAGGTTTAACTTAGGGTGAATTAAAACGGAACAACGCTGAGATATCCCAGCGTTGAAACTGTATGCATAGACAGGAGTGTACCTAACTTTTTCCTGCTTTGCACCAACCTATTAAGTTGGCTTAGCGAGTTTTAATTACAAGACGGTTACTTTGTTTAACTTCTTCCATAACCACGTATGTACGTGTGTCATTAACGCCTGGAAGACGTAACAGTGTTTCACCGAGTAATTTACGGTAAGCGGACATATCAGGTACACGAGTTTTCAACAGATAGTCAAAATCACCAGAAACTAAATGGCATTCTTGGATTTCTTCAAGTTTTTGAACAGCCATATTGAATTGTTCAAAAACATCTGGTGCACCACGGTTTAATGTGATTTCCACGAATACTAGTAATGATGCATCTAAGTAATGTGGGTTTAACAGTGCAGTATAACCAGAAATAAATCCTTGGCGTTCTAAACGACGTACACGCTCTAAACAAGGCGTTGGTGATAAACCTACACGTTTAGATAGCTCAACGTTTGAAATACGACCATCTTTTTGAAGCTCATTTAGAATATTCCGGTCTATTCTATCAAGATCTTTACCCGGACGTTTTTTATTATCAATCATCTCTATACTCTCTTTCTCTTTTTCTCTTACTTTATTTTCCTATACCCATACCTGTACACCTTCAGCATCACTGTCGAAACTTCGGTATCAAACGGTCAGAGCAAACTACCAATCTATTTTCTTTTAATGCCAGATAAAAGTTCTATTTTATCCAAATACTCATTAGCAAATATCACAAAGTAACTATCCTATGCCCTGTCTGTCTAAAAAATAATACGTACAACATCCGAGGATAATTATCTTTAACAATCATGTTTTCGCAAATGTACAGCGGATTGTCAAAGCAAATGAGTAAAAATCAGAACAAGGCGCTATGTTATTCTCTATATACGCAAGATAAACATCAATTGTAAAGCAAAATGTTTCAGGTTAATTCGATGATGTTAGCCCAATATAACTCTATAATTATTAAACTATATTAGTATTAACTATTGCTAAAATAGCTAAAATATTATGTCTATTTCTCGTCATTGGCTTTTTTTAACGTCTTATTTCTCCTACAATCCCTCAATTCGCATCACGCCTAATCAGAGATGAGGTATACATGAGCACCATCAAACATAGCAAACTTATTATTTTAGGTTCAGGCCCTGCGGGTTATACCGCCGCCGTTTATGCTGCAAGAGCAAACTTAGAACCAGTACTGATTACGGGTGTTGAAAAAGGCGGTCAGCTGACAACGACAACAGAAGTCGAAAACTGGCCCGGTGACCCAGAAGGGTTAACAGGTCCTGGATTAATGGACCGCATGTTTCAGCACGCTGAAAAATTTAATACAGAGATTATCTCTGACCATATTAATAAAGTCGATCTGAAAAACCGTCCATTCCGCCTATTTGGTGATGAACAAGAATACACTTGTGATGCATTAATTATCGCAACAGGTGCTTCTGCACGTTATATCGGTTTACCTTCAGAAGAATCTTTTAAAGGCCGAGGCGTTTCGGCTTGTGCAACGTGTGACGGATTTTTCTATCGTAACCAGAAAGTCGCTGTTGTCGGTGGCGGAAATACCGCTGTGGAAGAAGCTCTTTATTTAGCGAATATCGCATCAGAAGTTCATCTGATCCACCGCCGTGATTCTTTCCGCTCTGAAAAAATCTTAATTAACCGTTTAATGGACAAAGTCAACAGTGGCAATATTATTTTGCATACTGATCGCACCTTAGACGAAGTTCTTGGCGATGATATGGGTGTAACTAAAGTTCGCTTAAAAGATACTAAGAGCGATAAAACCGAAGAATTAGAGGTTATGGGTGTCTTTATTGCTATTGGACATAGCCCTAATACCGCTATTTTTGATGGTCAATTAGAATTAGACAATGGTTACATCAAAGTACAATCAGGTACTCAAGGTAATGCAACACAAACCTCTATCGAGGGTGTTTTTGCAGCAGGTGACGTAATGGATCACATTTATCGTCAAGCAATTACCTCCGCAGGTACAGGCTGTATGGCTGCTTTAGATGCAGAACGTTACTTAGACGCACTAAAATCCAACTAAAATCATCACTTCCTTTCAAGGCGCTATTTCAGTAGCGCCTTTTACCATGTAACATACTAGCCTGGTTGCCAAAGCGTATAACTACTTACCCTTGGCCTTTCTGATACTGTGTATCTCACCTGCAAATTTGAATCTTTTCTTATGGATAAAACTAAACAAAGTGAATTGGTTCGATGGCTGAAACAGCAAAGTGCTCCAGCCCGCCGATGGCTACGGCTATCAATGATCTTAGGTGTTGTAAGCGGTTTATTAATTATTGCACAAGCATGGTTATTAGCTGTTTTACTTCAAGCATTTATCATGGACAGTCTGAGTCGTGATATACATATACCTACCTTTCTCACCCTTATTGGTATTTTTATCTTACGCGCTGTAGTGATGGCGATAAGAGAGCGTGTAGGTTATCGATGTGGTATGGCGGTCAGGCAACAAATTCGTAAAATCGTGCTTGATAAACTTGAAGAGCTAGGTCCTGTTTGGGTTAAAGGCAAACCCGCAGGGAGTTGGGCAACAATTATTCTAGAGCAAATAGAAGATATGCAAGATTACTATGCGCGTTATATTCCGCAAATGTATCTTTCTACTATTGTGCCTATTCTTATCCTTATCACCATTTTCCCTGTTAACTGGGCTGCTGCCTTGATTCTATTTTTCACCGCCCCACTGATCCCGCTATTTATGGCATTAGTTGGATTAGGTGCAGCAGATGCTAACCGCAGAAACTTCCTCGCATTAGGTCGTTTAAGTGGTAACTTCCTAGATAGATTAAGAGGGCTAGATACATTACGGTTATTTAACCGTGGTAATGCAGAAGTTAAACAAATCACCGAAGCAACAGAAGATTTCCGCAAACGTACAATGGAAGTGCTAAGAATGGCATTTCTTTCGTCAGGCGTATTGGAATTCTTTACCGCTGTTTCTATCGCTGTTGTGGCTGTTTACTTTGGTTTTTCTTACTTAGGTGAACTTAGTTTCGGTAGTTATGGCTTAGGTGTCACACTATTCTCAGGCTTTTTGGCGCTGATCTTAGCCCCTGAATTTTTTCAACCTTTGCGTGATTTAGGAACTTACTATCATGCCAAAGCACAAGCCATTGGCGCCGCAGAATCTCTGGTTGAATTTTTAGAAGCCGATGGTGAAAAACCACAATTCACAGGTAATGAGCGCATCAATACAACAGAAAGTATTGAGATTACAGCTCATGAACTAGAAATTCTATCTCATCAAGGTGTTAAACTCGCAGGTCCATTAAACTTTACCATTAACCCTAATCAACGAATTGCGATTGTGGGTCTAAGTGGTGCAGGCAAAAGCTCGCTATTAAATGCGCTACTCGGCTTTTTACCTTATCGTGGCTCATTAAAAGTTAATGGCGTTGAATTGACGCAACTCTCACCTGAAGCATGGCGTCAATGTTTAAGCTGGGTTGGTCAAAATCCTAATTTACCAGAACAAACCTTGCTAGATAATATTCGCTTAAGTAATCCTAATGCCAGCAATGAACAAATCAATCTTGCCATTGAAAAAGCGTATGTCAGCGATTTTATTAATGAGTTACCTGACGGCTTAAATACGATTATTGGCGATAGTGCTGCACGCCTTTCTGTTGGTCAGGCTCAGCGTATTGCTGTTGCTCGTGCTTTATTGTCGCCTTGTCAATTTTTGTTATTAGATGAACCCGCAGCAAGCCTTGATTCTCATAGTGAACAACGTGTCATGCATGCGCTTAATAACGCTTCATTAAATCAAACAACCTTGCTTATTACCCATCTACTTGAAGAAACATTGGGTTACGACCAAATTTGGGTGATGGAAAAAGGTCAGATTATTGAAACTGGCACTTATGCATCATTAAGCCAACAGAACGGCACTTTTGCTCGCCTTCTTGCTCATCGTAAAGAGGAACTTTAATCATGAGAGTATTGCTTCCTTTTCTTGCGCTCTATCGACGTCACTGGTTTATGTTATTGCTGGGGATTATCCTTGCAATTCTGACGTTACTGGCGAGTATTGGCCTTTTAACACTATCGGGCTGGTTTTTAGCAGGTACTTCTCTTGCGGGTTTTGCGGGTATTTATAGCTTTAACTATATGCTACCCGCAGCGGGTGTTCGAGGTGCTGCAATTTTTCGTACTGCGGGTCGTTATTTTGAAAGGCTTGTCAGCCATGACGCAACGTTTCGCGTATTATCGCACCTACGTGTATTCACCTTTAAAAAGATCCTCCCTCTTTCGCCAGGTGGAATTGCACGTTTTCGTCAAGGTGAGTTACTAAACCGCTTAGTTGCTGATGTTGAAACGCTCGATCATCTTTATATTCGCGTTATTTCCCCTATCATTGCCGCTTTTGTTGTCATTATGACAATTATGTTTGGCCTTGGTTTAATCGATGCACGTTTAGCCAATACGCTAGGTGGCATTATGCTTACCTTGCTGATTGTTTTGCCTTTCGTATTCTACTACGCGGGTAAACCTATTGGTCGTGATCTCACCGATTTACGAAGTCAATACCGCACAGTATTAACTAGCATGTTGCAAGGACAAGCCGAGCTAACTGTTTTTGGCGCATTACCTCGTTTTAGACAAAATCTGGCGCAACTTGAAGCTAAATGGCTACATAGACAAGCACAACAAGCAAACTTAACTGGTTTATCGCAATCATTGATGATCCTCGCATCAGGCCTAACAGCAACATTAATTTTATGGCTGGCGGCTGATGGTATCGACAATAGCTTTATGCCAGAAGCGTTAATTGCCTTATTTACGTTCTGTGCATTGGCAGCATTTGAATCTTTAGCGCCTGTTACTGTCGCTTTCCAGCATTTAGGTCAAGTGATGACATCAGCAACACGAATTTCTCATTTAATTGAGCAAAAACCCGATGTCACTTTCCCTGAAAAAGGGGGAGAAAAAAATAATCGCGCCACACTTACAATGCACAATATTTGCTTTACTTATCCAGCCCAACCAATGCAAGTGATCAATCATGTTGATTTAACGATTGAAGCTGGACAACACATTGCATTACTAGGAAAAACAGGGTGTGGTAAATCGACGCTATTGCAGTTGATCAATCGAGCTTTTGATCCGACTCACGGCACTATCAGTTTAAATAATCTGCCTATTGCTGATTATGATGAAGCGACATTACGTTCAATGATGTCAGTTGTTCCTCAACGTGTTCATGTTTTTAGTCATACATTAAGAGAAAACTTAACAATGGCTAAAGAAGATGCAACAGATGAAGAGATTAAACATGTTCTTCAGCAAGTTGGTCTTGGGCAACTACTTGAAAATGAGGAAGGCTTAAATGCATGGATGGGTGATGGTGGTAGACAGCTCTCTGGTGGCGAACAGCGACGTTTAGGACTTGCAAGAGCCCTACTCCATAATGCACCTCTTGTATTGCTTGATGAGCCAACAGAAGGCCTTGATGCCGATACAGAACAGCAAATCCTTGCACTCTTGCATCAGCATTGCCAAGGTAAAGCTGTATTAATGATCACACACAGACTTCACGGTTTAGATAAAATGGATAAAATCTGCGTTATGGATGGCGGAAAAATCGTTGAAACAGGCACTCATGCTTCATTGTTACAACAACAAGGACATTATGCTAAATTTCATCAAAGACAGGCTCTATTAACACCAACGCACGAGGCATAATATGCCGTTGTTTCAATTGGATGATAATGATTTAGATTTTCCAGAGCCTCACTTAGCTTTAAAAGAGCCTAATGGTTTATTAGCGATAGGGGGAGAAATCTCCCTTTCACGATTACGTGTTGCGTATCAATCGGGTATTTTCCCTTGGTACTTTCCTTATGAAGAACCACTTTGGTGGTCACCTGATCCAAGGGCCGTTTTACCAGCTGGTGATTTGCATATTGGGCGCAGTTTACGTAAATTTATTCGGCACCAGCCTTATAAAATCACGTTAAATCATGCCTTTGCTTCAGTTATTGAGGCTTGTTCTGTACGTGAAGAAGGTACGTGGATAGGCCCTGATATAAAAACAGGTTATGAAGGGCTTCATCAACAAGGTGAAGCTCACTCTGTTGAGGTTTGGGAAGGTGATGAACTCGTTGGAGGATTATATGGTGTAAACATGGGTGCCGTTTTTTGTGGCGAATCTATGTTTAGCCGTAGAGATAACGCCTCTAAATGTGCCTTTATTGCTTTTTATAACCATTTTCTTCGTTATGGGGGTCAACTATTTGATTGTCAGGTGCTAAACTCTCATACTGCCTCGTTAGGTGCCACTGAGATCTCTCGTGAACATTATTTAGTTGCGTTATCTCGTTGGAAAAAAGTGATTATTGATAAAAAGTGTTGGTATCAGCAATCGTTGGAATTATAATCACTGCTTGTTTTTGTAAAGCCCTTCTTATTTAAGACAGAATCGAGAATGCCATTCTGTTATTTATGCAAAAAAGGTTTATACAAAAATTTTATCTTACACACCCATTATGTGGTTTGGGTGCTGTTATTTTATTGCTACAAATACCACAAAATAAAGAATTACGACTTCTGTTATTACTTTTACTTTAGCAAAGTAAAACGCAAGTTGCGGTAAGGATGTTAAGTGCAATAGCAAGGTGAACACCATTGCTATCCAATAACATTCCTTTACATAGGACAATATTTTCGGCATTATCTTGCCGTTTAAAAAATATGGTTATTAAAACTTAGAGGATTAGATGGCCAAAGAAGACAACATTGAAATGCAAGGCACTGTACTGGATACTCTGCCAAACACGATGTTCCGCGTTGAATTAGAAAACGGACACGTCGTTACCGCTCATATCTCAGGAAAAATGCGTAAAAACTATATTCGTATCCTGACAGGCGACAAGGTTACCGTTGAGCTGACCCCATATGACCTGAGCAAAGGCCGTATCATCTTCCGTAGCCGTTGATCCCAATCTGTTCTCTCCCGCTATTGTCATATAACGGGTGAAAAAAACACCACAGGCAAGGCATTTATTGATGCTCACCTGTGGTGTATGCTTTTATAGTTGAGATTAACCGCTATCCTTAGATAACGGTATCTTCATTCTTGGCTAGTTTTTCTTGGCTAACAAACTCATAATTCAATTTGCTTGCCAGCTTATCTAGTGTTACAGAAACTGAACCACCATTAACAAGAGAACCAAATAAAATCTCGTTAGCTAATGGTTTTTTCAAGTTTTCTTGAATAACACGCGCCATTGGCCTTGCGCCCATCGCTCTGTCATAACCTTTATCACATAACCATTGACGTGCTTCTTGGCTAACTTCTAGAGATACCCCTTTATCATCTAACTGCACTTGCAGTTCGACAATAAATTTATCCACCACCATAGAGATAATTTCTGGTGATAATGCATTAAACCAAATAATACTATCTAAACGGTTACGGAACTCTGGTGAGAAGGCTTTTTTGATTTCAACCATCGCATCAGTACTGTTATCTTGCTCTGTAAACCCAATCGATTTACGTTGAGTTTCACGTACACCCGCATTGGTTGTCATCACTAAAATAACATTACGAAAATCTGCTTTACGTCCATTGTTATCAGTTAATGTACCGTTATCCATTACCTGTAACAGGATATTGAATACATCAGGGTGTGCTTTCTCAATTTCATCAAGTAACACAACAGAATATGGGTTTTTAATGACAGCGTCTGTTAATAATCCACCTTGATCAAAACCAACATAACCAGGAGGAGCACCAATTAAACGACTGACCGTATGTCTTTCCATATATTCCGACATATCAAAACGTAACAGTTTTACATTTAATGCGTTTGCTAACTGTACAGTGACTTCCGTTTTACCTACCCCCGTAGGGCCAGCAAATAAGAACGACCCCACGGGTTTATTATCTTGGCTTAATCCTGCACGGCTCATCTTAATCGATTCAGATAAAGCATGGATTGCTTGATCCTGACCGAATACCAACATTTTTAATTGGTTATCGAGATTTTTCAGCATTGATTTATCACTGCTAGAAACTGTTTTTTCAGGAATTCGTGCAATTTTAGCCACGACCGACTCAATATCAGAGACATTAATGGTTTTCTTACGTTTACTTGGTGCAACTAAACGTGTTTTTGCACCTGCTTCGTCGATAACATCAATAGCTTTATCAGGTAGATGTCTATCGGTGATGTATTTAACCGATAAGTCCACCGCGGCCTGAATCGCTTTATTGGTATAACGTACATCATGGTGCGCTTCGTATTTCTGGCGCAATCCTTTAATGATCAAAACCGTCTCATCTGGAGATGGCTCAGTCACATCAATTTTTTGGAAACGACGAGCAAGTGCTCTGTCTTTTTCAAAGATATTGCTAAATTCCTGATAAGTCGTAGAGCCTATAACGCGAATTCGACCACCTGACAGTAAAGGCTTAATTAAATTTGCCGCATCAACTTGTCCCCCCGATGCTGCTCCTGCACCAATAATGGTGTGGATCTCATCAATGAATAAGATGCTTTTTTCATCTTTTTCTAGGGTTTTCAGTAATGCTTTAAACCGTTTTTCGAAATCGCCACGATATTTTGTTCCCGCTAATAGCGAACCAATATCGAGTGAGTAAATCGTGTAACCTTTCATCACATCAGGTACATCATCTTGCTCAATACGCCATGCAAGCCCTTCTGCGATAGCTGTTTTACCGACACCCGATTCGCCCACTAATAATGGGTTATTCTTGCGACGGCGGCATAACACTTGGATTGTTCTTTCTAATTCAGCTTGGCGCCCAATTAGAGGATCAATTTTACCTTGGCGCGCTAACTGATTAAGGTTAGTGGTAAAATTATCCATATGATCGTCACCTTGAGGCATCTCTTGTTGAGATTGTGCGTTCATATCATTCATGTCAGAAAGATCTTCGTTTTGTTGATCTTCTTTTGAAATGCCATGAGAAATAAAGTTAACGACATCAAGGCGACTAACGTCGTGTTTACGTAATAAGTAAGCTGCGTGAGACTCTTGTTCACTAAAAATAGCCACCAGCACATTAGCGCCAGAGACTTCATTTTTGCCTGATGATTGAACATGAAAAACAGCGCGCTGTAATACACGCTGAAAACTCAGCGTTGGCTGTGTTTCTCTGTCCACATTTTCAGGCAGAATTGGGGTCGTTTTACGAATAAAGACTTCAAGTTCTTCGCGTAAGACTACTAGATCGACTTTACAAGCTTCCAATGCTTCGCGTGCCGATTTATTACTTAATAGCGCCAACAACAGGTGCTCTACAGTCATAAATTCGTGTCTGTTATCACGGGCTTTCGCGAATGCAACATTAAGACTCAGCTCTAATTCGTGATTAAGCATAAGCACCTCCTCCTTAAAAAACTAACCGGATTATGCCTGTTCAAGAGTGCACAAAAGTGGGTATTCGTTTTCTCTTGCATACAGATTAACTTGAGCCACTTTTGTTTCGGCAATATCCGCACTATAAACCCCACAAACTCCTTTTCCTTTATGATGAACGTCCAACATAATTTGCGTTGCTTTTTCCTCGCTAAGGAAAAAATACATCGTAAGCACTTCTACAACAAAATCCATGGGGGTGTAATCATCATTATTCAAGATCACCTTATACATTGCTGGTGGCTCATTTAGCTGATGAACATCATCCCTTAACGTGGTTTCTGTTAAAAAATCAAACTGACCCATTGTTTTGCATTACTCATAGTTTTGTTAAACGTCACTTTCAATTATGACATTTAGTTTACCATCTCACAGGAAAGTCTGCCTATCAACGCTTTTTTATTCCCTCTTTTTACATCCAAAAAATAACAAAGCGTTAGCTACATCAAAATTTCGCCTCATTGAAACACTTTCTATCCCCTTCACCTCTTGACGACTTAAACAATAAAATAGAGTATGTTTTATGAACAGCTCAGTAAATATACTGAAAGTGATGTTAAACAAATAAATACAAGTATATGAGAGAAGCTAAGTATGGAGACAGGTACAGTAAAGTGGTTCAATAATGCTAAGGGTTTTGGTTTTATTACCCCGGCAAATGGTGGCGAAGATATTTTTGCCCACTATTCAACAATTAGAATGGAAGGCTACCGCACACTTAAAGCGGGACAGAAAGTTAATTATAGCACGATAAAAGGACCTAAAGGTGATCATGCCGACCTTATCATTCCTATTATTGAATAGAGGATAATTGACAGTATAGATAAACCCAATAAAAATACCTTTTACACAATGCAGTTCGATACTTTTAATTTAAAAGAATGCCTAATTCATTCAAATAAAAGCCCTTTCTATTAAGGGCTTTTATCTTATGGCTTGCGTTATTCTCTCGCGAGAGCATCTATTGGATTCATTTTTGCTGCACTTCTTGCAGGTAAAAATCCGAAAATAATTCCAATAGCAGTTGAACAGATAAACGCACTGACTAAGGCAATAGGCTGGAAAACAAAATGCCAATCAGGCAACATCACACTGGCAATCATTGCGATACCAAATGAAAGACCAATCCCTAATAATCCACCCACTAAACAAACTAAAACTGATTCGATCAGGAATTGTTGCATCACATCACTCGCTCTGGCACCAACCGCCATTCTAATCCCTATTTCTCGAGTTCTTTCAGTTACGGAAACCAACATAATATTCATTACACCAATCCCACCAACCACCAACGAAATAACAGCAACTAATGTCAGAAACAGTTGCATTGTCTGTGTGGTTTTTTCAGCGGCTTTCAACAAGTTGTCGATGTTATAGGTGAAAATATCTTTCTTACCATGTCTAATCGTTAATAGGCGAAGTATTTGCTGCTCTGCCACACTCGCATCATAGCCCTCTTTCGCCCTTACTGTGATGTTATCAAGGTAAGCCCGATTTAAAATTCGGCTATTTAATGTGCTGTAAGGTACCCATACTCGTAATGACTTATTATCACCAAAATTCGATTTTTGTTCAGCAACCACCCCTATAATCGTAGAGGGAATATTACGGATAATAATTTGCTCACCAATCACCTCTTTTTTAGTAGGAAAAAATCGGCGTAATGTATTTTGATCAATCACTACAACTTGAGCTTGCCGTTGGATCATATCAGGTGTAAATGAATGTCCTTGAGCGAATTTCATGGCATAGACAGAAAAATAATCATCACTGACACCCGCAACAGTGGCAGGTGAGTCTTGATTTCCACGACGTAATCGCGTACTAAATTGCACCTGTGGTGTCACCGCTTGTATGTAAGATTGTTGCTTAAGTGCGTAGACATCTTGGATAGTTAATGATTGCCTATCTTCAGGCGAATCACTGCCGAAATCTTTCCCAGGATAGATATCAATAGTATTAGAGCCAATAGCTTTTATATCTGCCAGCACCATGCTTTTAGCTGCATCGCCAATCACAATAATAGTGACGACAGAGGCGATACCAATAATAATGCCGAGCATCGTTAGCAAAGTGCGTACTTTATTCACAACCATTGCACGCCAAGCCATATCTAATGCTTGTGTGAAACGCCCAAATATTTGCCCTAAATAAGAAGAAGCTAAAACAGAGGTTGTCTCTTTTTTAACTTTATTTGCTGTTATTTGATGGTAATTATCATTAATAATCTTACCATCTTTTATTTCTATAATTCGCTCAGCCTGTGCCGCAATTAACGGATCATGGGTTACGATAATAACCGTATGCCCTTGTTCATTTAATTGCTTAAGAATGGACATCACCTCTTTACCAGAATGGCTATCCAATGCTCCTGTTGGCTCATCAGCAAGAATGACTTCCCCACCATTCATTAATGCTCTAGCGATACTTACACGCTGTTGCTGACCGCCAGAGAGTTGATTAGGGCGATAATCAACGCGATCACCTAATCCTAAGCGCGTTAATAATTCACGAGCCCTTTCTTTTCTTTGAGTGGCATTTTTATCTGCATAAATTGCAGGAATTTCAACATTCTGTTCTGCATTTAAATGCGACATTAAATGGTAGCGTTGGAAGATAAAACCAAAATGCTCACGGCGTAATGCAGCAAGTTGATCGCCTTCCATTTTCGCAACACTTTGACCTGCAACTTTGTATTCACCGCTACTTGGTTTATCTAAGCAACCTAAAATATTCATTAAAGTCGATTTACCGGAGCCAGAAGCGCCAATAATCGCCACCATTTCTCCGGCATTAATCGTTAATGAAATTTTATTGAGAACAACGTTTTCTTCTTCACCATTAGTATATAAACGGCTAACCTCATTGAGCTCTAATAATGCAGGCATCATGCTTCTCCTGAAGTTTCACCCAGAATAACCTCATCGTTTTCTTTCAATCCGCTGAGAACTTCTGCATAAACATCAGTACGCATTCCTATTTTTACTGTGCGTCTTTCTGGCTGACCATTAACCAATACATCAACATAATATTCATTAATTCCAGCATCATCACCTAACACAGAAAGCGGGACGAGAAGCACATCTTTCTTATTTTCAATAAGAATTTTAACTTGTGCCGTCATTTGTAAACGTAATAAGTGTTGGTCATTAGGCACTTCGAAACGTGCATAGTAAAAAATGGCATCATTAATTTTTTCAGGTGTGGGTAAAATATCTTTTAACTTACCGCTAAAGGCTTTATCTGGCGCACCTAGAACGGTAAAAGAGGCGCTGAGATCAGGTTTTAAATAGATAACATCTGCCTCTGATACTTCTGCTTTTACTAGCATTGTGTCTAAGTCAGCTAAAGTTAAAATAGTCGGCGCTTCTTGCGCTGCAATCACCGTTTGACCTTCAAGGGTTTTAATAAACGTGACAACACCATCCATAGGTGCCGTAATACGCGTATATTGCAGATTTGTTTTTGCTGTATCTAAAGTCGCTTGGTTCTTTTTAATTTGCGCTTCATAAGTGATGATGCGTGCTTTTTTCACTTCAACATCGGTTTTAGTGCGATCAAGCTCTTCTTGTGCAATCACATGGGTAGCAATCAACTTTAATTGTCGTTGATATGTCAATTGTGCCAAGCGCAATTCAGCCTGTGCTTGTTGAAGGTTGGCTTTTAATTCATTGTTTGTTTCTTGAGATTCAATGACGTCATTTTGCGCTTTTTTAGGATCAATAATCGCCAATAAATCACCTTCCTAAGAAACACATTCTTCTTTTGCCTGTAAAGTCATACCCATTCTCTCGGCTTGGCGTTTGAGATTTTTTAGTACCCTTTCTTTGTACCGCTCTTCGTAATATTCAGCGCCAGGATCTTTATACTTTGTGCCATATTTCATTGCATTGTAAAACAGTATAGCTATCTTTCTTGCAGTGGCAGTTACCGCTTTTGCTTTACCAATCCTAGATGAGAGCCTTCGATAAAATGCACCAAGGGCTGTATCTGAACGACCAACGGTCGTTGCTGCTAGCCTGAGATGAGCGACAACTCGATTATTACTCTTTCGGGAGTGAGAAGACATGACTTTACCACCACTAATTTTTGAGCCTGGGCATAATGTTAACCACGATGTAAAATGCTTTTCAGTCGGCCATTTATTCATATCTGTACCACACTCAGATATCAGTCGTAACGCAAGAAAAGGGCCTATGCCGTGAATTTGCGTGAGATCAGCCCCTATTAAACGATAAAGCTTTTCTCGCACATCAAATGTCATTGCGTTTGCCTGCTTTGCTCTGTGCTTTGGTTTGGGGATAGGCTCATCGGGTTCGCTCGAATTTATGCAAAGCCTATCGAGTACAGCTTCAATTTGTACATCACATTCATTTACTTGTCGCTGGTACACATCATACAAAATAATAGCTTGACGTAGAGCAAATAGATGTTCTGGCTGATAGTTACCTTTTAGGGCCGCACAAATTGTTTGTTCATCCGCTTTACAACGTGGATCTCTGAATTTTGCTAATATAGCTGGGTCGTGCTCGCCCGCAACGATGGCTCTTACAATCTTCATCCCCGTTACACCTGTGATATCAGAAACGACTATATGCAATTGAACGTTCATGAATGTGAGTGCTTTTTGCATATGTTGAATATGTGCTGCTGCATAATCCAACATACGTTCTCTGACTCGCATATATGTCCGAAGTTCAGCTATTGTAGCATCGGGTCTAAAACTGGCTTTTAGCAAACCACATGCATGAAGCCGCTGGATCCATTGTGCATCTCCCACATCAGTTTTCCTACCTGGTACTGCTCGGGTATCACGTGCGTTGGAAAGGACAACCTCAAAACCATGTTCTTCCAAAATTTCATACACAGGTACCCAGTATACGCCGGTCGACTCCATAGCGACGGTCGTTATTCTACATTTAGTTAACCAACGTGCCATGTTATGGATATCGCCAGTAAAAGCTTTAAACGTTTGAACGGATTTGTCACTGCGATCAGGAGGAACGGCGACAACATGAAAACGGCCACCTATATCTATACCCGCAGCATTAGGATTGATGACAGGAAGTGATTGGGATTTTGGTTTTAATTTTGACATAGTAACCTCGGCTCAATTGTGAATACCGGATGGGGAACTCGGATTAATCACTTTCCTAAACGGGGTCTATGCCACCAACATCGGGTCCGCAGATTTCCCTGGGTCAGGTTTTTTGACGGGATTTATGTCTCCAAAAGGCGTACGACCACTATCCGGTTAATTTAGAGTATAGATCTTTCTATGTTTCTAGTCAGATGGGGGATATCGCGAAATGTAGGCAGTTTTTTAACAACATCCCCTTCTTTTACATATAAAGTTTGTAGCTGACCACTAACCTGCGCACCGACATCAACTTTACGCACAGCATCAAGCTTACCTGTTGCGGTCACTTCTTTTGCCAGATCACCGCGTGTAATTGTTTGAGTTTGATAGGTGGGTGTATTTTCTCTCGGCCAGAAAAAATACATCGCAATTGCCACAATAATCAAAATAAGGGTGATCACTTTCCCTTGCTTTTTTAAAGATAAAAAAGCCATAAAATATCCTTCTAATACAATAAGACTAAATAAAAGCCGTGAGATTGAGTTGCAACTTAATGCCACAACTCAATATTAAGATCAGTAATTACGCAATAATTCACTTATTGGCGAACTTAATTAATTCGCTTTGCCTCGGGCAAGCCATGCAACACGAGAAAACATACTTTTCAGTATTGAAGGGATGGAGTCTACTCCACGTTGAGCCGCATTGTTAGCCACCATTAGTGCGAGATCAGGCTTGGATGAACGTTGAATTGCTTTAATGATCACGCGTCGAGTTGGCCATTTTTCATTATCTGGCACACCTGCGACATCATGATATACATTGCGAAAGCCTTCTTTGTATAAAAAGTGTTCCATATCTAACGCAGGAAGCTTCGTTAATCTATCACGCTCTGCATCATTGCTTTTTAACGCAAAATCCTTAACGGTAGCAGCATATTTCTTACCCGCTTCATCACCATCCACTAAGGTATGCCATTCTATCCCCATATAAGTTGCGTACTTTAATAATGGCTTAAGCCCACATTGAGCAAACTCAATGACTTTTATTCCTTCCGCTTCAAAGAAATAATTACATTGCCTTGCCAATTCGTTCATTAACCAAATCTCTGTTTCACCTTCTACCAATAACCAACAACGCGCAAATAACGCAGAAGGTCGGTTATAACGAATATGAAATGAGATACGCCGCTCTTCATCAGAATGTAGTTGCTGACCTCCAACACGGTAAGCAGCAACTTTATCGGTATCACGCACTAAACGGCAAACGCTCTGCAACGGTGCTAGTGAAAGCAGTTCACCTGAGTTTGTGGTTGTGATCCGTTGTAATGAGAAAAGATTGAGTAACCCCCAAGCCACCGAAAGCATAATAGGATGTAAACGCGTTTCTGGGTTTTCAACAATCACGATAGGTCTTGCATACGGATCCAGCGCAACACTACCACGAGACTGTAAAATAGAAGAAAACATCCCCAAGATAATTAATCGAATACTTCTCTGATTGGGTTTTGCCAACACTTTATTGATATTTTCTAACGCATGCCAGCCGCGTATATGAGGCTCGTTGACTTTGCTATGGCGAGAGTGAGATTTGAACAGCAACGAACCGTGATCTGCAAAATAGTGCCCTAACAGTTGTTGCATTGCATCAAGGCCTTCACGTAAATCCTCATCTGATAACTCGTCAGGATTTTTGACTAACGCTTTGGTTAACTCGCTCATTTTGTTATTAAACGCTTCTCGATGAGGGCTGTTGTGAGAATCGATAACGTCAGAGGCAAGATCACGTACAAAACGCGCATCTTGTAAGCGGAGGACAGGATAAAGCCTAACAATCTCTGCAATGATTTCTTGAGTTTGTCCATTAGGTAAGCGAATTTGCTTTCCTTCTTTATCAAGAAAATAGCGGAATGTTTTTACATTTTTCTGCTCATCGAGTTCAGCACTGATACGGTAATAGATATGTTTAAGATCGTCACCATTTTCAACCCATACAGGCGCTATTTTATGGAAACGATAAGAACGATGACGTCCTGGGCGAGATTCGGTAAACGTTAAAATAATTTGTAGGCTTTTTTTGCCATTTTCTTCAGGTTCATTCGGCAAACGATGGAAATCTTCAGGTGTAAATGCATATTGATAGGTTTCAATACCTAAACTGAGTGTTAATGCATCAAGTAATGAGCTTTTACCCCACGCATTTTCACCCACTAAGACTGTATTCATATCAAGAGGTAATGAGAGACGATTAAGTCCACGGAATCCAACTATTTCCACTCTTTCTAAATACATAAATTCCCTCGCAAGTTATGACTAAGCTCTGGTTTTATTTTATGCTTTCTATCTTAATTTTATGCTTAATCAGCTAATAATTTCACTTAATGGATGTTTTCATTAATATCACAGTTAAAGCGCGCCGTAATAAAATTTACTCAACTATTCGATATATACCCAAATCGTTCGCATTTCAAACAATTAAAGCCTCTTACACCTAAACGTGGTAGGCTCATTACCCTTAATAAATATTTTAGACTTATCTTAATTTCTGTATCCACAACATCATAAGTAAATGTTATAATCCAATTCACGTTATTAGTTTATTTTATAATTTGAGCACACTCAGTAAGGAATAGAAATGCTGTCAGGGTTATTGATTATCCTACTTCCACTTTTTGTAGGATATTTGATTAAGTTAAACAATCGCCCATTGCTTCATCTAGCAAACCGCCTACTTAGCGCGATGGTTTACGTTATCCTATTTCTAATGGGCGTTAGTTTAGCCATGCTAGATAATATTGGTGAAAACTTAGTCTCCATTCTTGCTTATGCCAGTGTTTTCTTTTTATGTACCTTTGGCGCAAACTTAGTGTTCTTATGGTTACTCGATAAAAAAGATCCTTGGCATGTGCCTGCTCATAAGCAATCCAAGCCTCCATCACGCATCAAAATGGTGCTCGAATCACTGCAACTATGCGGTGTTGTCGTTGTGGGTTTTTTTGTGGGATTAACTGGCTGGTCAATTTTTCATTACGCCTCTCATGCCAGCCAAGGCGCGCTTATCTTCTTACTTTGGTTAGTAGGGTTACAATTGCGTAATAGCGGAATGAGCCCAAAACAAATTTTAATTAACCGTCGAGGTACAACAGTCGCGGTAGTAATGGGCGTTAGCGCCCTTGCAGGTGGAGCTTTAGCCGCTTATTTACTGGGATTACCTTTGAAAATGGGATTAGCAATAGCATCAGGTTATGGCTGGTATTCTTTATCAGGCATTGTCTTAACAGATGCATTTGGTCCCGTTATCGGGAGTACCGCTTTCTTTAATGACTTAATGCGAGAATTAGCGGCAATCATGCTTATTCCTATTATTGTTAATCGTTATAGAAATACAGCATTAGGGATTTGTGGTTCAACATCAATGGACTTCACCTTACCTGTTTTACAACGCAGTGGTGGTGTTGCCATCGTTCCCGCAGCTATTGTGCATGGATTCGTGTTAAGTTTAATCACACCAATCTTGATGGCGTTCTTTACTTCATAGAAAAATCAGTAACAATAGAACGATAACGTTCTCTTTTTACAATGGATTAACAATGAATCAACAACGTGTATTAGTACTTGGTGCCAGTGGACATATTGGTCAAAATCTTATTCCAGCTCTGATAAAACAAGGTCATCAAGTCACGGCAGGTGCCCGTAGAATTGACTGGATGATGTCTCAAGGTTGGGAAAATACACGCTGTATTTTTGTCGATCTCCACAATCCTGAAACACTTAAAAAGGTGATGCAAGATACCGATATTGTCTATTATCTTGTTCATAGTATGGGAGATGCGCATAATCTAGTTGAACTAGAGCGTCAAGCTGCCATAAATGTTGTTGAAGCACTTGAAGGCTCAAACGTTCAACAAATTATCTTTCTAAGTGCCTTACAACATGAAGATCAGCAATATTCACCTCATCTTATTGCACGAAAACTTACAGGTGAAGTTTTAAGAACCAGCACTATTCCTGTAACAGAAATCCGTACCTCAATGATTGTAGGACCGGGTTCTGCTGCCTTTGAAATTATGCGTGATATGGTTTATAACCTTCCTATTCTTACGCCACCTCGCTGGGTTCGTTCAAAATCCTCCCCTATTGCCTTAAAAAACTTAATTCACTATTTAACGGAAATTATTCATCACCCTACACATCAGCACCGAATTTTTGATGCTGGTGGCCCTGAATACATCAGCTATCAAACCCTTTTTGAGCGCTTCATTAAAATTTCAGGTAAAAAGCGGATGCTAATCCCCATTCCGATGCCAGCTAGTTTAATTTCGGCAGGATTTATCAGTATGATAACGTCTGTGCCCACCTCTATTGCCAAAGAACTGATCCAAGGGCTTAAATATGATCTCCCTGCCAACGATGCGCCATTACGTAAACTTATTCCTCAATCTCTAATTAAATTTGATGATGCGGTAAAAGAAACACTCGCTGATGAAGAAGCAGCTTTAGATAACCAAGATTGGGGTTACTCTTCGGCAGTCCGTAGTCGCTGGAAACCCGGTTATGGTTATTACCCTAAAAATGCAGGCTGCACAGTATCCACACCTGCAAGCGCGGCATCCCTTTGGCATACAGTGCAACAAATTGGCGGAGAACAAGGCTATTTCTATGGTAATGCGCTATGGAAAACACGCGCCATTATGGATGATATCGCTGGAAATAAAGTCACTTATGGGCGCCCATCAAGAGAAACATTAGAGCTTGGCGATATGATTGACGGCTGGCGAGTGATCAAACTTGAGCCTGAAAAACAGCTCACACTGTTATTTGGAATGAAAGCACCCGGTTTAGGCAGACTCTCTTTTACGATCCACGACAGTGGTAATCTTCGTTCAATAGATGTTCGTGCTTGGTGGCATCCCGCAGGATTTAGTGGATTACTTTATTGGTTTGCCATGATGCCAGCACACTTATTTATTTTCAAAGGTATGGCTAAAACAATAAGTACTAACGCTTACAAACTGGATAAAAATTCACCTAACAGTGAAAAAAAATAGCCGAATTACCCATTTTTACGTAAAAAAACCACTTTATTATGCAGTTTTAGTTGCATAATTATTCTTACCGTTTTATTATTTGAACCAGTTAATGACTATTCAGAAAAAACGCATGAGTATTCAATTAAAAAACATAAATTGTTTCTACGGTTCGCACCAAGCACTCTATGATATTAATCTAGAATGCTCTGCTGGTGAAACAATGGTTCTATTAGGACCAAGTGGTGCAGGTAAGAGCTCACTAATGAGAGTTCTTAATTTATTAGAAATGCCACGTTCAGGCGAATTAGAAATTGCGGGTCTACATTTTGACTTTAGCCAACAACCCAACGCAAAGGCAATTCGTTCATTACGCCAAAATGTGGGCATGGTATTTCAACAATACAATTTATGGCCACATTTAACGGTTCTTGATAATTTAATTGAGGCACCTTGTCGTGTATTAGGTTTATCAAAACCACAGGCCAAAGAAAAAGCAATGAAATTACTTGAACGTTTACGTTTAAGTGAATACGCAGAACGCTTCCCACTGCATTTATCAGGGGGACAGCAACAGCGTGTTGCTATTGCTAGAGCATTAATGATGGAGCCTCAAGTTCTCTTATTTGATGAGCCAACGGCAGCATTAGATCCTGAAATTACCGCTCAAGTTGTTGATATAATTAAAGAGCTTTCTGAAACGGGTATTACACAAGTGATTGTGACCCACGAAGTTGAAATCGCACGCAAAGCCGCGAGCAAAGTTGTATATATGGAAAACGGCCGTATTATAGAGCAAGGTGATAACTATCGTTTCACTGCTCCACAAACGGAAGCTTTTGCTAATTACTTGTCACACTAAATCAGGATCAGACAATGAAAAAAATATTATTTGCAGCACTTCTGACCAGTATTACACTTTCTGCAACTGCGGCTGAGAAAGAGACAATTCGTTTTGCAACGGAAGCAACGTATCCTCCATTTGAAATGATTGATGCGAATAATCAAATTGTGGGATTTGACGTTGATTTAGCGAATGCAATGTGTGCAAAAATTAATGCTGATTGTACCTTTACCAATCAGTCATTTGATAGTTTAATTCCTAGTCTGAAATTCCGTCGTTTTGAAGCATTAATGGCAGGCATTGATATTACGCCAGAGCGTCAAAAACAAGTTGATTTCACTGATTCTTACTATGATAACTCAGCAGTATTTATCACAGTAACAGGTAAAATCTCTGATGTTGCAAGCCTAAAAGGCAAGCAAATTGGTGTGCAGAATGGGACAACCCATCAGAAATTCATCAATGAACAACACAAAGAGATGAAAACGGTTCCTTATGACAGTTACCAAAATGCAGTATTAGATCTGAAAAATGGTCGTATCGAAGCTATCTTTGGTGACACAGCTGTTGTTAATGAATGGCTGAAAAAGAATCCTGAATTAGGTATTGTAGGTGACAAAGTTGCAGATCCTAACTATTTTGGTACTGGTCTTGCAATCGCAGTAAGAAAAGGCAATGCTGATTTACAAGATAAATTAAATAAAGCATTAGCTGAAGTAAAAGCTGATGGCACCTATGATGTCATTTATAAAAAATGGTTTGAATAACGATATTTCAATAACAACAATAGCTTAATAGATGAATGAAATAACAACTCTAGCAGGTGCGGCCGTCACAACGGTCTCACTTGCTATTTCTGCTCTTATTATCGGATTAGTTCTTGCCATGCTGTTTACAGCTTGGGAATCCGCGAGATGGAAAGCCTTTGCTTTCTTAGGAACATGCTGGGTAACACTAATTAGAGGACTACCAGAAATGCTGGTGGTTCTTTTTGTCTATTATGGTACCTTGCAAGGTGTCATGATGCTAATGGATGGTATTGAATTAGGTTCATTCACCTTGCAAATTGATTTTGGTGATACTGAATCTTTACCTTTCTATTGCGGTGTTATCGCCCTTTCACTTCTTTATGCTTCTTATGCTTCACAAACTTTACGTGGCGCATTAAAAGCTGTACCAACAGGACAATGGGAAGCGGGTCAAGCATTAGGCATGGGGCGTATTACTATTTTCTTACGTTTTATTATGCCTCAAATGTGGCGTCATGCTTTACCAGGTTTAGGTAATCAGTGGTTAGTTCTATTAAAAGACACCGCGTTAGTCTCATTAATCAGCGTCAATGATTTAATGCTACAAACACAAAGTATCGCCAATAGAACTCAAGAGCCTTTTACTTGGTATAGCATTGTTGCTCTGATTTATTTAGCAATTACATTAATCAGTCAATATATCCTGAAATGGCTAGAAATGAGAACGACTCGATTTGAACGGAGTGCCTCATAATGTGGGATTATATTGTTGATATTTTACCGGGATTACCAACAAGCCTTTCATTAACTTTTGTGGCTTTATTGGTAGCATTTACTTTATCGGTATTAATGACCTTTATCTTGGCATTAAAAACTCCCATCATTACCCCGATTGTAAAAGCTTATATTACCTTATTTACTGGTACGCCATTATTGGTGCAGTTCTTCTTAATCTATTATGGTCCTGGGCAATTTCCTGCGTTGAAAAACTTCCCGTTGATTTGGGAGTTATTATCAACACCATGGTTTTGTGCAATGGTCACATTAGCATTAAATAGTGCGGCTTATTCAACCTTACTTTTCTATGGTGCTGTAAGAGCTATTCCGTCAGGACAATGGCAATCTTGCCAAGCGCTAGGAATGTCACCAGTACAAACAGCAAGAGTGATATTACCTTACGCATTTAAGCGTGCGCTTTCATCGTATTCAAACGAAGTAGTCTTAATATTCAAAAGTACCTCACTTGCCAGTACTATCACCTTACTTGAGTTAACAGGTTATAGCCGACAAGTCTTTGGTCAAAGTTATGATGTGATGGTTTTTGTTGCCGCAGGTATTATTTATCTGTGTATCAACGGAATACTGACACTTTTAATGAGATTAATTGAGAAAAAAGCCTTAGAGTTTGAACATCGTAATTAAAAACGCGTAAGCCGAACTGTCGATATAAAAACACCCCAGCAGGTTATGAACTGCACCCCAAAAGTTGGACACCAACTTTGGGGTGTTTTTTATGTCAGAATAAACAACAAATACTTGTTCTATTCTTGTGTAGCCTGTTTTTCCATTAACGCTTCTTTGTGGCTTACTCGATAAGCATTCAACGCTAATAAACTACCGAGTAACATCACAATAGCTAACGCTAATTTAGGTTGTACTGATGAAGCCAATGCCGTTAAACCAAAGACGGCACCACCTGCCATTTGAATAAAACCCACTAATGCAGAGGCAATGCCTGCCGTTTTTGAATAAGGCTCAAGCGCATAACTTGTCGCGGGTCCCATAATAAAAGCAAGACCAGCACATGCACTTGCTACAGGAAGCATATAGATCAACCAATGATTTTGCATTTCGGCAGGAATAAACAACAAGCCACCTAATAAGCTCACACAGCCTAATCCCATTAATCCGCTCCCTAAGATCAAACAAATAGGTCTGCCGACACGATGAATAACGCGGTTCGCATAAAAACTGACAAACATGATCCAAAAACCATTTACACCAAAAACAATAGAAAAAATCAGTGCTGATAATTTTGCATCTTTCATCAATACAATTGGGGCAAATGACACATAGGTTAATGCCATCCCCATTGTGCCCGCATTCACTAAAGCAAAAGTCAAAAAGCGTTTACTGCATAAAATCTCAAGGTATGTTTTACCTAATTTTTGTTTTGATTGAGCAGTATTTTCAGGCTTTGTTTCTGGTAAAAAACGCGCAATTAGAATTAAAACAAGTATGGAGTAGAAAATTAAAAATCCGAAAGGAGCACGCCATCCCCAATATTCTGCCAATAATCCACCTAATAATGGTGCCAATGCAGGGATAATATTTAACGTACCATTTAAAAAACCAAAAACGCGGGCAGCTTCATTACCATTAAAACAGTCACGAACACAGGTAAAAGCGACAACAGAAGTACAGCACACAGCTGAAGCTTGTAATAATCGTGAGATAATAAAAAGCGTTGAGTCTGTCGAAATCGTTGCAATAACAGAACCCACAATATAGATAAGTATCCCCGCGATAGCGATTGGTTTACGGCCAAACTTATCCACTAAAGGCCCTGATATAAGTTGCCCTACACCTAGGACAAAAATAAATAAAGCGATAGTTGATTGAATAAGAGAGACACTACTTCCTAAATCTTGAGCAATCGCAGGTATCGTCGGTAAATAGAGATCGATCCCCAAAGGCCCCAATAACACCATCACTAATAACAACGCTTTTAAGTTCTGCATAAAATAGAATGCCTATCTAATAAAAAAGAAAACGCCCGATGTTATCCATCGAGCGTTAAATGCTTATTTATACTAACACTCAATCACTATTTTGTAATAAATATCTTAGTTGTCTTGTAATACCAATAACGTAAGCACTTCATAGTGAGAAGTATGAGGAAACATATCAAATAATTGCACTCTATCTATCTGATAGTGAGAAAGTTGCTGAATATCTTTTGCCATGGTTTGAGCATTACAACTTGAGTAAAGAATAAAGCGAGGTTTCATTTTATTTAGATAACCGCATAACGCCTCACCAATACCTCTCCTAGGTGGATTCACAAGCACTAATTCAGGAACAGACTCTTTTGCTAATGCATAGCCCGTTGAATCTAACGCTTGGAATTCAACATGTTCTAGCCCTAATTCCTGAGCTGATAAACGCGCACATTCAATAGCTTCTGGACTAATTTCAATACCTGTTAATTGGGTTGATTTATCCGCACAATGCAACCCAAACCCCCCAGATCCACAAAACATATCCCACAGATGCGTGATATTTAATTCTCTTACCCAACACCCAGCAGTAGCATAAAGTGATGAGGCAACTTCTGGATTAGTTTGAAAAAAGCCTCTTGGACGAATATGCAATGGAATTTGGTTAAATGATTCATCCAAGAACGTTTTTTCAGTCAGAATAATTTCTTGCTCGCCTTCCAAAATAGCCATATGGATAGGTTGAATATTCACGGAGATAACGGCTAATTGAGGCAATTGCGCTTGTAACCAAGGAAGTGCTTTGCGAAGTTGTTCTAGTTTTTTTTCTGAGCGCAAAACAAAGCGCAACATCATGGTGCTATTACTTCGACTCTCAGTTAATAAAATAAACTTGAGTTCACCGCGGCGACGTTCGATGTCGTAAGGAACTAACCCTGCTTTTGCAATAAATGTTTTTAGAACAGGAAACACGGAGGTAAAAGAAACTGGGTACAGTGGACATTCGCATAAATCGACAGCAACACCGTCTTTAGTTTTTAAACCTAAGACGGGTCTTTCGACACTCCCGCTGACGACCATTTTTGCTTTATTACGAAATTGCGCCTGTTGGCTTTCAACTGGCGCTAATTTATCAAAAGCATAATCTTCTGGAAGTAATGCTAATAGGCTGTGCTGTTTTTTCTTGATTTGTTCAGGATAAGCAAGAGAAAGCCACTCACAAGAATGACATTCACCCGCACTAAATCGTGCGCATTGCATAAGATTTTGTAACCGTTATGGAGATTAATATTAATGTACAGTATAGGAGGAGTCAGTTGATGCGCTGTTTATCTCAACATCTTCTTCCTCATCTTCTTCGTTTTCACTTTCTTGCTTTTCGCCATACAAGAAACCATTATTAAAAATTTCGCTGACGACTTCAGCAGATTGCTCTTCTGCTTTTTGTAAGAATAGGTCAAATTGATTAAGTGAGATACCCGCAGCAACCGGGAATGATTGGCAGAAAACTAATTTTGGTAAGTTCTCATCACTAATTTCTAGAAATGTTTTAATAAATAAAGAGCTTGCATTAATTTGGCTTAGATTTGCCATTAAAGGCACTATTGCTGACGGTTTTAGCTCAGCGATAGCGGTAAATACAAGTACATCCTCAAGAATATCAATTTTGGCATCAAAAATGCCACTGATATATTGAAGATGCGGTAAATGTAACGCCTGACAAGAGTCACATTCATAATAAGCAATCTGTAGTTCATCAAGCCAAGACTTTAGCTGATCCAGATCGGTAGTCACAACAGCGTTCATTCAAATAACCTTTACGCGCAAAAAAAAGAGTGCCTTTTGGCATTGGCGCTATTTTGCCACTTTTTCTATCTTGAAGGCACTAATAAATAGAAAAACTAAGAAAATTAAGCCAATTTACACATTGGATTTTCTTAGTTTCTAATATATTTTGAGGAAAAACAGATAGCTATTCTTCGTTATTCTCTTTTTTCTTTTTATTATTTAGGGATTTATGGTCAATCCCTAAAAAAGTTAATCGATAAATAGCACGCCATACAATATGGATAGCTGGCGGGATCATGCAGATAACCCCTAAAACAACCAACGTTAACTGTCCTGTATATGTTCCTAGCCACTGCGGAGAGGTCATATATTGGTTGATATAAAGATAAGCAACCACCAATAGAATAATCCCAATTATTTCAATGATGATAATGGGTTTTGGCATATCTGACAGTGATTTCATATCTCGATTTGAAGGCTTTTCCATCATTTCTCCACTAAATGCTGTGTTGCAGTCCTATCTCATTATTCGGCAAATTGGTATAATTTATCACACTAAAAGGCAATAACTGTTTTTGTTTAGCCTAATAAAAGGGCATAGTAACAACCAATAGAAACTATTATGCCTGAATTTTATTTCCTCAATAAGGAGTGTCGTATGTTTGTTGTCATTTTTGGTCGCCCAGGTTGCCCATATTGTGTTCGTGCGAAACAACTGGCTGAAACTTTGTCTGAAAAACGTGACGATTTTGATTTCCGCTATGTAGATATTCAAGCTGAAGGAATTACAAAAGCTGATTTATCTAAAACTGTCGGTAAACCTGTTGAAACTGTGCCACAAATTTTTATTGATGAGAAACACATTGGTGGTTGCACAGATTTTGAAGCTTATGCTAAAGAAAATTTAGGCATCTACAACTAATTTAAAAGCGCTAAAACAGTTTATTTATCAATATGTTTTAGCGCTTTCTCTTTTTGTATCATCCATCTTTTCTCTATCATCTCACTCTTTCCAAAAAAAAATTCTATTTTTTTTCATTAGTCAGCGAACTTTCTTTCTAACCTGTAGTCTGAATTAGTGCCACTGCTTTTCTTTGATGTCCCCAAATATTGAGGAGCCCGATAGTTTCAACCCTTTTGGTGAAATAGCTGTCGGGTTTTTTATTGCTTGAAATTTAGTAACACTCACCTTGCAATGTCACAATAATACGACGATTACCACCGTGATTACGATGTTCACCGAGATAAATCCCCTGCCAAGTCCCTAAATTCAGCTCACCTTGACTAATAGGAACCATGACACTTTGTCCAAGTAAGCTACTTTTAATATGCGCGGGCATATCATCACTGCCTTCATAAGTGTGAAGATAGTAATCTTCATTCTCTTTTACGTTGTGATTAAAGAAGTTTTCAAAGTCACTTCGTACTGTTGGATCCGCATTTTCATTAATCGTTAATGAGGCCGATGTATGTTGAATAAAAAAATGAGCAATTCCGATTTTATATTGTCTTAGTTCTGGTAATTCTTGAATCAATGCTTGTGTAATTAAGTGAAATCCTCTAGACCTTGCACTAAGGACTATATTTTTCTGGAACCACATAAAGTTATACCTCGTTGAAGATAAGAAAAAGAACGATGTAGGAGCAATAACATAAGCGCAATACTCTTTTTAAGAGTGCTTTAGCTCAGTTTTGTATAAAACTGGCAAATCTTTTAAAAAAGCACAATTAAATAAGAAAAAAACACTTTACCCCTATTACTCCCTCATTTACCCTTAAAAACTTGCGTATTATGCATCATAAACATCGCTTATCAGTACGACATGTATGGAGCCTACTTTGCTGGAACAATTCAATTTAGCCGTATTTTCAATGATGAATGCAACACCTGCGGCATCTCCTTTAGAAATCGGTACGGCGATAATTATTGCTAAGTACCTTGTCTATCTTTTTCCGTTATCTTTAGTGTTCTATTGGTTATGGGGTAATGAAAAATATCTTAGCCAGCAAAGAACATTGGTATGTAAAGCGGCTATCTCTTTAGGTATCGCACTTTCTATCTCTTGGGTGATTGGTGCTATTGCTCCTCATGAACGCCCTTTTGCAGCTAACATTGGCTACAACTTTCTTGATCACGATGCAACACCATCATTCCCAAGTAACCATGGTACGTTTGTTTTCACCATTGCTTTAGCTTATCTCTTTTGGCATAACAGCAAACGTATTGGCTATATTATGCTCGGTTTAGGACTTGCGATTGCTTGGGCGCGTATCTATCTTGGCGTACATTGGCCAATCGATATGATTGGAGCTTTTATCGTTGCTCTACTTTCTTGTGGCCTTTGCCAGATCTTCTGGTCTAAAGGTGGAAATATACTCCAAAAATGGGTACAACAGCTCTATCAGCTCTGTTTTGCTTATCCTATTCGCAAAGGTTGGACAAAGGCATAACCTTTCTTATACCGAAAAAGACCACATTTATTGTGGTCTTTTTTATATTTAACTTAAGTGACACCGCCCTTCAATATATTAATATATAAATAAAAATATTCTCTACTATTATAGTATTTGTCCAAAAAAATAAATATGTTGTTATTTTAATCAAAATGAAACTTTTATATTCGTTATATAACAACCTACCAAACTCATTTATTAACAAATTCATTGTCGTATTTATAAACAATATTCTACTTATAAATGAAATATAGCTATATACATTTCATAAAATAAAAGAAATTCATTAATAAATAATCATATTGCATTGTTTCTATATTCTTTTGTCTAGTTTTAAACATTAATTAGAGAAAATAATTTATCATTATATTTCAATTGGATACGTGGTTAATGTAATGTTTTAATTGTAAACAAAAATAACCTAGTTGATTTTAATCATTTATTTTCTAGTTAATAAAAATACCTAAAAATAATCATTAACATATGAATATTTAAGTATTTAGCTTTATTTTGTATTTCCTTTAAAATTGGAAAGTTATTTCAAAATGTTTTAAAAACCGCCTCGAAAAACACAAAATATAAAAAATGTTACATTTTCAGGTTTTTCAGTTATATTTAGCATTTGAGATGGTGATCACGGTAGTTTATCCTGAAAAACACTATATTCTGCACCTCTTAAGTCTGGATATAAACTTATTGAATATTTTTTCAAATTTTGGAAGAGTCTAATTCTTTTGAAATTTAAAGATTTTGTATGTGGTAATTGAAGATATTGAGATAACACCAGGTACTCAATGCACTCATTTATTCATAATTAAATTTATGCCGTGATTATTTCTAAAAAGAAATACAATCGCGCTCTTATTTTTATTCATTATTTTTTTTACCGCGTTATTTCGGAGAGTATTATGGATACAACCAAAGTTGGTTCTATCGCGTCGGGTAACACCCAAGGTGATTACAAAACATGGCGTAAGTCAGATACAGTATGGATGTTAGGTTTATACGGTACGGCTATCGGTGCTGGCGTTCTATTTTTACCTATCAACGCAGGGATTGGTGGTTTAATTCCTCTGTTGATCATGTTAGTACTTGCATTCCCAATGACCTTCTTTGCACACCGTGGTATGTGCCGCTTTGTGTTATCAGGTAAAAATCCAGGTGAAGATATCACTGAAGTTGTTGAAGAACACTTTGGTAAAACAGCAGGTAAATTAATCACCCTGCTCTATTTCTTCGCAATTTATCCTATTCTATTGGTTTATAGTGTTGCTATCACCAATACAGTAGAAAGCTTTATTGTGAACCAAATGCACATGTCTGCACCACCTCGCGCAATTTTATCGTTGGTACTGATTGTCGGTATCATGTCGATTATTCGCTTTGGTGAACAAGCTATCGTTAAAGCAATGAGCGTTTTAGTGTTCCCATTTGTTGCTGTCCTGATGGTCTTAGCACTGTATCTGATCCCAGAGTGGAATGGTGCGATCCTTGATACTCTCTCTTTTGATCACGCAACAACATCAGGTATGGGTCAAGGCCTATTAGTAACCCTATGGTTAGCTATCCCTGTAATGGTGTTCTCTTTTAACCACTCTCCAATCATCTCTGCGTTTGCTGTTGCAAAACGTGAAGAATACGGCGAAAACGCTGAGAAAAAATGTTCACGCATTTTAGCTTATGCGCACATCATGATGGTTATCACTGTAATGTTCTTCGTGTTTAGCTGTGTATTTAGCTTAACACCAGAAAACTTAGCAGAAGCAAAAGCACAGAACATCAGTATTCTGTCTTACCTTGCTAACCATTTTGAAGCACCTGTTATCGCTTATATTGCTCCATTTATTGCTTTCGTTGCGATCACTAAATCTTTCTTAGGTCACTACTTAGGTGCTCGTGAAGGTTTCAACGGTTTAATCATCAAATCACTGCGTGAAAAAGGTAAAACAATCGAAAAAGATCGTTTAAACAAAATCACTGCACTGTTTATGCTGGTTACAACTTGGATTGTTGCAACATTAAACCCAAGCATCTTAGGTATGATTGAAACATTAGGTGGCCCAATTATCGCAATGTTACTGTTCCTGATGCCTATGTATGCAATCCGTAAAGTACCAGCGATGAAGAAATACCAAGGCCATATCAGCAACGCATTCGTTGTAATTATGGGTCTTATCGCAATCTCAGCAGTTTTCTATAGCTTAATTAGTTCATTCATGGGCTAATAAAGCACCTGATGGCTACTTTCATAAAAGAAAGTAGCCATTACAGCCTTAGACTTCAAAACTGACACTTATCACTCTAATAATCACACAGTTGCGCCTTTAAATTAATTAGGGAGGCGAATATTATGGTTAGCGTCTTTGATATTTTTAAAATCGGTATCGGCCCTTCAAGCTCACACACTGTAGGTCCAATGAAAGCAGGTAAAGAATTCGTTGATTTACTTGCAGAAAAAAATCTCCTCTCTTCTGTTTCCCGCGTTATCGTTGATGTTTATGGCTCTTTATCTTTAACAGGTAAAGGTCACGCAACGGATATTGCTATTATTATGGGACTCGCAGGAAATTTACCTGATACTGTCGATATTGATTCTATCGCCCCGTTTATTAAACAAGTAGAAACAACTGGTCGCTTAATGCTGGCAAATGGCATAAAAGAAGTCGATTTTCCTGTTGAAGGCGGTATGAATTTTCATAAAAACAATCTACCCCTTCATGAAAATGGCATGACCATTACCGCTTATAACGGTGAGCAGGTTTTATTGAAAAAAACCTATTATTCTACTGGTGGCGGTTTTATTGTTGATGAAGAACATTTTGGCCAACCTGAAGAAAATGCAGTTCAAGTTCCTTATCCTTATCAATATGCGGCTGATTTACGTCGCCATTGCAAAGAAACAGGCCTTTCTTTATCAGCATTAGTGATGCAAAACGAATTAGCATTACGTAGCAAAGAAGAAATTTCAGCTCATTTTGCGGCTGTTTGGGAAGTAATGAAGTCAGGTATTGAGCGCGGTGTAAATACCGAAGGCTTATTACCAGGGCCATTACGTGTACCTCGCCGTGCTTCTGCATTACGCCGTATGTTAGTCACAGAAGATAAAACGACAACAGATCCAATGACAGTTGTTGACTGGATTAATATGTTTGCCCTTGCCGTGAATGAAGAAAACGCGGCTGGTGGACGTGTTGTCACAGCACCAACAAACGGTGCCTGCGGCATTATCCCAGCAGTATTATCTTACTATGATAAATTTATTCGCCCTGTAAATGAAAACTCTTACACTCGCTTTTTCTTAGTTGCTGGTGTTATTGGTTCACTTTACAAAATGAATGCATCTATCTCGGGTGCTGAAGTCGGTTGCCAAGGTGAAGTCGGTGTTGCTTGTTCAATGGCAGCAGGTGCATTGACTGAACTCTTAGGCGGTAGCCCAGAACAAGTTTGTATCGCAGCAGAAATTGCGATGGAGCATAACTTAGGGCTTACTTGCGACCCAGTGGCAGGACAAGTACAAGTTCCTTGTATTGAACGTAATGCTATCGCAGCCGTACAAGCTGTAAACTCATCTCGTATGGCTTTACGTCGTGTTAGCGATCCTCGTATTTGTTTAGATAAAGTCATTGAGACAATGTACGAAACAGGGAAAGACATTAATGCTAAATATCGTGAAACCTCTCAAGGTGGATTAGCCATTAAAATTTCTTGTGACTAAATCTGAAAGTCTGAAATACAGATATTTATGATAGATAAGGCGCTGATATCAGCGCCTTTTTTGTTTATTAACCTCAATCTTGAGACTCTTCTTTTTTTAATATCCTCTTTTTTGTATGAGATTAAATTGTCATCCTTAGTTAAAATAGTTTTTTTGAAAAAAATAGGCGCTAACCTCAAAAATTATTTAAATGACGTGACGATGAACGCGTTATCTAAAGTAAATAACTACAAATTAATCAATCTATTGGCCATATTTAGATTATTGTCTAGAGTTGATAAATAAAGATCACTAGAGACATCATTAACGGGATAAAAAGAGAATTAAAATGAAATCAGATATTCAAATCTCCCAAGAAGCACACCTCTTACCTATTCAGGACATTGCTAAAAATTTAAATATTGATCAAGACGATATCGAGTTTTATGGCAAGTACAAAGCCAAATTTAGCCACAACATTTGGTCAAAAATTGCGACAAAAAAGCCCGGAAAGTTAGTTTTAGTGACAGCAATAAACCCAACACCGGCTGGTGAAGGTAAAACAACGGTGACTGTTGGATTAGGGCAAGCACTTAATCATATTGGGAAAAATGCCATTATTGCATTGCGTGAACCCTCTTTAGGCCCTTGTTTTGGCATTAAAGGTGGAGCAACTGGTGGTGGTTATTCACAAGTCGTTCCGATGGAAGATCTCAACCTTCATTTTACTGGCGATTTTCATGCTATTACCTCTGCCAATAACTTACTTGCAGCCATGCTTGATAATTCGATTTATCAAGGTAATCCTTTAAATATCGATCCTAAAAAAATCGTGTTTAAACGTTGTATGGATATGAACGATCGTGCTTTACGTAATATTGTTGTGGGATTAGGTGGCGAAAAAGACGGTATCACAAGAGAAGATAACTTTGTTATTACTGTTGCTTCTGAAATTATGTCTATCCTATGTTTAGCTTTGGATATTGATGATTTAAAGCAGCGACTTTCTCGCATCATTGTTGCTTATTCTTATAATGGTGATCCTGTTACAGCAAACGATCTACAAGCCGTCGGAGCAATGGCGAGTTTATTAAAAGATGCTATTAATCCTAATTTAGTACAAACACTCGAAAATACTCCTGCCATTATTCATGGAGGTCCTTTTGCTAATATTGCTCATGGATGTAATAGCGTAAGAGCGACAAAACTTGCTCTTCAACTTGCTGATATTACTGTGACAGAAGCTGGTTTTGGTGCTGACTTAGGTGCTGAAAAATTCTTTGATATAAAATGTCGGGTCAGTGGATTACGCCCTGATTGTGCCGTTATTGTTGTAACCACCAAAGCGCTAAAATATAACGGTGGCTTAGGTAAAGGCGAGTGGAATAATGAAGATTTAGCTGCCCTTGAAAAAGGCATTGTAAATCTTGAAAAACACATTGAAAACCTTAAAAAATATGGCTTACCCGTGATTGTCTCTCTTAATGCGTATGTCACTGATAGTATTGCAGAGCACCAGTTTATCGAACAATTTTGCCAAGATAGAGATTGTCGCTTCGCAATTACCAAAGTGTGGGAAAAAGGCGGCGAAGGTGGTATTGAATTGGCTAAGCAAGTGATTGATACGCTTGAAAATGAACAGAGCCAATTTCAATTAATTTATCCTGATGATGCTTCACTTAGTCAAAAAATCGAGATTGTTGCCAAAGAAGTTTATGGTGCAGGTAGTGTGACTTATAGCCAACATGCTCGTAAGATGTTAGAAAAGATAGAAAGTATGGGGTTTGCTCATTTCCCTGTTTGCATGGCAAAAACTCAATATTCACTCTCAGATGATCCCTCGTTATTAGGCCGACCGACTGACTTTACAATAAACGTTCGTGAAGTGTATGTTTCTGCTGGCGCAGGCTTTGTTGTCGCCTTAACAGGCTCTATCACAACGATGCCCGGATTACCGAAAACACCTGCTGCTATCGCTGTTAATGTTGATAATCAAGGCAAAATAGATGGGCTTATTTAAGTTCTAAAATAGGATATCTCTCTATTTTATTGAGTATAAAAAAATCCGTAATCGTTAAAAAATTACGGATTATTTATATAAAAATAACAGCTAGTCTTTCTTTTTGGGTGAAAAACTCAGTAACGCTTTGATAGATCCATTATTGGTGAATTAACCCAAAATAGCATTAAACCAACCAGATACTGTTTTAACAACAAAATCCCAAATACGACTAAAGAAACCGCCTTCCTCAACCGCTTCTTTTACAACTAATGGGCGTTGTTCAATCACTTCATCATTTAATAAAAAGTTAACTGTACCTACAACCTGATTTTGCGTTAACGGCGCTTCTAATACAGGATTAGTTAAAGTAAAAGAGGCTTTCAGATTTTTCAATTCACCTTTAGGAATGGTAATTGAAGCATCGTTAGCAACCCCTAATGCTACTTCACCTTTATCGCCATACCACACTTTTTGAGTTGTCAGTGGTGTATCTGCTTTTACAGGTGTTACCGTTTCAAAAAAGCGGAAACCCCAGCCTAATAATTTTTCACTTTCAGCAAAACGCACTTTATCTGATGGTGTTCCTAAAACAACAGCAATTAAGCGCATATCACCTTCAGTTGCCGAAGAAACAAGATTGTACCCTGCTCCATTAGTGTGACCCGTTTTCACACCATCGACATTCATATTTTTATTCCACAATAAACGGTTACGGTTTGGCTGACGAATATTGTTGAATGTAAATTCTTTTTCTTTATGAATTTCATACTCAGAAGGAACATCGCGGATCATGGCTGCTGTCAGTAATGCCATATCTTGTGCGGTTGTATATTGTCCATCAGAATCTAACCCATGAACGGTTTTAAAGTGTGTATTTTTTAAACCGAGATTCTTAGCATAAGAATTCATTAAATCAACAAAGGTTTCCTGACTACCCGCAACATGTTCTGCTAATGCAATACTGGCATCATTACCAGATTGAATAACCATACCGCGGTTTAAATCAATCACTTTGACCTGATCACCCGGTTTCAAGAACATCAATGATGATCCCTTCAATACCGGATTTCCCGTTGCCCACGCATTACGCCCAACAATAACCATATCGTCAGGAGACATACGACCTTCTTTGATAGCTTGCCCAACAACGTAGCTACTCATAATTTTTGTCAGGCTAGCAGGATCTAAACGCTCATCAGGTTTCTCTGATGCCAGAATTTTTCCGCTGTTGTAATCCATTAATACATAAGATTTTGCCTCTATTTGAGGAGGTACCGGATTATTTACTGCAAATGAAGGACTAGAAATAATTAGCAGTAAACCCATTCCCGCGGTAACCTTACCCAGAACAGATGGAATATTTTTTTTCATTACCGATCACCCTTTTATATCAATTTGTTAAAGCTTTCCTACTATATGGCTTTCTGGAATAAGACGCCAACATTGATATATAGAGATTTATCTTATATTCATATTTAGCGCCCTATAGAGGGAAATTTTATTACTTATCGTGGTTTAGGAGACCTTTATGTTAAAAGTCTGGGGTAGAAAAAACTCATCTAACGTTAAAAAAGTTCTTTGGTGCTTAAAAGAATTAAATGTTCCTTATGAACAAATCGACGTTGGTGGCCCTTTTGGTGGACTCAATGAAGCAAATTATTTAGCGATGAATCCCAACGCTTCTATTCCAACCTTACAAGATGATGACTTTGCTTTATGGGAGTCTAATACCATTATTCGTTATTTATGTACAAAATATGAAAATAATACCCTCTATCCCATTGATCCGAAACAACGAGCAAATGTAGAAAAATGGATGGATTGGTCAAATGGCAGCTTATTTTCTCCCATTCAACAAATGATGATCATGATTGTTCGCACGCCTAAAGAGCAGCAAAATCCTGAGATTGTTAACGCGTTGAAAGAGAAGCTGAATAAATTAATCAAAATAGCTGACGACCAACTTGCAAAAACAACTTATTTCGCAGGAGATGCATTCTCTCTTGCCGATATGGCGATCGCACCATTGGTCTACCCGTGGCTTGAAGTTTGCAAAGATAGACCTAACTTCCCTCACATTGAGCGCTGGTTTGCACAATTAAGTGAAAGACCTATTTTCCGTGATATCGTGTTATTGCCTGTAAATTAAGTTAATTCATTGGCATTTTGTCGGGATCTGGATAATGGTAATGAAATCCAAGATCTCGACAGATCTCCTGACCATCAATTTCTCGTATTAAAGGCTTCTCTTCTTCAACAAATTCTGGCGGAATAAGATCGAGTTGATTCGACACTCTTGAGTAAAATTCTTTCTTTTTAGGGTGAATTGGAGCACATAAATTATATAAATGACCACCTTCATTCTGCGCAAGAAGTTGTTCGACTGCAAAAATCACATCGTCTAAGTGGACTAAGTTAACGCATTGATGAGCGCCTTTTACCTGTTTTTTACCTGATAAAAAACGTCCTGCATGACGACCCGGCCCGACTAATCCAGCTAATCGAAGAATATCAACTGTAGTCAACGGTAAACGGTGTAGCCAGTTCTCAACTTCTGCTAACATTTTTGCTGATTGTGTTTCTGGTCGAATATCCATTTCTTCCGTGATATTACCTGTTTGATTGCCATATACAGAAGTAGAGCTAATGTAAATGACTCTCGTAACATGGCGAGACATTGCGCTATCCACCAGCGTCTGAATGGCTTCAACATAATCATAACCTCCACCAGCAGCACTGGGTGGTAACGTGATAATGAGAACGTCAGTTTCCATTAAGTAATCAAAATCATCTCTATCACATTCAATTGCGGGTGTTAAATTCACTAAACAGCAGTCAATGCCACTCATTCTTGCTGCTTCTACACCATCTTCAGTGGTTTTAGTCCCTTTAACTTGATAGCCTGCATCACGCAACGCAACGGCAAGTGGTAAACCTAACCAACCTAATCCTACGATGGTTATTCGTTTCATTTTGCTCCCCTACTTAAATGGCTTAGTCAAAGTATGCTATAAAATTTTAGTTTCGCCATTACTTATAAATACTACTTATATTTCGTGAACGTTTAGCATCTCCCTATATACTCGCCTACTTGTTCCATTAAGTAAATAAGAGAAATATTAAAATTACATTAAAAACAAAAGGTTACAAAATAATTAAATTATTATTAAAAAATAGGTTGCTTTCTGCTTTGTAAATCATGTAGGTTGAAAGGCAGACAAATTCTAAATGCAGGTTACTCAATATTGGTTACTAAATATTGGTTACTAAATATTGATTAACAGTAACGGGCATTATTAAATAACAAATAGTGTTATTAGCTAGGAAAATAATTATGTATAGCATTCAACTAAACCACCATCATCACCATCACCCTGACTAGTCTTTCAGGCGATGAGTGCTGGAAGACGTTTAAGAAACGCTTCCGGTGGTCTGAATGCAGATAACAACTAAAACCCCGGAAGGCAACTTCCGGGGTTTTTTTATAGCTAATTTTCATAACAAAAATATGGACAATGATAGGGTAATAATATGTTAGATAAAGCAAGATTAAGGATCGCAATGCAAAAATCAGGACGTTTAAGCGATGATTCTCGTGCTCTTTTAGCACGTTGTGGCATCAAAATTAACTTAAATCAACAGCGCCTGATTGCTTACGCTGAAAATATGCCAATCGATATTTTGCGTGTTAGAGATGACGATATTCCAGGATTGGTAATGGATGGCGTTGTTGATTTAGGGATCATTGGTGAAAACGTTTTAGAAGAAGAGCTATTAAAGCGTCGTTCACAAGGTGAAAACCCAAATTATCTGACACTACGTCGTCTTGATTTCGGTGGCTGTCGCTTATCTCTCGCAACCCCTGTTGATTTCGATTATCAAGGTGTGGAATGCTTAAATAATACTCGTATCGCGACCTCCTATCCAAATCTGCTCAAACGCTATTTAGACCAAAAAGGCATCAAGTTTAAATCCTGTTTATTAAATGGCTCTGTTGAAGTCGCCCCTCGTGCAGGTCTTGCTGACTCTATCTGCGACTTAGTTTCTACTGGTGCAACATTAGAAGCCAACGGTTTAAAAGAAGTCGAAGTGATTTATCGCTCAAAAGCCTGTTTGATCCAACGCGATGGTGACATGGAAACCGATAAACAAGCACTTATCGACCGCTTATTAACGCGTATTCAAGGCGTTATTCAAGCTCGAGAATCAAAATACATTATGTTACACGCACCAAGTGATTGTCTTGAAGATGTCATTGCATTACTTCCGGGAGCTGAAAGACCGACTATTTTACCTCTGGCAGGTGACCAAAATCGCGTTGCAATGCACATGGTTAGTAGCGAAACCCTATTCTGGGAAACAATGGAAAAACTTAAAGCATTAGGTGCAAGTTCAATTCTTGTTTTACCAATTGAAAAAATGATGGAATAAGGTGAAATGATGAAAACGGGTTTTAATACATTAAATTACTGGAATAAATGCACTAAAGAACAGCAACAAGTGCTATTAACTCGCCCTGCTATTTCTGCATCAGGTTCAATTACAGAACAAGTTGCTAGCATCATTTCACAGGTACGCAATGATGGAGATAAAGCACTTAAAGCACTCAGCCAAAAATTCGATAAGGCAGCGCCGGAAAGTGTTTTGGTGTCAAAATCGCAAATTGATGCAGCCTCATCAAGACTTGATAGCAAAATAAAACAGGCAATAGCACAGGCGATGAATAATATTCGTCGCTTTCATGAGGCTCAAATTCCTAACACTATCAACGTGGAAACTCAGCCGGGTGTATTTTGCCAACAAGTAAGCAGACCCATTGATGCGGTAGGGCTTTATATTCCGGGAGGTTCGGCACCATTACTCTCAACAGTAATGATGTTAGGTATTCCCGCCCGTATTGCGGGTTGTCGCAAAGTTATTCTTTGCTCGCCGCCCCCTATTGCTGATGAAATTTTATATATTGCTCAACAAATTGGTATTGATGAAATTTTCCAAGTAGGTGGTGCACAGGCGATTGCAGCTATGGCATTTGGTACTGAATCTATTCCTAAGGTTGATAAAATTTTTGGCCCTGGTAATGCCTATGTCACTGAAGCCAAACGCCAAGCAAGTCAATCACTACAAGGTGCTGCAATCGATATGCCAGCAGGCCCTTCTGAAGTATTAGTGATTGCTGATGCGGATGCCAATCCTGCATTTATTGCCGCTGACTTACTTTCACAAGCTGAACACGGCCCTGATTCACAAGTTGTATTATTAACACCTGATGAAACACTCGCTAAAGCCGTTATTGCTGAAACAGAAACACAACTGGCGCTATTAAGCCGCGCTGAAATCGCTAAACAAGCACTTGCAGAAAGCCGCGTCATTATTACTCGTGATCTCGACCAGTGTATTGAAATTAGTAACAGCTATGGTCCAGAACACTTAATTATTCAAACTAATGATGCTGATAGTCGTGTTGATAGCATTACCAGCGCTGGATCTGTTTTTCTTGGTGCTTGGTCGCCTGAATCTGCGGGAGATTATGCTTCTGGTACTAATCACGTTCTACCGACTTATGGCTATACAGCAACCTACTCAAGCTTAGGCTTAGCTGATTTTATGAAACGTATGACAGTACAGAAACTCACAGCACAAGGTTTATCTGATTTAGCACAGACTATTGAAATATTAGCGCAAGCAGAACAACTCACCGCACACAAAAATGCTGTCACACTTCGCGTTAACGCTTTAGCTCAGGGGAAAAAGAGTGATGAAAACTGAATTTGATATCAATACACTTGCAAGAAAAAATGTACGAGAATTAACACCTTATCAATCTGCTCGACGCTTAGGCGGAAATGGTTCTGTGTGGTTAAATGCCAATGAATACCCTATCGCGCCTGACTTTACTTTTAATGAAAAAAACTTAAATCGTTACCCTGAATGCCAGCCTGTTAATGTGATCAATCGTTATGCTGCATACGTAGGTGTGAATGCGAATCAAGTCTTAGTTAGCCGTGGTGCAGATGAAGCGATTGAACTACTTATTCGCGCTTTTTGTGAGCCAGATAAAGATGCTGTACTTTATTGCCCTCCTACTTACGGTATGTATAGCGTTAGTGCTGAAACCTTTGGTATAGAGCAGCGTGTTGTCCCTACACTTGCTGATTGGAGCCCTGATGTTAAAGCAATAGCGTCACAGCTTGATAATGTAAAACTTATCTACCTATGCAGCCCAAATAATCCAACTGGAAATATTGTTAATCCTTCTCTTATTCGGGATGTATTAGCGTTGGCGAAAGACAAAGCGATTGTTGCAGTCGATGAAGCTTATATTGAATTTTGCCCACAAGCGTCAATTGTTTCATGGCTTGAAGATTATCCGAATTTAGTTATTTTGCGAACCTTATCGAAAGCTTTTGCTTTAGCAGGGCTTCGTTGTGGCTTTACGCTTGCCAACCCGCCGGTCATTGAATTATTACTAAAGGTGATCGCACCGTACCCACTTTCAACACCTGTTGCCGATATTGCTGCGCAAGCATTAACAGAAGCAAGTATTGAGATAATGAAAAAGCGAGTGGCAGAAATTACACGTAACAGAAGCATTTTATCTGATAGGTTAAAAAAATTGCCTAATGTAGAACAGGTTTATAACAGTGAAACCAACTATATTTTAGTGAAATTCACTGATGCTAATCTGGTTTTCCGTACTTTATGGGAACAAGGGATTATTTTACGCGATCAACAGCGTCAATATGGGCTTAATGGCTGTTTGCGTATTTCTATCGGTACAGCAGAAGAATGTGATAGCGTGATTAATGCCATAAAAAATATTCAAACTGCAAACGTATAAAACATTAAAAACGATAACAACAAAAAATCGCAACTGAGGGATCTCAACCATGAGCCAAAAAATTCTTTTTATCGACCGTGATGGTACTTTAATCACGGAACCACCCACAGATTACCAAGTTGATAGACTCGATAAACTTGCCTTTGAAAACGGCGTGATCCCCGCACTAACTGCGCTACAAAAAGCAGGTTATAAACTCATTATGATCACAAATCAGGATGGATTAGGCACAGAAAGTTTTCCTCAAGCAGATTTCGATCCTCCTCATAATTTAATGATGCAGATTTTTTCATCACAAGGGATCTCATTTGATGATGTTTTAATTTGTCCTCATAAACCTGAAGACAACTGCCCTTGTCGCAAACCAGAAACAGGACTTGTTACTCAGTATTTAGTTGATGGCGCACTAGATAAAGATAATAGTTATGTCATTGGTGATAGACAAACTGATATTCAGCTAGCTGAAAATATGGGTATCAAAGGTATGCTTTATAATGCCGATAAACTCAATTGGGCGGGCATTACAGAACAACTGACGAAAAAAGATCGCTACGCTCACGTTGAGCGAAAAACAAAAGAGACACAAATCGCCATTGATATCTGGCTAGATCGCGAAGGTGATAGTCAGATCAGCACTGGTGTTGGTTTCTTTGATCACATGCTTGATCAAATTGCCACACACGGCGGTTTTCGCATGAATATCAATGTAAAAGGTGATTTAGTTATTGATGATCACCACACCGTGGAAGATACCGGTCTTGCTTTGGGTGAAGCATTACGTGAAGCATTAGGTGATAAGCGAGGTATTGCTCGCTTTGGTTTTACATTACCAATGGATGAGTGCCTTGCAAGTTGTGCGTTAGATATTTCTGGTCGTCCACACCTTGAGTACAAAGCCGAATTTAAATATCAACGCGTCGGTGATTTAAGTACAGAGATGATTGAACACTTTTTCCGTTCCCTCTCTTACACCATGGGTTGCACGTTGCACCTGAAATCAAAAGGCAAAAACGATCACCACAAAGCTGAAAGCTTATTTAAAGTCTTTGGTCGTACATTGCGCCAAGCCATTCGTGTTGAAGGAAATACGTTACCAAGCTCAAAAGGTGTTCTGTGATGAAAGTGGTTATTCTTGATACGGGTTGTGCCAATTTAGCCTCTGTCGCTTACGCCGTTAAGCGACTCGGTTATGATCCAATTGTGTCCTATGAAAAAAACGTGGTGTTATCTGCGGATAAACTGTTTTTACCCGGAGTAGGAACGGCTAGAGCAGCAATGGAACAACTCAAAGCTCGTGAGTTAATTCCTTTAATTAAAGCCTTAACACAACCTGTTTTAGGGATTTGTTTAGGTATGCAAATATTGGCTTCACTAAGCGAAGAAGGTAAAGATATTCCTTTATTAGGTTTAGTTGATGGCACCATAGATAAGCTTGATACAGCGGGTTTACCATTACCACATATGGGTTGGAACCAAGTATTAGCAAAACCAGGACATCCTCTTTTTCGTTCACTTGATGACAATGCTTGGTTCTATTTTGTTCATAGCTACGCTCTAGCGCTCAATGAATCGACGATTGCGGAAACTGAATACGGCTCTCGCTTTAGTAGCGCAATTCAAAAAGATAATTTTTATGGAGTGCAATTTCACCCAGAACGTTCAGGGAAAGCGGGCGCTCAACTTATCAAGAATTTTTTGGAGATGTAACCCGTTATGATTATTCCAGCATTAGATTTAATTGATGGGAAAGTGGTTCGTCTTCATCAGGGTGATTATGCAAAACAGCGTGATTATGATGATAATCCGCTGACACGCTACCAACAATATGAAAAAGATGGCGCAAAGCTACTTCACCTAGTGGATTTAACGGGTGCAAAAGATCCGTCTGCTCGCCAAATTCCACTGTTAAAAAAGCTTGTTGCTTGTGTCAATGTGCCTGTACAAGTGGGTGGAGGTATTCGCACTGAAGATGATGTGAAATCACTATTAGAAGCAGGTGCAAGCCGTGTTGTTATTGGCTCTACCGCAGTCAGTCAGCCTGAAATGGTGAAAACATGGTTTGAGCGCTATGGTGCAGATGCCATTGTGTTAGCCCTTGATGTTCGCATTGATAAACAAGGCAAAAAGTGGGTAGCTGTCAGTGGGTGGCAAGAGAACTCCCCCTATACTCTTGAAGATATCATCAAGCTTTATCAAAGTGTGGGTTTAAAGCATGTGTTGTGTACCGACATTTCTCGTGATGGCACATTAGCAGGTTCTAACGTTGAACTGTATAAAGAAATTAGCCAGCGTTTCCCTGATATTTTATTCCAAGCTTCGGGCGGTATTGGTGATTTACAAGATATCGCAGATCTTCCAGCATCTGGTGTTGCCGGTATTATTGTTGGTAGAGCATTATTAGAAGGCAAATTTACATTAAAAGAGGCGATATCATGTTGGCAAAACGCATAATTCCTTGTCTTGATGTTCGTGATGGGCAAGTCGTTAAAGGTGTTCAATTTCGTAATCATGAAATCATTGGTGATATTGTCCCTCTTGCTGAACGCTATGCCAAAGAAGGCGCTGATGAACTGGTATTTTACGATATTACCGCCTCTTCTGATGGCCGTGTGGTTGATAAAAGCTGGGTGTCACGCGTTGCTGAAGTGATTGATATTCCATTTTGTGTTGCTGGTGGTATTCGCTCTATTGAAGATGCTGGGAAAATTCTCTCTTTTGGTGCAGATAAAATATCAATTAATTCACCTGCACTTTCAGATCCCTCTCTTATTTCGCGTCTTGCTGAACGTTATGGTGTGCAATGTGTTGTTGTGGGTATTGACACTTGGTTTGATGAAAAAACAGGTGAATATTTAGTTTATCAATTCACAGGTGATGAAAAACGTACTCAGCAAACACACTGGAAAACCCTTGATTGGGTACGTGAAGTTCAGCGATTAGGTGCAGGTGAAATTGTTTTAAATATGATGAATCAAGATGGTGTCAGACAAGGTTATGACTTGAAACAATTAGCTCAAGTACGCCAAGTTGCAGATGTTCCTCTTATTGCCTCTGGCGGTGCGGGTGAAATGTCACACTTTCTTGATGCATTTAAATTAGCCAATGTTGATGGCGCTCTTGCAGCCTCTGTTTTTCATAAACAAATAATTAATATCAACGAATTAAAACAGTATCTTGCAAAGAATGACGTTAAGGTAAGAATATAATGAATAGTGAAACATTAGCGCAACTAGATTGGAAAAAAGTCGATAATCTCATGCCTGTGGTTATCCAAAATGCCATTTCAGGTGATGTATTAATGCTAGGTTACATGAACAAAGAAGCATTAAATGTCACTCTAGAAAGTGGGAATGTTACCTTCTATTCACGCACTAAACAGCGTTTATGGACAAAAGGTGAAACCTCAGGCAACTTTCTCAAATTAGTCAATATTTATCCTGACTGTGATAACGATACTTTACTTATTTTAGCCAATCCGATTGGCCCAACTTGCCATAATGGCACTGAGAGTTGCTTTGCGCCTGCACAAAGCCAGTGGGGATTCCTCTACGAGCTTGAAAATTTATTACGTGAACGTAAAAATGCCTCACCAGATAGCTCTTATACTGCCCGCCTTTATGCCAGTGGTACAAAACGAATAGCGCAAAAAGTGGGCGAAGAAGGTGTAGAAACAGCGCTGGCCGCAACTGTTAATGACAGAGAAGAGCTAAAAAATGAAGCCTCAGACTTGCTCTATCACTTAATGGTATTACTGCAAGACCAATCATTATCACTCACTGATGTTATCGGTTGCCTACAAGAACGTCATAAAAAAGCAGAGTAATTGATATCACCTTAATAAAGATGAAAAAAGCCGATACAAAATAAAGTATCGGCTTCATTTTTAAAAAAAATAAAAAGTAATAGCTTAATTAGCTTTTTATTTTCTAAGCATTACATTGCTTGGCGGAATAACTCGATAACATCACTTTCAGAACCCTGAACTGGGTTAGTGATTGCACAAGCGTCTTTCAGCGCATTTTCAGCTAATGTTTTGAAATCTTCTTCTTTCACGCCTAATTCTTTCAGACCAGCTGGAATACCAACATCTTTAGCCATTTTACGAATTTCTTCGATACACGCTTTCGCGCCTTGCTCATCGCTCATTGCAGAAACATCAACACCCATAGCTTGTGCGATATCTTTTAAACGACCGGCTGCTGCTTGAATGTTATAAGCTTGAACATGTGGTAATAAAACCGCATTACACACACCATGAGGTAAGTTATAGAAACCACCTAATTGGTGAGCCATAGCATGTACATAACCTAAAGAAGCGTTATTAAATGCCATACCTGCTAAGAATTGAGCATAAGCCATGTTTTCACGCGCTGTTGCATCACCACCATTATCAACAACTTTACGTAAAGATTCGCTGATCATAGCAACTGCTTTTAATGCACACGCATCAGTGATTGGATTTGCAGCAATTGAAACATACGCTTCAACAGCATGAGTTAATGCATCCATACCTGTTGCAGCGGTCAAACCTTTTGGCATACCAATCATTAACTCTGAATCATTTACAGATAAGATTGGTGTCACGTTTTTATCAACGATAGCCATTTTGATATGACGCGCAGTATCTGTGATGATACAAAAACGTGTCATTTCTGATGCTGTACCTGCTGTGGTATTAATTGAAATCAGTGGTAATTGCGGTTTAGCTGAACGGTCAACACCTTCATAATCTGCAATTTTTCCACCATTAGAAGCCACTAACGCGATACCTTTAGCACAATCATGTGGTGAACCACCACCTAAAGAAATCACACAGTCACATTGATGTTCTTTCAGCAGAGCTAAACCCGCTTCTACGTTTTCAACAGTAGGGTTCGGTGCAGTACCATCATAAGTAACGCTAGAAATACCAGCCTCTGTCAGTAACTTACTTACTTTATCAACAACACCTAGTTGATTTAAAATGCTATCAGTGACGATCAACGCTTTATGAAAACCGAAGTCTTTCATTGAATTTACAGCATCAGCAAGGCAACCAGCACCAATTTTATTTACAGAAGGGATATAGAATGTTGAAACTGCCATTATTGACTTCCTTTTTAGTAATTAAATCTACGTTTTAATATGTTCTATTCTTTTTGTTCTTAAATTGATCATCATCAAAATAATGAATAAATATCAATTTGTTTATCATTTTATTACAGGTAATTAAATAAAGAAGCCCAATTACCCTATTAATTCAATAGGATAATACTATTAACATATTATCATTTGTAACAAAATAATTTGAAAAGCTTATCAAAATAATCAAAACCAGCCGTGAACATCACAGCAGAATATTTTTTTTAAAGTCGTATAATGACATCAAAGAAATAACTTATTAAATTCAGGAGTCATTGATGTCTTTGACTATTTTTGAGCAACTTACTGCTTTATTAGATAAAAACCACGCTACTTACCGTGTTATGGAACACCCTACCGCAGGTCGTTCTGAAGAAGTTGCAAAAATCAGAGGAACACAATTAGGACAGGGAGCAAAAGGACTTGTTTGCCATATAAAAGGTAACGGCGTTAAACAACATGTTCTTGCAATATTACCCGCCGATAAACAGGCTGATCTGTCAAAACTCGCTCACCAAATTGGTGGAACAAGAGCATCGCTGGCAAGCCCTAAAGAAGTGGATGATCTTACTCAATGCGTATTTGGTGCAATTCCCCCTTTTAGTTTTCATCCTGCGTTGAAGCTTGTCGCTGACCCTTTGCTTTTTGAACGCTTTGATGAGCTAGCTTTTAATGCGGGCACATTAGAGCGTTCTATTATTCTGAATACGCAAGATTACAAACGCATTGCACAACCTGAATTAATCTCTTTTATTCGTGATGAAGAAAACGAATAATAAAAATAGCTAACTTATATTTAACAATTACCCTAGAGATAAATTTAGCCAAGGGTAATTGTTAGTATGATAACAATTCTTGCTGTATGTATATATTTACACACTTAAAAGTAATATTAGATAATCTAATCCAAAGCGCAAGTAGCACTTAACACCAAAAATAATCAAAAAGTCAGAATAACCCCCATAAATTCCACATTACCTTAGCTATAACACTATAAAATGTACCAAGCAGAAAATTTAAATTATTTTTTTCGATTCAGCACTCAATAATTAACTAAATAGATTTTATTTTATTGACCTGATTTAGTAGTACATTTAAGTTAGCATCAATAAAAATACAATAATGTAAAATTCTATTTACAACTCAGTTATTTTCTAACATACAAATAAATATATAAACAATGTACCAATAGGTGCAGGGAAATCTTCATGCAAACTTCAACTAAAAAACAACCGCTTTATAAAGTGCTTTATGTGCAAGTTATCGTTGCCATCTTACTTGGTATCTTGCTCGGGCATTTTTACCCTGATTTGGGTGAATCCTTTAAACCACTTGGTGATGGATTTATCAAAATTGTAAAAATGATCATCGCACCTGTTATCTTCTTAACAGTAGTAACGGGTATTGCAGGTATGAATAATATGAAAGCGGTAGGTACAGTTGCGGGTAAATCCATGGCTTACTTCCTGACTTTCTCTACGATTGCATTAATTATTGGGTTAATCGTTGCAAATGTTATTCGCCCAGGTGATGGTTTAAATATCTCTCCTGCTTCATTAGATGCGAGCAAAGTAGAAAGTTATGTCGCAAAAGCCCATGATTCTTCTATTGTTGGTTTCTTAATGAATATCATCCCTGATACTGTTGTCAGCCCATTAGTTAACGGCAATATTCTGCAAGTACTGTTTGTTTCTGTGGTCTTTGGTATCGCATTAGCCTCTATAGGGGCTCGTGGCGAGCCAGTTCTTAAGTTCTTACAAAACTTCTCAGAGCCAGTATTCAAAATGGTCGGTATGCTAATGAAATTAGCACCTATCGGCGCTTTTGGTGCCATGGCCTTTACCATCGGAAAGTACGGTATTTCATCAATCAGTAACTTAGTATTGCTTGTTCTGACTTTCTACATTACTTCATTATTGTTTGTTCTTGTCGTGTTAGGCGCTGTTGCAAAATATAATGGCTTCTCTATTCTCTCTTTAATTAAATATATTAAAGATGAACTTTGGTTAGTATTAGGTACTTCGTCTTCAGAAGCAGCTTTACCTAGCTTAATGCGTAAAATGGAAAATGTAGGCTGTAAAAAATCAGTCGTCGGCTTAGTTATTCCAACGGGTTACTCCTTTAACTTAGATGGTACTAACATCTATATGACCATGGCTGCTCTATTTATTGCACAAGCCACAGGTATTGAGCTTTCATTAACAGAACAAATCACTCTACTCTTAGTCGCAATGATAAGTTCAAAAGGTGCTGCGGGTGTTACTGGCGCTGGCTTTATTACTTTAGCGGCAACCTTATCAGTTGTACCTAGTGTTCCCGTTGCAGGTATGGCATTAATTCTAGGGATTGACCGCTTTATGTCAGAGTGTCGCGCATTGACCAATCTTGTTGGTAATGCTTGTGCCTGTATTGTTGTTGCTCGCTGGGAAAATGCCTTAGATAAAGAAAGAATGAATGATGTCTTTAGTGGTAGAGCATCAAGCGAATTTGTTGAAGACGCTCCATTAGCTCCTATTAACATTGAGTCTGATAACTCAATTAAGATCCCAGTAAAATAAAAATCATTTTCTACAATCCATAAAAGAGCGCTTATGCGCTCTTTTATTTTCAAAATAATTCAATAAAAACAATCCATTGCCTCATATTTCTTTTCTCACCACTTCCCTTTCATGTTGTTTTACATTTAAACTATTTTATTCACCAAAAAATAAAGCCAAATATACATATCATTAAATAAATACAATAAATTAAAACAAAACATAATTTCATTAACTTATTGATTTAAGAAAAATAAATTCCATAAATAGTAATAAATTGAAATTAAATCTAATTTTTTAGATGAAGAGCACAATATTTGATAAAATCAACTTTATTTTATTGACCTGATTTACTCATACCTTTAAGTTACCTGTCACAACAAAATAAATGTAAATAATAATTTACATCATAATTTCTTTTTTATTTAGTCAATATCTTTCAGTTACAGGGAAATTTTATGCAGATTTCATCCCGCAAGCTCCCCTTTTATCGTGTGTTATATGTCCAAGTGATTATCGCTATCATTCTAGGTATTTTGCTTGGTCATTTTTATCCTGATGTGGGTGAATCCTTCAAACCGCTAGGTGATGGTTTTATCAAAATCGTCAAAATGATTATTGCACCTGTGATTTTCTTAACCGTCGTCACCGGTATTGCTGGCATGAACAATATGAAAACAGTAGGAAAAGTAGCGGGTAAATCAATGATTTACTTCTTAACCTTTTCAACTATTGCGCTGGTTATTGGATTAATAACCGCTAATATTATTCGCCCTGGTGATGGCTTAAATATCTCTCCTGAATCATTAGATAGTAGTCGAGTAGAAATGTATGTCACACAAGCACACAGCTCTTCTCTTGTTAGTTTTCTAATGAATATCATCCCAGATACTATCGTTAGCCCATTAGTTAACGGCAATATCTTGCAAGTATTGTTTGTTTCTGTGATTTTTGGTCTAGCATTAGCATCAATAGGCTCACAGGGTGAACCTGTATTAAAATTCTTACAGCATCTTTGCGACCCCATCTTTAAGATGGTTGGTATGCTAATGAAGTTAGCACCTATTGGTGCCTTTGGTGCCATGGCTTTTACCATAGGTAAATATGGTATTTCTTCTATTGGCAATTTAATGTTGTTAGTGATTACTTTTTATCTTACTGCATTACTTTTTGTTCTCGTGGTATTAGGTGCTGTTGCCAAATATAACGGCTTCTCCATTCTCTCTTTAATTAAATACATTAAAGATGAGTTATGGTTAGTATTAGGTACCTCTTCATCTGAAGCTGCACTCCCCACATTAATGAGTAAAATGGAGCAACTGGGCTGTAAAAAATCTGTCGTGGGTTTAGTTATTCCTACAGGTTATTCCTTTAATTTAGATGGCACCAATATCTATATGACTATGGCAGCTTTATTTATCGCTCAAGCAACAGGCGTTGATTTGTCGTTAACAGAACAAATTACGTTACTGTTTGTTGCCATGATCAGCTCAAAAGGTGCAGCGGGTGTCACTGGCGCGGGCTTTATTACTTTAGCAGCAACGCTATCGGTTGTACCTAGTGTTCCAGTCGCAGGTATGGCGCTTATCTTAGGTATAGATCGCTTTATGTCAGAATGCCGTGCATTGACCAATATTGTCGGTAATGCTTGTGCTTGCATTGTTGTCGCTCGTTGGGAAAATGCATTAGACAAAGAGAGAATGAATGATATTTTTAGTGGCAAAATATCCAGAGAAGACTTTGCTAATGATAATTTAGTCTCTGATAATGCAAATGAAGAACCTCATTATGTGAAAGGCTCTGAGCAATAGATTGGAAAAATCTCGACCTTATTTAGGGTGGGTCACTTCTATAAAAAAGGTGCTCTATTTGAGCACCTTTTATTATTGGCTTTAGCCAGTTTAAGTCGCGTCAGCGTCTTAAATATAAAACCACCCGCTATGCGGGTGGGTATTAAAGGTTATACCAAGAAAAACACCTTTCCGTTACGATATAGATGTTCAAGCTAATATTCGTAACTTAAATAAGGAAAGGTGTTTATGGGCATTAAAGCACAAAGCTCAGCACATACAAAGTGGCTGTGTAAATACCATATCGTCTTTTCGCCGAAATATAGACGGAAAGTAATTTTTAATAAAATTCGTTCAAGTATAGGTGAGATCCTTCGAGACCTTTGTAAGTATAAAGGTGTGGAAATAATCGAAGGGCATCTTATGCCAGATCATGTTCATATGTTAGTGAGTATTCCACCGAAGATATGCGTATCAAGTTTCATGGGATATTTGAAAGGTAAAAGTTCGTTGATGATCTTTGATAGACATGCCAATCTCAAATATAAATTTGGCAACAGAAAGTTTTGGGCGGAAGGTTTCTATGTCACAACAGTTGGACTTAATGAAGCCACAATTCAAAAGTATATCAGAGAGCAAGAAAAGTCGGATTTAATCTCGGATAAATTGAGTAGTAAAGAATATGAAAACCCCTTCAAGGGGTAAGCCAAAGTAGCAAAGACACTTAGCTTGAACGAAGAGAAAGCAGCGTCATTTAGGCGCAGTCGGTAACAAGCCCTTATAGGGCAAGAGCAAACCACCCGTTTTACGGGTGGTTATGATTTGTTATATTTCGATTAAAATAACCGAATATTTAATCTTATTTATTCCATCCACTCGGTATGGAATACGCCATCTTTATCAGTACGCTTATAAGTATGCGCACCAAAGTAGTCACGTTGAGCTTGGATTAAGTTTGCTGGTAACACTTCTGCACGATAGCTATCGTAGTAAGAAATAGCCGCAGAGAATGTTGGAGTAGGAATACCTGCTTGTACGCCATAACAAACAACATCACGCAGAGCTTGTTGGTAATCGTCAGCGATTTGTTTAAAGTATGGTGCTAACAGCAGATTTGCAATACTTGCATCTTCGTTATAGGCATCTGTAATTTTTTGCAGGAATTGAGCACGGATGATACAACCCGCACGGAAAATCTTCGCGATTTCACCGTAGTTTAAATCCCAGTTATATTCGTCTGATGCTGCTTTCAGTTGCTGGAAGCCTTGAGCATAAGAGACAATTTTACCTAAATACAGTGCACGGCGAACATTTTCAATAAAGGCTTTTTTATCACCTGAGAATGCTTTAGGTGTTGGGCCTGATAATACTTTAGATGCAGCAACGCGTTGATCTTTTAATGAAGAGATATAACGAGCAAACACAGACTCAGTGATAAGAGTAACTGGCACACCTAAGTCTAAAGAACTTTGGCTAGTCCATTTACCTGTACCTTTATTTGCCGCTTCATCAAGAATAACATCTACAAGATATTTACCTTCGTCATCTTTTTTACGGAAGATATCAGCTGTAATTTCAATTAGATAGCTGCTTAATTCACCTTTATTCCACTCGGTGAAGGTTTCTGCTAATTCTTCATTAGTTAGGCCTAGTGAGTGTTTTAATACTGAATACGCCTCTGCAATCAGCTGCATATCGCCATATTCGATACCGTTATGAACCATTTTCACATAGTGACCCGCACCATCAGCACCGATATAAGTTACACAAGGTTCACCTTCAGCAACAGCCGCAATTTTTTCAAGGATAGGAGCAACTAATTCGTAAGCCTCTTTTTGTCCGCCAGGCATGATTGAAGGGCCTTTTAATGCACCTTCTTCACCACCAGAAACACCTGTACCGATGAAGTTAAAGCCTTGCGCTGATAATTCACGGTTACGACGAATAGTATCTTTAAAGAAAGTATTTCCGCCATCGATAAGGATATCGCCTTTATCTAAATGCGGTGTCAATGCAGCAATTGTTTTATCCGTTGCTTCACCCGCTTTTACCATTAATAAAATACGGCGCGGTTTTTCTAACGAATCAACAAACTCTTCAATAGAATAATTCGGAACCAGTTTTTTACCTGGATTTTCAGCGATAACTTCGTTGGTTTTATCGCTTGAGCGGTTGTAAATAGATACAGAATAACCACGGCTTTCAATATTTAGCGCAAGGTTACGTCCCATAACTGCCATACCAACCACGCCGATTTGCTGTTTGGACATGAAAATAACTCCCGTCTGAAAATAAACCTGCCAGTATCAATGTACTGACAATTTGTTAACCTGATCACATAGTAACTCACTCTCTCACTTGGTGGTAGTTATTGATGTAATTGGTATCACAATCTTTTAGACAAAATGAAATTATTCCCCTGTTACTGATAATAATTTATTGAAAAATTCCTTCAAATTGCTCATTATTCTCAAGTCGGCATATGCCGTCTTTATAGAAGGTAAAACAAACTGTATGGAATGGATCTTAGATCCGACAATCTGGGTAGGACTCTCCACCTTAATTGTTCTCGAAATCGTACTTGGTATTGATAACCTTGTTTTCATTGCTATTCTGGCAGATAAACTCCCAGCAAAACTAAGAGATAAAGCACGTATAACAGGCTTATTGTGTGCCCTTGTTATGCGAATTGTGTTGTTATTTAGTCTCTCTTGGCTTATCACTCTGACAAAACCTCTTATTACACTGTTTGATCATCCTTTCAGTGCAAGAGACTTGATCATGCTTCTCGGAGGGATATTCTTGCTGTTCAAAGCCACAATGGAGCTTAATGAACGGCTAGAAGGTAAAGATCACAACGAAGGGAAACAACGCAAAACGACCAGCTTTTGGTCTGTCGTTGCACAAATTATCGTGCTGGATGCGGTATTCTCGCTTGACTCAGTGATAACCGCTGTGGGTATGGTTGATCATTTAGGTGTTATGATTGCGGCTGTTACTATTGCAATGTTCTTGATGATCCTTGCAAGTAAGCCTCTAACAAATTTCGTCAATAACCACCCAACTATTGTTATCTTGTGTTTAAGCTTCTTGCTGATGATTGGTTTTGCATTAGTTGCCGAAGGCTTTGGCTACGCCATTCCAAAAGGTTACCTATATGCAGCGATTGGCTTCTCTATCATGATAGAAGTCTTTAATCAGCTTGCACAATTTAACCGTCGCCGTTTCTTATCGGCTTCTCGCTCTTTGCGTGAACGTACAGCAGAAGCGGTTCTACGTATTATTAATGGTAAACCTGAATCTTCTGAATTAGATCCTCACACATCTGATTTAGTCTCCAGTTCAGAAGAAGTGTTTGATCCTCAAGAACGCCAAATGATTGTACGTGTGCTTGGTTTAAGCCAACGTAATGTTAACAGTATCATGACGTCTCGCCATGATGTTGAATACGTAGACTTAAATGCAACACAAGATGATATTCGCCAATTATTGGAAAAGGATCCTCACTCTCGCCTAGTGATCACAGATGAACAATCTGGTGATGAACCTGTCGGTGTTGTTAATGTTATTCAACTACTGAATCAACAGTTGCGTAATGAACCTCTAAACTTACGTTTATTGGTCACTCAACCTTTGATTTTCCCTGAAGGTTTATCTTTACTGCAAGCGTTAGAACAGTTCCGCAGTGCTCACACTCACTTCGCTTTTGTTGTAGATGAATTTGGTTCAGTCGAAGGGATCGTGACGCTGACTGACGTTATGGAAACTATTGCAGGTAACTTACCTGTCAGTTCTGAAGAAAACGATTCACGTCATGATTTGGTTCAAAACGAAGACGGTTCATGGACTGTAAACGGTTTTACACCACTTGAAGACTTAGTGCTTTATATTCCAATCAAACTGGATGAAAAACGTGAGTATGAAACCTTAGCAGGCTTATTAATGGAGCATTTACAACGTGTTCCAACTGTTGGTGAGAAGATCCTTATTGATGGCATTGAATTTGAGCCGTTAGAAGTGAACAACCATCGAATTAATAAAGTTCGAATTGTTGAACCTACACCAGAAGACGAAGAAAACGTTGACGAAGCGTAATCCCTGTCAAAATAGCAAAATATCCGCCTTTAAGGCGGATATTTTTTATCTGCATTTTATGTACCATAAAAAACGAGCTTTGTTTTCACACAAAGCCCGCCAATAAAATTTAAAATAATAATTTATTATTAATTCAATGAGTTAATAATTAACCTAATGTACTTGGTACAAGAATTTCAGTTGCAACAATAACAATAACCAGCCCTACTAATACGGGTACAGAAACACGCTTCATCACTTCAAAAGGTGAAATTTTTGCCATACCCGATACGGCAACGACAACACCAGAAACTGGTGATAATGTACGACCTAGGTTTGAAGCTTGTAACATTGGGATGGTTAAATAAGCTGGGTTAACACCCATATTGCTTGCTAAACGAGGAATTAACTCAACGAATGCATAGAATGGCGCATTACCAGAGCCTGTGGTCATTGCCGCTAACATGGTAATTAATACCAGTGCAATCATCATCACAATGGCACCTGAGCCTAATGACTGAGCACCTTCAATTAACGCATTGATAAAGCCAACGGTTGTTAAACCTTGAGCGAATACCCCAGCAGCGACTAATAACATCACAACTTGTGCAAATGCATCTGCCATACCACGGTAAGCCACTTCTAAGCCTTCAAAAACTTGTTTTGCACTGAAACTACGAATAAATTCGATAACAGCCGCTAAAATCATACAGATAATAATAATGGCAACAATATGAAGTTCTGGTAACCATTTACCATCAAAAACGAGAACACCGATAATTGGCGTGAAAGGCAAAATTGCATAGAAACTTGGTGCGTGAGTTTTGATCTCATTCACGTCTAACATTTCCGTTTCGATATGCTCTTTACGGTCAAGATAACGCTGCCAGAAGAAGTGAGCGATACACATGCCCATAATTGCAGCAATAGAGATAGGCAATGTGGTTTTAAATGCGAAATCAATCAGCGGCATTTGAGATGCTTCAGCAGCTAAAATAACATCACCTGATGTTGGTGCTAAGATAATAGAAGCTGGAGACGCACAGATTGCAGCAGCAGCTCCGCGGCTAATTCCCATATTCACCATAACAGGGAACAGCGTTGCCATTAATAACACACCTAAACCTGTTGCTGATGAAACAGCCAGTGACATCAAACATGCAACAATGTAAGCCGCAACCATCAGCAGATAAGGTGAGTTAATCATTTTCAGTGGGCGTGATGCTAATTTTACAACAACATCATTAGCGCCAATGTGCGTCATATAAGCAGCGAAACCACAAAGTATCATGATCATCATACCTAAATCGCCACCACGGCTCATTAGTAGATTTTTCACATACTCGACAATATCAATTAAGCCATAGCCTGTTGCTGTCGCACTCGCAGGTAAAACAGCCCTTCCCATAATTACGCTGATGATCAGTAATAACAGACCACCCGTCATTAAGACACCTGTTGCTGAATAGCCTTTTACGATATAACGTCCAACACCTACGGCAACGAAGGCGCCGATAAGAATTTCGATCATTTATTTATCCTGTCTAAAATAGTCATTTATAAAATGAAGTTTTTTATTTTTATCATCATTTTTGCGTTTAGTGCGATTGACACACTCTGCCCAAAGGCAACGTTGCAGTGTATGACATATATCAAAAAAAACGACTATTTTTTTACATATACATAGCACGAATGCTTACTTTTCATTCAAAACATAAATTAAATGATAGATATAAAGCAAAAAGCACACAATTATAAAAATAGTGTGCTTTTATTAAGAATGTGATGAAGTTAAAAATCGTGAAACTAGATTTTCTTCAATAGCTGATTAAGTGCTTTTACTTCAGGGCTTTCGGCATCTTGTTTATTTAGCCAATTATCGATAGCTTGCTTGGCTTTTTGCTGTAATTGATCGCGCAATAATTTTTCAATATTAAGTTCATATTGAATAGCATTCCAATCACCATAGAGTCTTAATGGAATTTCAATTTTAGCCAATTGACGGATAAATTCATTTTCTTTACCCCAACCTTTTTTGATATTAACAAGTAACATCACATCAAGATCATGACGTTGAAGATCCACTTTGCCCTGCCCTTTAATTTGATAAGCCTCTGCTTGAGCATCAAGTGAATTAATAGTTACTTTCCCTTTTGGCGCTAACTTAAATTGGGCAATCACATTATCTGCTTGGGTATAACTTTCAATATCTTCAGGGTAAATCACTTTATCCGTCGCTTGAGCGACTGATTGCTGAATAACCTGTGGTACATTTAATCCCTGCATTTTAAATTGGGTAACAGAGGTATTAAGTGTACCTTGCCAATAACGATAAAAAGCTTTTCGGTTATATCCCGTTCCTTCTAAATTCCCTTTTGCTGAAATTAATCCACTGAAATTTTCAGGTTGATTAAAGACACGCAATAGTGGCTCTAATGGAATATTGTTCATTGTGATATCCATGCTGATATGCGCTGGCACAATGCTTGTTGAGATAACCGTTGGCAGTGAAAAATCACCTTGAAGGATTTGCCCTGTTAAGGTTTGAATATTCAGTGAATTAGGGTTATTTAATGCATCAAGTTTAAAATTATTAATCTCTAAATCTTTATAGAGAAGCTTATTCAGGGCTAATTTCAGTGTAAATTCAATATCACCCCAACTCGTTAGATCATATTCTTTATTTTCAATGGTAACTGAAGTAATAACCGGTTTTGCCATAATGGTGGCATTTGGTGCGGGTGCCGCATGGGCTGTACTAAATAATGAAAATGAAGGAGGTATATGATTATCAGTCGTTGGCACTAACAACGCATTTTCTGATACGTTAGCCGTTGCTAATTCTGGCAATAAAGTATTTAAATTTAGCATTTCACTCTTTAAATCAACTTGATAGCGAGTAGCATCTGCAAATTCTGCACTGATATTACCTTGCAATTGACTATCATTAGCTGTGAGATTTAAGTTCTCAAGTGAAACTTTTCTTACGCCCTCATTTTGGATCGTAAAATCTGAAGTTAAACTTCCTACAATTCCATTTTCAGGGATCTCGACTCCTGATAAAGCGTAATCTAACTGTGTGATCTTACCCGTAACTTGGTAAGGATAGCTGTTCATATCCACATCAGCAGCAACATTTAGCGTGATCTCACGACGGTCACGATTCACTTTCGTGCTCATCTCAAGACTAACTTGTTTTTTCTCGTCTGTTTTCAACGATAAATCAATATCACGTAAATTAAGTTGCTCACCGTCTTTCATTTGCCAAATAATTAAGCTGTCTGAAATTTTTACTTTGGCGATATTCAACTGCCAATTATTGGCTCTAGGTTCGACAACTGGGTGAGAAATATCTCGAGGAGTAGAAGGTGGTGATATTTTAGGAATAGCTTTACTTTCAGGTGTTTGGCGAACTACGGCACCTTTAAGCATGACTTCTTTTACTTCAAGTTGATGAGAAAGTAGCGGTAATAACTCAACATCAAGACGCATATTATCGGCAGTAATAAAAGGCATTTCAGCACCTGGTGCTGTCAATGACATTTTACCACTGATAATGCTTAACTTTGGCCACACATGCCAACGCATATCATCTTGTAATGTGAGTTTATAACCGCTTTGTTTTTCGACCCTTTCAACAAGGTATCCACGGAAATCATTCGGGTTAATGAGTAAAACTAACGCTGTTAAGCCTGCCAAAATAACCACAAGCAAGATAGCCAGTGTTGTCAAAAACCTTTTCATATAATTACCCGCTTAGTGAACATGATAATGATGATTATAAAGATAGTTAATCTTCACTAATCCGACTACCAACAGCACCTTGTTGATTTTTATATTTTGCATCTTGACGACGATTATAAGGTCTATCAGCAGAACCAGACATAGGTTCAAAGCTTAATGCACCAATAACCATACCTGGTCTTAATGCGAGAGGAAGTTTACCTGAATTAAAAAATTCTAATACGATTTGTCCATGCCAGCCGGGATCAATACGATGAGCGGTAACATGTACCATTAAACCTAAACGGGCTAATGATGAGCGTCCATCTAACCATCCAACAACATTATCAGGCAAAGTGACTGACTCAAGTGTCACCGCTAACGCTAATTCACCCGGATGTAAGAAAAATGCTTCACCTTCAGGTAACACAATTTCATCACTCATTACACGTTCTAGCGCAGCGTTCACTTCAGCCTTAGGGCCACTCAAATCAATATAAGCAGCAGTATGACCTTGGAAAACACGAAATTGATTTCCTAAGCAAACATCTGCTGTTGCGCCGTTAATTCGCTCGACGGGCGGGCGGGGTTCAATGACTAATTTACCTTCATCCAGCCACTGAATAATATCACGGTCGCATAATCGCATTTTATTTCCTTCTTCAAGTTAAACAGGCAGTTTCATCATGCATGAAAGCTGCCCACAAATGAACCTATTATTCGCAGAACTGCCCAATTTTTGCTTTCAGAATATCAATCGCAACGCGGTTTTTACCCCCTCTAGGTACAATAATATCGGCATATTGTTTAGAAGGTTCAATAAACTGGAAGAACATAGGACGAACGGTTTTATTATATTGTTCAATGACTGAGTCTAAGCTACGTCCACGTTCATTCACATCACGTTTAATTCTACGCATTAAGCAAATATCTAATGGCGTATCAACAAAGATAGAGAAATCCATCTCTTCACGCAGGCGTTTATCTGTTAATAACAAGATGCCTTCAATGATAATAACTTTTTTAGGTTGAAAAGGAATGGATTCTGTTTTGCGAGTGTGAGCAACGTAGTCGTATTGAGGGAGTTCGATGGTTTTTCCTGCTTTTAGTTCACACAAATGCTGATATAAAAGTGCGTGATCCATCGAATTTGGGTGGTCATAATTGACCTTATATCGTTCTTCCATCGTTAAATCACTTTGGTCACGATAATAACAATCTTCTGGTATCACCCCGATATTATGATCACCTACTTGCGCTCTTAATTCGCGGTAAAGTGTACTTGCAATAAGACTTTTACCCGAAGCAGAAGCTCCAGCGATACCTACAATTGTGCACTGATGTGCTGTGTCAGCCATAATCAAAAACCTGGTTTGAAATAAAAAGAGGGATAACGTAATAATATGTAAATATTACGCTAGCGCAGATTATAGTTTTGAAATCACTCTGGTTCCAGCGTAAAACCAGAAATCTATTCGTTTTTTATCAAAAACAGTCGGAAATCGCATGTAAAAAATGGAAAGCCAAATAGCTCTCCATTTAAATCAGCAAATAACTCAACGTATTATTTTACTGTCATTACACTGCGCGGAAAGAAATTTCCGTTGGGATTGCATCGCCATCCCAATACATTTGAGCAGACACTGTTGATGCGATTTCGCGATAAATATCAGCAAATTCGCCTTCAGGATCACGCATCACTGTTGGTTGCCCGCGGTCTAAGTCTTCACGTAAAGAGATATGAAGAGGAACTTGACCTAATAATTGGCAATGATATTTCTCTGCCAATTTCGCCGCACCACCAGTACCAAAGATAGGTTCAAGGTGACCACAGTTACTACAAATATGCGCGCTCATGTTTTCAATAATACCTAATACAGGTACATTGACTTTCTTAAACATGACGATCCCTTTCATTGCATCCACCAGCGCGATATCTTGTGGTGTTGTTACCACAACCGCAGCGGTTACAGGGATATTTTGAGATAAGGTTAATTGGATATCACCTGTTCCCGGCGGCATATCGATAACGAGATAATCCAAATCAGGCCACAGCGTATCTTGGAGCATTTGCATTAATGCTTTGCTCGCCATAGGACCACGCCATACCATTGCATTATCATCTGTAACTAAATAACCGATAGAGTTAGATGCTAAACCATAAGCCATAATCGGTGCCATATGTTGTCCATCAGGAGACGTTGGACGCTCCATTGTGGTACCCAACATATTCGGAATAGACGGTCCATAAATATCAGCATCAAGAATACCTACTTTAGCACCTTCTTGTGCAAGAGCTAATGCAAGGTTAACTGCTGTACTTGATTTACCAACGCCACCTTTACCAGAGCTCACAGCAAGAATATTACGCACACCATTAACGCCTGGTAGATCATTTGCACGGCGTAAGGTTGAAATATTGTGCTTGAGTTTCCATTCAATGGCTTTTGCACCAGTGATGTTGCGAAGTTCAGCTGTTTTTTCTTCGATTAGGACTTGGAAAGGTTTTTTCCAAACAAATGGCATCACTAACTCGATATGAAGAACATCGTCAATCATCGCACATTGATGTAATGCTTTTAGAGAAAGCAGATTACGCTTCAATGTCGGGTGTTCAAAAGTAGACAAGACACCTGAAACTTTTTCGTTCAGAATCTCAGGGGTGGTCTGCTCGGGGGATTTATCACTCATCCCGGCTCCTCTCGTTTTCATTATTTATTAAATATATGAGTGCATCTATCATATCAGATAGTAGATGACTACGTTAATGCCTTACCTCAATTTGCCAACTGAAATTTCTCTTGCAAAAACTCGATTATTGCCCTAGCGACATCATGACGGATCGGTTAACATCAAAGTCCCTTTTATTAATTTTATGGAAGTAAGATCCTTACTATGTCTCACGTCGCGAATAAATTATTGGTAACCTGCGCGTTACCTTATGCTAACGGTTCAATTCATCTCGGTCATATCCTTGAGCACATTCAGGCAGATATCTGGGTCCGTTATCAACGAATGCGCGGCAAAGAAGTTCATTTCATCTGCGCTGATGACGCTCACGGCACTCCAATTATGCTGAAAGCTCAACAACTGGGTATTACGCCAGAAGCCATGATTGAAGAAATGAGCAAAGAGCATCAACAGGATTTTGCTGGTTTTAATATCAGTTACGACAATTATCACTCTACACACAGTGAAGAGAGTCGCCAATTATCGACTAAAATTTATCTTGCACTGAAAAAAAATGGTCACATCAAAAGCAAAACTATTTCTCAGCTTTATGATGAAGAAAAAGGCATGTTTTTGCCTGACCGCTTTGTAAAAGGCACTTGCCCTAAATGTAAAGCGCAAGACCAATATGGTGATAACTGTGAAGTTTGTGGCTCAACTTACAGCCCAACAGAATTAATTAATCCACGCTCTGTTGTATCAGGTTCAACACCTGTTATGCGTGAAACTGAACACTATTTCTTCGATTTACCTGCATTTAGCAACATGTTACAAGAGTGGATCCGCTCTGGTGCTCTGCAAGAGCAAGTTGCGAATAAAATGCAAGAGTGGTTTGACAGCGGTTTACAACAGTGGGATATCACTCGTGACGCACCTTATTTTGGATTTGAAATCCCAGATGCACCGGGTAAATATTTCTATGTATGGCTAGATGCACCAATCGGCTACATGAGCTCTTTCTTAAACTTATGTGAAAAGCGTGGTGATTTAAGTTTTGATGAGTTCTGGAATAAAGACAGCAAAGCAGACCTTTATCACTTTATTGGTAAAGATATCGTCTATTTCCACAGCTTATTCTGGCCTGCCATGTTAGAAGGCAGCGAATACCGCAAGCCAACCAACCTGTTTGTTCACGGTTATGTCACTGTCAATGGCGCGAAGATGTCAAAATCTCGTGGCACCTTTATTACAGCTCGTGCTTACCTTGATCATTTTGATGCAGATTGCCTGCGTTATTACTATGCGGCAAAACTTTCCTCACGCATTGACGATATTGACCTAAACTTAGAAGACTTTGTTCAACGTGTTAACAGCGATATTGTTAATAAAGTCGTTAACCTTGCATCACGTACAGCGGGTTTTATCAGCAAGCGTTTTGATGGCAAATTAGCTGATTCTTTAGATGATGCTAAGCTTTATCAACACTTTGTTGATATGAAAGAAACTATCGCACAGTCATTTGAAAATCGTGAGTTTGGTAAAGCAGTTCGTGAAATCATGGCATTAGCGGATGAAGCCAACCGCTATATTGATGAAAAAGCGCCGTGGGTTGTAGCAAAACAAGAAGGTCAAGATGCACAGCTACAAGCTATTTGTACAATGGGTATTAACTTATTCCGTGTACTGATGACATATCTGAAACCTGTTTTACCTTCATTAACAGAACGTACAGAAGCCTTCTTGCAAACTGAATTAACATGGGATGCGCTTGAGCAACCACTGCTAAATCAAGATATTACAAAATTCAAAGCGCTGTTTAACCGCATTGAAATGGATAAAGCTAATGCAATGGTTGAAGCATCTAAAAGCACCATTGCACCAGTAAAAGAAGTGACTGGTCCATTAGCAGATGACCCAATTCAAGAAACCATCAACTTTGATGATTTTGCGAAAATCGATATGCGTATTGCTGAAATTAAACAAGCTGATTTTGTTGAAGGATCAGACAAATTGCTGAAACTAATTTTGGACTTAGGCGGTGAAACTCGCCAAGTATTCTCTGGTATTCGTACAGCATACCCAGATCCAAAAGTGTTGGAAGGTCGTCTAACCGTTATGGTAGCAAACTTAGCACCTCGTAAAATGCGTTTTGGTATTTCGGAAGGCATGGTAATGGCAGCAGGCCCTGGTGATAAAGATATCTTCTTACTCAGCCCAGATTCTGGTGCAAAACCGGGCCAGCAAGTGAAATAACAACCAAGATTCATTTGCCAAATAAATAAATGACGGGGTTCTATAAGAGCCCCGCTCTTTTTTTATTGTGATCCGTAGCACACTTTCAAAATCGGTGTATGATAAATCTGTTAGTTGATTTGGGACACTTACTTATGAAATCTAAACGGGCACGAGTGCAGATTACACTTTGGCACTATCTACGATCTTTTTTGGTACTTTATCTTTGTCTTTTTGCAGGTAATCTTATTTCAGCCCTTTTGCCCTTTGCGGTTCCAGGCAGTATTGTTGGCTTACTGATCCTTTTTGGTTTACTTGCTTTCCAGCTTATTCCATTACGCTGGGTAAAACCGGGTGCCAATATTCTATTAAAAAATATGACATTACTCTTTATTCCTATCGGGGTAGCCGTCATGAACTATTATGATTTATTAAGTCAGCAACTCTTCCCGATTGTTTTAGCCTGTATAGTCAGTACCTTTGGTGTAATGGCATTGGTTGCTTATTGTTCACACTACGTTCATCGTGAACGCATTATTGTTGGTGCAAAACCAGACCAAGTTGAAGATGTTGTTGTAGCAAAAGAAAAAGACGACGATAAAGCGTTAAGTGAGAAGAAAAAATGTTAATGTTAATGAATATCTGGTGGTCACTTCCTCTCACCATAATCGTCTTTTATTTATCACGTAAACTTGCGGCTCGTTATAAATTACCAATATTAAACCCGTTGCTTATTGGTATTGCAGTTATTATTCCCATTCTATTAATCACGCACACACCTTATGAGCATTATTTTGCAGGTAGTCGTATTTTAAATGACTTACTGCAACCTGCTGTTGTTGCTTTAGCGATACCGCTTTACCAGCAATTACACCAAATTCGCGCACAGTGGAAATCGCTGATCAGTATTTGCTTTATTGGTAGTATTGCCGCAATGGTCAGTGGTACTGCAATTGCCTTATGGGCAGGAGCAACACCCGAAATTGCTGCATCAATTTTACCTAAATCAGTGACAACGCCTATCGCAATGGCTGTCGCAGATTCCATAGGTGGTATTCCTGCAATCAGTGCTGCATGTGTTATTGCAGTAGGTATTTTAGGTGCCATTTTTGGTCACACACTCTTTAAAATACTGCGTATTCCTACTCACGCATCTCGTGGTTTAGCAATGGGAACCGTTTCTCACGCAGTGGGAACAGCAAGAGCGGCTGAAGTCGATTATATTGAAGGTGCTTATAGCTCACTGGCATTAATGACCTGTGGGATTATTACTTCCCTTACAGCGCCATTTATCTTCCCTATTATTTTGCATCTTTATAGTTGATACCTTTCTTATTCTCCATTCTTAAATCCTCGATTTAATTAAATTTATTTCGGGGATTTTTACTATAAATTTGAGATACATCTCTCAATTAATGAATTTGTTGCAATTGTTTCATTGAAAATATGATTTTCATCACATATAAGAATGGGTAAAGATGCCTAGAATCTTATAATACAGAAAGATTAATGGGAGACTCATGTATGCATACTCGTTTTCAGGCAATTTGGTCAGATTTATCCCCTCAGTTACAACAAGCACTTGCTCCTTATCTTGAGCAGGATGAATTCCCTGCAATGTTTACGGCAGAACAGGTCAATGCCATAAAAACACAGTTACAATGTAATGATGATGCCTTAGCCCTAGCACTTCTACCAGTTGCCGCAGCTTGTGCTGTCGCGCCAATCTCTAATTTCAAAGTGGGTGCGATTGCTCGTGGCGAAAGTGGTAATCTCTATTTCGGTGCCAATATGGAATTTGCTGGCGCACCGCTACAACAAACGGTTCATGCTGAACAAAGCGCCGTGACTCATGCATGGTTACGTGGTGAATCTCGCTTAATCTCAGTCACCGTTAACTATACACCTTGTGGTCATTGCCGCCAGTTTATGAACGAATTGAACAGTGGCACCCATATTCAAATTCAGTTGCCGGGTAGAAAAATGGCAACATTAGGCGATTATTTACCTGATAGCTTTGGCCCGAAAGATCTCAATATCACCTCTTTATTAATGGACAAAGTTAATCACGGTTACAAAATTGATAACCCTAGTGAATTAGCACAACAGGCACTACAAGCTGCCAATCGTAGCCATGCTCCTTATAGTGGATCGCACAGTGGTATTGCTGTTCAAATGAAAAATGGCAAAATTTTCCAAGGTAGCTACGCTGAAAATGCCGCATTTAATCCAAGTTTACCGCCATTACAAGCGGCATTAATTTTATTAAATATGGCAGGTGAGTGTGTGATGGATATTGAATCTGCTGTCTTAATTGAAAAAGCAGAGACAATTTTAACGCAATGGGATGCAACACAAGCAACATTAACTGCTTTAGGTTGCCGCCAAATGCAACGCATCACTTTGTAAAAAGTTTTAACTTATTCCTCTAAAAATCTCTCCTAAAAAAAGCATCAGCATGTAAATTTTGCTGATGCTTACCAGAAAAAGTTGTAACAACCGTATCTATCTCTCATTTCCAAGCATAAAAATCATAAAAAAATAACATAAGCTGTACATATTTTTATTATTTTGTAGGATCTACAATTGTCATGTGACTAACTGCCTTACAAGAGTATTTTTCATGGAACTGGAACACGAAAGTAAACGCCCTCTCTACATCCCGTATGCAGGCCCAATCCTGCTTGAATTTCCCCTGTTAAATAAAGGTAGTGCTTTTAGCGATGAAGAACGCAGTACCTTTAACTTACATGGTTTACTGCCTGAAGCAGTAGAAACCATTGAAGAACAGGTTGAACGCGCTTATCGCCAATATCTTGATTTCAAAAACGATAACGATAAACATATTTACCTAAGAAATATTCAAGACACTAACGAAACTCTATTTTACCGTTTATTAGAATCTCACCTCACTGAAATGATGCCAATCATTTACACACCAACAGTGGGTGAAGCCTGTGAACATTTCTCCGATATTTATCGTCGCGCTCGCGGTTTATTTATCTCTTACCCTAACCGCGCCAATATCGACGATATGCTACAAAACGCCACTAAACAAAACGTAAAAGTGATTGTTGTGACTGATGGCGAACGTATTCTTGGTTTAGGTGATCAAGGTATCGGTGGTATGGGCATTCCTATCGGTAAACTCTCTTTATATACCGCGTGTGGTGGTATTAGCCCAGCTTACACCCTGCCTGTTGTGCTAGATGTGGGAACGAATAATCCACAACGCTTAAACGATCCACTGTATATGGGATGGCGTCATCCTCGTATTACAGGTGATGAATATAACGAGTTTGTCGATGAGTTTATCCAAGCTGTTAAACGTCGCTGGCCAAATGTTTTACTACAATTTGAAGATTTCGCACAAAAAAATGCGATGCCTTTATTAAATCGTTATCGTGATGAATTATGTTGCTTTAATGACGATATTCAAGGTACAGCGTCGGTCACTTTAGGTAGCCTAATTGCAGCAAGTCGTGCTGCGGGTCGCCAATTAAAAGATCAAACTGTCACTTTCTTAGGCGCAGGTTCTGCGGGTTGTGGTATTGCCGAGCAAATCATCGCCCAAATGAAATCTGAAGGTTTAAGTGATGAGCAAGCGCGTGAACGTATCTTTATGGTTGACCGTTTCGGCTTATTAACAGACAAACTGCCAAATTTACTTGATTTCCAAAGCAAACTTATCCAAAAAAGCGAAACTATTGCTGATTGGCAAACCGAAAGCGATGCTATTTCACTACTAGAAGTGGTTAAGAATGCAAAACCAACTATTTTGATTGGTGTTTCAGGACAAGCAGGCTTATTCACTGAAGAAATTATTCGTGAAATGCACAAACACTGTGAACGCCCTATCGTAATGCCATTATCTAACCCGACGTCTCGTGTAGAGGCGCGTCCTGAAGATATTATCAACTGGACTGATGGACAAGCTTTAGTGGCAACAGGTAGTCCATTTGCACCAGTTAAATACAAAGATAAAGAATATCCAATTGCACAGTGCAACAACTCTTATATCTTCCCAGGTATTGGATTAGGTGTTATCGCATGTGGTGCAAAACGTGTTACTGATGCCATGTTGATGGTGGCAAGTCGCGCATTAGCAGATTGCTCACCAATGGCAAAAGACGGTGATGGATCTCTGTTACCTTTACTGGCTGATATTCAAAAAGTTTCGCGCTATATCGCAAAACAAGTTGCAAAAGAAGCACAAGTACAAGGTGTTGCTACTGTTACTTCTGATTCAGCATTAGAAGAAGCAATTGAACGTAACTATTGGTCACCAGAGTACCGTATTTACAAAAGAACCTCGTTCTAAGTAGTTTGAAACACTAAGTACCATTCCGAAAAGCGCGTCATTACTTAATATGAGGCGCTTTTTTCTTGCTTCCCTATCGCCGCTCAAGTAGCCTTAACTATTATGAAAGTCATTCGTTATTTGCGTCATTAAGGCAAGGACATGCTAAAACGCCTCATTTATCTTTTTCTCACAATTTTTATTCTACTTGCAGTCACCTTGATTGCCTGCGATCGCTGGATCGGGTGGAAAACCAATCCCTATATATTTGAAGACGTGGATACATTACCTGCTAAAAAAGTGGGCATGGTGTTAGGCACATCAAAGTACTATACCAGCGGTTATATAAATCAGTTTTATCAATACCGCATCCAAGGCGCTGTAAATGCTTATAATAGTGGCAAAATTCAGTATTTATTGCTCAGCGGCGATAATGCAAAACATAGTTATAATGAACCAAATACGATGCGTAAGGATCTCATTAAAGCGGGCATTCCTGCCTCTCGTATTGTGATGGATTTTGCAGGCTTCAGAACACTTGATTCAGTAGTACGAACAAAAGAGGTATTTGGTACAGATGGATTTACCATTATTACTCAGCGTTTTCACTGTGAACGAGCTGTTTTTATCGCATTAGAAAAAGGAATTGATGCACAATGCTTTGCGGTTGCATCGCCTAAAAGCATGTTTAAAGTACGTGTACGTGAAGTATTTGCCAGAGCAGGTGCCATGATTGATGTTTATATTCTAAACCGCGAACCACGCTTTTTAGGGCCGCCAGAAACTATTCCCGCAATACAATCTATTCCTGAAGGCATTAAAGGTTATCCTGCGGTTTCACCAGAGGAAGTCGAATCACTTCCTCTAAATGAAAATAATCATGAAAAAAGCTAAAAGAATTGTGCTAATTTCGAGGCTGATTTACGCCAAATCCACTCTATTGGCCCTTGTGGAAAATAACGTAACCAAATCACAGCAAAAGCAATATTGATTGCCCAAATGACGGCAACAAAAGGCATCAGTTCAGGTAGAGTAAATTGATTAAATAGCCCCATACGCTGAAATAAATAAATACCGATAACACTTTGCATTAAATAGGTTGTTAACGCCATTTTGCCAACACAACGTAAAGCATAGGCAAAATAAGAGTGTTGAATAATATTCCAACTCCAATAAAACAGCGCAATATACCCCAAACTTTGCATCACTTGGATCAACATGGTTAAAGGTTGTGCCCAAATAGCCGCCCAGCGGTAATCCCAATCAAGATAATAATCCACCAGCACAATAACCGTTTGTAAGCTTAAACTAATTGTGAGGAAATAAAGTGCCACATGACCATAATGAGCGCGACTAAATTTCTGCTGCAACCAACCTGATGCCATTAATGCAGAACCCATCAACATCGCACCAAACAAAAACCAACTGTATTGACGTACTAGATTAAAAATAAAAAGACTTAGTTCATTCAAACGATAATAAACACTATTTAAATAAGGCCCTGTTTTCCAATCTGATTCAGACAATTGAGAATATGGCGTGCTATACCAAACGGTATCAATAAAATCACGATAATAGTAAAACAGCGCACCTAAAATCAGTGCGCCACAAAAATAGAGTATCACTCCCAATATAAATTGGTGCTTTGTTGCGATTGATTTGATAAACGCAAAAACAAATAAACCACATATACTATATGGAAATAAAATATCCCCTTCCCAAATAAATAATGTGTGAATAACACCAATTAATGCCAGTACAACTAATCGCGATAAATTAAAACGAGTTCCTTTATACAAAAGGAGATAAAGCGTACCACCAAATAGCAGCGCAAAAATAAAGAGGAATTTTCCTTGAGCAAACAGATTTAATGCCATCCATGTTATACGATCACCAAAAGAGGCTTCTCCCGAATGTAATGGATTAAATGAAGCCACTCTTAATAATGCAAAACCTGAAATATTGAGCAATAAAATGCCAAGGATCGCCATTCCTCTCAACGCATCGAGGGCTTCAATACGTTGATGAGACGATTCATTCATTTTTATTTAAATCTCAAAGATGACGAACAGCGCGCAGAAACTCCTGACGCGTATTTTGACTAGATTTAAATAACCCGCCTAATGAAGTTGTTGTTGTTGCACTAGTTGCATCACGAATACCACGAGCTTTAACACAATAGTGAACCGCATCAATAGAAACAGCCACATTTTTTGTGCCTAGTAACGTTTGTAATGCGATAAGGATTTGCTGCGTTAAGCGCTCTTGAACTTGAGGACGCTGAGCAAAGAATTGCACAATTCGATTAATTTTAGATAACCCAATCACTTTATCTTTCGGGATATAAGCCACAATAGCTTTACCATCAATGGTGACAAAGTGGTGTTCGCAAGTACTTGTTAATGTGATATCTCGTACCGTCACCATTTCATCAACTTGCATTTTATTTTCGATTAGTGTGATTTTGGGGAAATTGTGGTAATCCAGCCCTGAGAAAATTTCATCAACATACATTTTAGCGATACGACGAGGAGTTTCAGCTAAACTATCGTCGCTTAAATCTAGATTTAACAGCTTCATCACTTCTGTCATATGATGTTCAATTTGCTGTTTGCTCTCACTTGGAGAGAGTTTCGGTTCACGAAGAGGCGTTTCCAAACCGCGTTCAACTAACGCAGCGTGCACCCATTGCGCCTCTTTACTTAATGATGACATTGGACTCTCCGATAAACACATTAATTAAGTAGCCGTTATCGCTATTAGCAACAACAGCCTACACTTTAGATGACCTCAATCACATTATCCAGCAATACCGCATTTTTCGTTATGAAATTATTGCATTTTTGTATGAGCTATTTTTAATTTAAGCCTGATTTTTTTCTTTTAAACACACCAGAAAACCACCGATTATCAATACAATAAAAGCAACATAAAGAGCAGGTTCTAATTTTCCCGTCAATGCTGTTGAAAGTGAAGAAATTACGGGGCCAACTAATTGCCCGATGGCATAAAAAGTGGTGAGTAAACCCGCCATATAACGCCCATGTTGAGGCGCTAATTCACGACCTCGTAAAAACGCCAGTTGTACTGCACACATTAAGCCGCCACCAATTAAAAATGCCCCTATCGCCAACCCAGTAATGGTAGGAACCCACAGCGCAATCAGTATGCCTAACGCTTGTAACCAAAGCGTAATGGCTAAACGTAACTGCGTGTTTAATACATTACGCGTGAAAATAGCGATCCCAATACATAATGCCGCAGAAGCACCAAAAACAGGCCAAACAAATTGCGCAATTAAGCTCCCTGGAAAGCGTTCTGCTGCCATTTGAGAAAGAAAAGTTGCGGGTAAAATATAGCCAAACCCAGCAAAGGTATAACCCCAAATCAGCCTTTTTATCGCTGGCGTAAGCGTTAAAGAGGTAACTTTTACTTCCTCTCTGCTCATTGTCCAAGGCTTTGGAAGATGGTAGCTCACATATATGGCACAAATAAAAGCAAGAGAACCATAAATTAACCACCCTGCCGCTGCACTCATTTGCCATTTCATAATTAACACAGCAAGAATACCGCTGATAAATATACCAGCACCCGTTCCTGCATAAACAGCCACACTTAATGCAGGTCGATTAAGGCGAGCCAGTAACTCGTTAGCCCATGAAGCCACCAGCACTAATGTCCAACCACTTGCCCAACCAATAAAAAAACGTGCAATACTATGTGTAAAAGCATCATTTAAAAAAGCAGACAACAGCGTGATTATCACCGCCCCCCAAAGACCCGCCCACAAGCGATACCCCACACCTTTAACAGCTTTCATCGCATCATAGGAGCCTGCAAGATAACCAAGATAATTAAATGCAGCGACAATTCCCGCACTTGTTAACGTCAATTGATATTCTGCAATCATCAACGGCACTTGCGGTGTAAAGGTAAAGCGCCCTATTCCCATTGCAACCACTAAAGCAAGAAACCCGCTAAACGCAATATGAAAAGCTTGCGCTGAATGACTTTGGTGATTTGAAGTATTCATGGATATCCATTATTTTGTTTTATCATTTTAAATGTGCTACTCATTAATAACAGAACAAGCAACATATTAACTCCAATCAGTTAACATTTTTTCAATAAAAAGTTTCATTTCTTTCTATTCACAAGATGATCTCTGACATGATGATGTTCATCGTGATAGATTAGTATCATGAAATAAAACAGAACATTTCGATAGATCTTGGAGTATATGATGAGTCAATGTCACGTTAGCGGTTTATTATCTCTTGATGAAGCGCTAGAAAAACTACTTGAAAAACCGCTGGCAATTACCAATACCCTTAACATTCCATTAAATAACGCCGCAGATTATATTCTAAGTGAAGATATTACCTCTCCACTGAATGTGCCACCGTTTGATAATTCGGCAATGGATGGTTATGGACTTCGTTACGCTGACTTAGAAGCTCAAACTCCACTTCCTGTTGCTGGTAAATCGTTCGCGGGTATTCCTTTTGAGGGAGAACTCCCAGCTGGGCAATGTGTACGCATTATGACAGGAGCTATGGTTCCTGCTGGTGTTGATACTGTTATTATGCAAGAAGAAGCCGAAGTGACCGAACATGGTGTCCGTTTTTCACAGCCTGCTAAAAAAGGCCAGAATATTCGCCGTATTGGTGAAGATATTAAAGAAAACGATATTGTATTACCTGCTGGCACGAAGCTTTCAACAGCGCAATTACCTTTAATTGCCTCTTTAGGTGTAGCAACAGTACAAGTTTATCGTCGTTTAAAAGTCGCTGTTTTCTCAACGGGTGATGAATTACAAACTATCGGTCAGCCATTAAAAGCGGGACAAATTTATGATACCAACCGCTTTGCGATACGTTTAATGCTTGAAAAACTAGGATGTGAAGTTTTAGATTTAGGCGTTATTCCTGATTCACCAGAAAAACTGCGTGAAACCTTTAAAAAAGCTGATCAAGAAGCAGATTTAGTCATCAGCAGTGGCGGTGTTTCTGTAGGCGAAGCCGATTATACGAAACAAATTCTTGATGAAATTGGCGAAATTGGTTTTTGGAAATTAGCCATTAAACCGGGAAAACCTTTTGCTTTCGGTCGCTTACACAATGCATGGTTCTGCGGTTTACCGGGTAATCCCGTGTCAGCTACAGTGACATTCTATCAATTGGTTCAACCGTTAATTGCACGCCTATCTGGTTTTAGCCATTGGAAAGCACCGCAACGTTTCCAAGCTATTGCACAATCTCCATTGAAAAAATCAGCGGGTCGTCTTGATTTCCAACGTGGTATTGCCAGTATTAATGCCGAGGGCGTATGGCAAGTCGAAACATCTGGGCATCAAGGTTCCCATGTTTATAGCTCTTTTAGTGCCGCTAATTGCTTTATCGTTTTAGAGCGTGAACGCGGTAAAGTTGCAGCTGGCGAAACTGTTACTATCGAGCTATTTAATTCTCTATTAAAAAGCGAATAGCCTTTATGAGTATTGAATTAACGGATGAAGAAACACTACGTTACAATCGCCAGATTGTATTAAGGGGCTTTGATTTTGATGGTCAAGAGGCGCTGAAAAGTGCCTCTGTACTGATAGTTGGTGCAGGTGGCTTAGGATGTAGTGCCTCACAATATCTTACAGCAGCAGGTGTAGGAAAACTCACTTTATTAGATTTTGATACGGTTTCCCTTTCTAATCTTCAGCGACAAATTCTTCATCGCGACGCCACGATTGGTCAACCCAAAGTACTATCTGCGAAAGCAACATTAGAAGCAATTAATCCTCATGTCACAATAGAAACCGTTGATGCATTACTTGAAGATGAAGCTTTAGCGGAGCTTATTAGCCACCATAACCTTGTTATGGATTGCACTGATAATGTGACAGTGCGTGAGCAACTTAATCGCCTCTGTTTTCATCAGAAAAAACCGCTCGTTTCTGGTGCGGCTATTCGGATGGAAGGTCAAATCAGCGTATTCACCTATCGAGATGATGAGCCTTGCTATCGCTGTTTAAGTCATCTTTTTGGTGATAACGCTTTAAGTTGTGTTGAAGCTGGCGTAATGGCGCCTGTTGTAGGCACTATTGGTACTTTACAAGCCGTTGAAGCTATCAAACTGCTTACAGGGTATGGTGAACATTTACATGGCAAGGTGTTGATGTTTGACGCAATGCGAATGCAATTTCGTGAATTCAAATTACCTAAAAATCCACATTGCGAAGTGTGCTCAACCAATTTACCAGACAATTAACCACGCTGATGCTTGAATAAGGTAAGTCTATATTCTTTAAGCTTACCTTATTTCACTCAATCTCTAAGTTGTATTCATATTCATCATTAAGTCGATGTAACAAGCTTGTAGTATTCACTCTGATTTAATTCTACTATGACCGCCCGCGTCAAAACGCAACAGGATGCCCTATAAACAAAATAATCATTTAAGCACGCATTCTACGTGCTAAAAAAGCAATACAAGGTAGAAGAATGACATTTCAAATTGCAGACACTCTCTATTACAACGGACTTATTTATACCGCTGATCATAATGATACTATTGTTGATGCTATCGCGATCAGCCAAGGTGTGATTATTGCTTCAGGTAAAAAAGAGGGGTTACTTTCTTACTGTAATGAAAATACTGAGCAGATTGATTTACAGGGAAGAATGGTCATGCCGGGCATTATTGATGCACATATGCACCCATTCTGGGGAGGCGCAACACTAGCGGGTTGCCATCTTGATTATCAATCACTCTCTATCGATGACATTTTATTACGTATTCAGAAATACCTTGATGAAAACTTTATTGATAGTAATACCGAATGGTTAAAAGTTTCCGCATGGTATCGTGAAGGTATGCAACCTGAAGGTGTGCAAATGACACGTTATCACCTTGATACCTTAAATACGACTCGCCCTATTTTGCTCTTTTCTAGCGATTGTCATAGTGTTCTTGCTAATTCTCGCGCTTTAGAACTGTTAAATATCACCACTGAAACGCCCGATCCACCTGATGGAAATATTGAACGTGATGGTGATAGAACACCGATTGGCATTCTTGAAGATGCGCCAGCAATGCAAGCCATTGATAGCTTGCCCCCATTAACTGAAGATCAAAATTTACAAATAGCTCGCCATGTTCAAAGATTATTAAATGAACAAGGCGTAACCACGATTATGGATGCTCGTGTGGGTGAGCCTCAATTACGCGCCTTCAACACGTTAAGACAAGCAGGTGAATTAACCCTGCGCATAGAGAATGCCGTTGAAATCACGCCAGATGATGTACCTTGTATTGAGGATATTCCAAACGCTGTATGCCATGCTGTCACTCGCTTTTCGCAATGGCATCAAATCAGCGAAGGTGCTCAACCCAGTGTTGCGATCCGCCATATCAAACTTTTCCTTGATGGTGTATTACAAGCGCCGATTATGACAGCGCGCTTGCACTCACCTTATCGTATTAACGTTGGCACTGATGATACGCCACACTGGCAAGACTCTGAACATATTGGCGATCTCTATTTCTCACCTGAAATTTTAACACCGTTAGTCACAGAAATTGCCCGTGCGGGTTATCACCCTCATATTCATACTGTTGCTGAAGGTGCAATTAGTACGGCACTTGATGCTATTAGTGCAATGCGCAAAGCCTTACCTGAAAAAGACATAAGACCGGGGCTTGCACATAATGAATTGATGTGTGAAAAAGATTATGCCCGTTTTACACAACTAAAAGCCTTCCCTTTCCTCTCCTTCCAATGGGCAGCAGCAGAACAGAGCAATATCGAAAAAGATATTGAAATGCTAGGTAAATCTCGCTGTGACTATTTAGAGACTGCTGGCAAGTTTATTGATGCTGGCGTTACTGTTGCTTTTGGTAGCGATTGGCCAATTGACCCACTTAATGAATGGTACGATTTTAAAGTTGCGATGACTCGCCAAAAAGATGCAGCAAGCCCACGCCTTGATAATGATCGTAACCTTACGTTAATTGAAGTCCTACGTGCTGCTACCATTAATGCCGCTCAAGCATTAGATATGGATAAACAAATTGGATCATTAGAAGTCGGAAAATTTGCCGATTTAATCGTATTAGATAGAAACCTGTTTGAAATATCGGCAGAAGATGTTGAAAATGTCAGGGTATTGTGTACGATCATTGCGGGGAAACCCACAATTTAGCTGAATAATATAATTAATAAACCCGCTTAAAAAGCGGGTTTATTTTTATCATTCGCACTTAATCTTATGAAAAATAAGATAGATTTAATAAAATTATAAAGCAATTCCCATCATTGTGCTGACTTCTTTTAATCCTTCTCGCTCATAAAAACGTTTAGCGGCACCATTTTCAGCTAATACAGACAATTCGAGATGCGTCATTTTTTCTGATTTTGCCCACTCTTTCATTGCGGTCAACAATAAACGGCCTACGCCTTGGCTACGTACCGTAGGATCAGTAACGATATCGTAAATATAAGCATATTTACGTTGAACCAAGCAGTTAAACATAGGTGTTTCTTGAATTTGCGCTATGCTAAATCCAACCACTTTGCCATCTAAATCTGCAACCAAAAGATGAAACTTATTATTTTTTATTCCATTAATAATAAATGCTTCATCTTGCTTACCCGGCTTTAATCTTTCTGGCTGTAATGTTGCCATTTCATCAAATAAATGGATATAAAGAGTATTAATTTCTTCTACATCAGACAATATTGCTTTTCTTATGATTACCATTTTTTACCTTTATTTGTTATAGGTTTTTACTGGAGGTGCAATATATGTTTCAAATTTATCTAATAATTGAATAGGGCATTGTTCCACAATCGCCATATGGCGATATTTTTCATGTAGGAATTGTTCATCCGCCATTTTATCAATCATCATCAAAAGCGGATCGTAAAATTGATTAATATTAAGTATGCCCAATGGTTTTTGGTGCAAACCAATTTGGCTCCATGTAAAGACTTCACTAAACTCCTCTAATGTACCGAAACCACCGGGTAAAGCGACAAAACCACCAGCCAGTTCTATCATTTTATTTTTACGTTGATGCATTGTTTCAACAACATGCAGTTCGGTCAGATTTTTATGCGATATTTCACGCCCTTCTAATAGCGTAGGAATAACCCCTATCACCTTTCCGCCTTCAGCTAATACAGTATCAGCGAGAGTGCCCATAATACCGACACTGGCACCACCATAAACTAAGGTAATATTACGTTTAACTAGCTCTTTGGCAAAAATAATTGCTTGTTCTTTATAAATAGGTGAAGCGCCTAAACTAGAACCACAATACACTGCGATAGATTTTATTTTACTCATTTCTTTATTCTCTTTTAGCTAGTTAAATCGAGCTTGGAATTATACTGAAGGTATTTTTAATAAAAAAGGTTAAAAAAAGTGTTTTTACGCTTTTTATTTCACATATATATTTAATCATTATTAATGCTTATATTTATGAGACGTCATTTTTTATTTTATTAAAAATAAATTAAGTTATATTTTAGCTAATCGCACTCAACTAAATTAAAATAAAAAATATTTATTAATGAATAGCTATATTAAAGTCGGTGATTTTATTTTATATTATGCGATCCTTTGTTATCTGCTAACAGAGAACACATAACGATTGATTATTGACGAGGTTTTATAGGATGTTGTCAGCCAGACACTCAGCTAAATTACAGGTGTTTTACCCTGTGCTTCTTTTGCTTCTCTCCATGCTTTCAATTCAAAGCGGCGCATCCCTTGCTAAAAGCCTATTTCCTGTTATTGGTGCCCCAGCTGTAACGGCGTTACGTCTATTATTGGGTACTTTGATCCTCTTTTTTATTTTTAAACCGTGGCGACTCAAATTTACTCGAAAATCAATTATGCCACTGTTTCTATATGGTTTATCTTTAGGAGCAATGAATTACCTTTTCTACCTTGCTCTTGAAACTATTCCTTTAGGAATTGCTGTTGCCCTTGAATTTACAGGCCCTTTAGCTGTTGCTATGTTTTCATCACGCAGAACCATCGACTTTTTATGGATAATTTTAGTCATTGCAGGCTTAGGATTATTGCTACCTATTGGCGATAATATTCATGGATTAGATCCTCTAGGTATTCTTTATGCACTGGGTGCTGGTGTAGGTTGGGCGCTATATATTGTATTCGGACAACGTGCAGGTAAAGGCTACGGTGCGGCAACAGTTTCAATTGGCTCATTAGTGGCTGCCTTTATTTTCGTTCCTATTGGTATGTTACAAAGTAGCCCTGACATTATGTTTAGCTGGTCAATTTTACCAGTTGCATTAGCCATTGCAATTTTATCAACTGCATTTCCTTACACCTTAGAAATGATTGCGCTTACACGTTTACCCGCTAAAACGTTCGGTACTCTAATGAGCTTAGAGCCTTGTATGGGTGCCTTTATTGGTATTATTTTCTTACACGAACATTTGACACTAATTCAATGGATTGCCCTTGCCTTTATTGTATTAGCCTCTATAGGTTCAACAGCAACCATGAAAAATAAAACCAAATTGGAAGAGGTTAAATAATTACTTAACCGTATTTTCTTATAAGAAATAAATATTTATTTAAAAAGGATCTTATGATCCTTTTTTCTTATTCAATAATAACTTTACTGACCTATCATTGCTATTTTGCGCTCATTGTCTTACCCTAAATAGACTATTTCGATAGATTAGATTTTTTTAATAGATGACCTATCAATTTAATAGTATCAATCGATAAGACTAACCATTAATAATTCACTATCATCATTAACAGAAATTAAGATATTGAGTTATTAATTATTTAGGGAGAACGATTATGAGTACTGCTAAATTAGTCAAATCCACACCTTCAACTCTGCTTTATACCCGTAATAACCTCGATGACAGCGTAAAACTGCACGCTATTGAATTATTGCAACAGATGGTGACGCAGTTTATCGACCTATCTCTCATCACAAAACAAGCGCACTGGAATATGCGTGGCAGAAACTTTATTTCTGTTCATGAGATGGTTGATGGCTTCCGCGATACCATTAATCAGCACACTGATGAGTTCGCAGAGCGTATTGTTCAGTTAGGTGGCACAGTATTAGGCACCGCGCAAGTTGTCGGTAAAAAAACACCACTGAAAGCTTATCCACTGGATATTCATGATGTGCAAGATCACCTAAAAGCACTGGCTGATCGTTATGCTGTTGTTGCTAATGATATTCGTAAAGCCATTGACGAAGTTGAAGACGAAGATACCGCCGATATGTTTACTGCTGCATCGCGTGATCTTGATAAATTCCTATGGTTTATTGAAGCCAATATTGAAAATTAATCTACGTGTAAAGAGACATGATTAATATCAAAAAAGGCTGCCATGTAAGGTAGCCTTTGTCTATTTTCTGATTGAATTAAAATGTATACACCACACCCGCATTAACACTAAAACCATTCCCAGGGAAAAGTAAGGCATCATTCTTTTTCACTGTTGGATTGGCCAAAGTGCTTGCTGCATAGCGTTTATTCGTAATATTGTCTAAATTCAAATAAGTAGACCACTGATTATCATATTGATAATGTGCATTAAATCCTAATAATGCATAGGGTTTACTCTTTTGAATATTAAGATGGTTACCATGATCAACAGCAACATTTGTGGGTGACCAATACAGTGTAGGACCAAATCTCAATCCATTTAATTGATAGTTAATTTCACCCGAAATAAGGTTTCTAGGAATACCTGCAATATATTTTCGATTATATTCCCCGCCCATAAAGCGAAAATCATTATACGTCCATGTTACACGATAGAGAAAATCACCAACACGAAGCGGTTGAATCGCATTGATACTGAATTCAACACCTTGATGGCGAGTTTTTGCAGGATAATTATAAATATCAACAATATTCCCATTTTGATCGTGGGATGTAATATATTCATCTTTAATAAAACTGCGATAAAGCACCGTACTTAAACTGATATTATCTGTTAATTCAATATCACTACCAATTTCAAAACTGGTTGCTTTTTGAGGTGAAAGTTTTAACAGATTGACCTTATTTAACGGCGCTTTAGGATTAATAATATCATTAAAGGAAGCCGGCTCTTGGCTCATACTGACATTAGCAAATAAGCGTGCATTGTAATTAGGATACCAAATCAGCCCAACTTTAGGTGTTAAGAAATTAAAGGACTGTTCAAGAGAATTATGGCTCGAAAATACATCTCTTTTCGCATGAGTTCCTTTTACATCCAGATTAAACAACACACTGTTACTAATATGTATACCCGCCCCTAAAGACGCATAGATATTTTCAGCTCGTCCATCATATCGTCCTAGCCAGCCTTTGGGATTTTTCTCGATATCATCTTTCATTATCGAGTGATCCCAAGCTAACGCGGCACGATAACTAATATGCTGAGTTTCTAATTTATAATTAAATTGAGCGCCTTTAGTATAGTAATTCACAAATTGGTAATGACTGGGTGTTTTGAAATTATCATGTGTTTGTGAATACCACCATCCAAATTGAATATCGTGAGCACCACTATTCCATGTCGATTTATTGGCTATACGTAATTGTTCGACATTTCTATGGGGATCTTTTTTCTTAATTGCAGGTAATACCGCTTTAGGATCATTCTCAACCATTTGTAAGGTTGCTGGGCCAGGAACATCAAAACGCAGATCAGTCCAATTAATCCATGTTCTATTTTCAAAGTTGTCTGAAGTATACCCGAGTGTTGAGCGCATTGTTTTACGTTGAGAAGCAGAGTGCTCTCGATACCCATCATAATGGTCATAACTTAGACTTATTCTGGCATCAATAGGATGATCATCACTATAACCGCCTAACGCCATTTGTAGACCTTGACGCCCAAAAGAACCTTGCTCATAACGCAATTGATTTTGATTATTTCGTCCTGTATAGGTGATAAAATCAAGCTCTCCCCCTAAGTTATTGCTTTGCAATTGTGTACTATTTGCACCGCGGCGAATGCTAATAAATTGTGCATCTCGTACATCAATCATACTTGAGTGAAAGCTACCATCGGCTTCATTAAGAGGTAGTCCGTCTTGGAGTAATAATACCCCTCTAGAAAGTGGCGCACTTTGAACACCTGAGCCTCGAATACTTAAACGAGGTTGATCTAATCCACCAAATAAACTTTGTATCACGATACCGGGTTGATCCTTTAAGGCATCATTCAACGTTAATAAGCGATTTTCATGATCAACCGTAATTAAATTAGTTCCCCCTGCTATATTGCTTATTTTCTCAGCTTCAATGTTATAAATACGATTTGACGAATGACCTTCTTTTTGTCCACTGACAATAATATGTTCTGGTTTATTTTCATTCGCTTGGGAATAACTCAATATTGGTGTAATCGAAAGCAAAGAGGAAGAAATAAACCACAAGGATTTTTTTAAAATAGGCATATTTATCGTTCTATTTATCATTAATAAAAGAATAAAAAAGAGTATTTTCTTGGTTTTATTTATAAAAAATGCCCAATTAAATTGGGCATTAAGTTAATTAATGTTTGTCGTCTTCATGTTCAATAATACGGAAGTTTTCACAGATAAATAAATAAGCGAGCGCTCCCATTGAAACTAGACCAAGAGTGATAGTTAATTCTGGTAGCGATGGCCAATAAGAGACACCCGTTGATGTCACCATACCTGTCACCACAACGTTATAACGGTTTAAAATAACCCCCGAAGCGACTAGCGCACCAAAGGTTACCAGCCAGCCTCGACGTTTTATTAATGGTGAGAAACAGATAATTAACGGCACAATAACGCCAAAACCAACTTCAATCCAAAAGAATAAAGATTCAAAGCTGCCTTCGAAAAGGTAATGCACTTTACCTTCTGCAATAATACTGCCGAATTTCAACGCTAAATAAACCAGCATTGCATAACCTGAAATTCGAACTAATCCGCTTAATACCGACATTGGCACTTTGTGATTAAACGCTCGGCCTGCTAATGCAGTTTCAACTGCGATCATTGCAGGGCCAACAAAAAACGACGAAATTAAAAATTGGAAGAAAATAATTGGCGACCACCATAATGGATGCAGTTTATCGACCATTAATAAATAAAGCGCCCCAAGTGATGATTGATGCATTGATGGAATTGCAATACCAATGACTAACAATACTGGTAATATTTTACGGAAAAAATTATGGTATTTTCGTCCAACTCGTTCAGTTGCCACTTCTCCAAATTCAATTAATTGCACACTGGTATAAACAGAGACGCAAATAAAGACTTCAAAAAGCACTGAGCTATGCCCTTGAGAAACTAATGGACGCCAGAAATTCCACCACTGCCCGATATCAAGGAAAAGCCCGACCATCACCAATAAATAACCAATTAATGACGTTAATGCTGCACTTCGAGCAATACTTGAAAATTGTTCTTGTTTAAATACGTAAACAATTAACGCAGTACCATACCCGCCCCCAGCTAACGCCACACCGCACATCACGTCAAAAGAGATCCAAAGCCCCCAAGGCCATTCATCATTAAGATTGGTCACTAATCCCAATCCTGTGACTAAGCGAAATAAGATAAGCCCTACGGCAATCAAACTGATAGCAACAAGCACCCAGCGCACTGGTGTCATAGGAAAACGCCACTTACCAAAGTGGGTCGAATTATCGATAACACTCATTCTGATCTCCTTGTTTCTTCATCAGTACTATTCTGGTTATGCTCTAGATGCTGATGGGATTGCTCATCGTGGCTCACTTTATCTTTTCTGTGATTAAACATGGCAATACCACCCAAAATCACAGCCCAAGTAGCACCTGCTATCGGCGTATATTTCATAAAATCAGAGGTATAAGAAGAGAGTGGTTTTTCCGTTAATCCCGTTTTAAAGCCAAGCTGTTCAAATGGCACATCAGAAATATAGAGCCATTCAGTCCCCCCCACTTCTTTCTCACCATAAATATGTTGAACATATTCTGGATTATTCGTGATGGTTTCTCTGGCTTTTTCTAATAAGGTTTGTCGCTCACCAAATACCAAGGCTTGAGTAGGACATACTGCAACACATGCGGGAGATTGCCCTTCTTCCACACGAGATGAGCACATCATGCATTTAGTGACATAAGGAAGTGACTTTTCCCACTCATATTTAGGAATATCAAACGGGCATGCCACCATGCAATATCGGCAACCCACACAGAGATCAGGATAATAAACCACTGGCCCTGCGGGTGTTTTTTGGAAGGCTTTTGCAAAACATGCTGAAGCACAAGCGGGATCAATACAGTGAAAACATTGCTCTTTAACATAACGCCAAACCGCTTTATCTTCTTTCTCAACCGTGACTGTTTTGATAACTGTCCAGTTTTCATCCGCGAGTTTGGCATTCTCACCACTTGTGGGTTGTCTGTCTTCTATCCATTTATTTTCGTTGTACATTTTGCATGCAACTGTACAACTACCGCAGCCGATACACTTTGTAAGATCGACTAATACACCTTTAGACATAATGTGTTTCCTCAATCTTTAAGCTTTCTTTTTGTTAAAATGAATACTGCGATCTTGGTAATGCGTATGAAGCAATTGATGAGCACGTTCACCACAAGGTTCACCTAAAAATTGTTTATAGATACTTTGAATTTCACTGTTTTCATAACTCAAGCGGATTGTGGCGCGTTCATCTTTGCTATAAAGCGCTTTCATGCGTAAAGCACGTATTTCATCAGAAGGCGGTAATGCCGAACGAGGCTGTCCTCCTCCCGCAATACACCCACCAGGACATCCCATAAATTCAACGAAGTGCCACTGTTTTTCCCCTTTTTGAATTGCTTCTAAGACAGGACGCGCATTTCCCATACCAGAGCAAACTGCCACGCGAATTTCCCCCACTCCCGGAATATCCAGAGCGGCTTCTTTAATACCTTCTAATCCACGTACAGGTTGCAAATTAAATAAAGGCTCTGGTGGTCTTTCACCTGTAATAAAGTAGTAACTGGTTCTGACCGCTGCTTCCATCACGCCCCCTGTCACGCCGAAAATAGCACCAGCACCACTGTATTCAGACATTAAGCGATCATAATTTGCGGGTTGAAGAGACGTTAAATCGATATTGTGACTTTTAATTAATCTGGCGAGCTCTCTTGTTGTTAGCACGATATCAACATCACGAAGATCAGGTTTTTCCCATAACACGCTAGCGCCATTCATTTCAGGGCGTGCCGCTTCTGATTTTTTAGCGGTACATGGCATAATGGCAACAGAGACAATTTTGGTAGGATCGATATTTTGCTCTTTGGCATAATAGGTTTTTATCATCGTTCCCAACATTGTCATGGGTGATTTTGCTGAAGATAAATTAGGTATTAATTCAGGATAAAACATTTCACAGAATTTAACCCAACCCGGCGAGCACGATGTAAATTGTGGTAATACGCCATTATTTTGAATTCGTTGCAGTAATTCTGTCGCTTCTTCCATAATGGTTAGATCAGCAGAAAAGTTCGTATCAAAAACTTTATCAAAACCCAGTTTTCTCAGTGCAGCAACTTGCAGTAACTCAATATCCTTACCTGGTTGCATACCAAACTCTTCACCCAAAGCAACGCGCGTAGCGGGCGCTGTTTGAACAACGACATGCAGTGTTGGATCTAATAACGCCCTAATCACCTTATCCGTATCATCAACTTCTGTTATCGCACCTGTTGGACACCAAAGCGTACATTGCCCACAATCAATACAAGGAACGCTATCAATTAACGGTAAATCGTAATTTCCCATCACCGTTTGTACTTTTTCACACACCTCAACACATTGACCACATAAAATGCATTTTTTATCATCACGACAAATTGCCACATTATTAGGATCAATAGGAATTCGGCCTCGGACTTGTACAGGAAAAGTACCTTTTGCATTGTATTGCTCGGGAACCCAGCCAGTACCTCCAGAAATATTACCATCACATCCCGCCGTTACAGCGGTTACCCCTGCCGCAAGACTCATCTTTCCAGCAAATGAAAAGAAAGAACGCCGAGATAATAATTTCTCGTCACTCTCTTCTTTTGTAGGGAGAATAGATTTCATTTTTTACAATGCTCCTGCTTTAATATATAAATAAAACTACCGTTTAAAAGTAGTAATATATAAAGGATTAAAACTTATTTTTGTTAAATATATTTATATGATTTTATTAATAAAAAGATCAATACTTAAAATAAGTATTAACCTTAAAGAACCTAGTTTATTTGAGAAAAAACACCCTATCAGCAATCATCGTTTCATTTAAGAAAATCAGGAGAGATTTTTTAATTCAATAAGTGATAGGGTGTTTATGAGATATATTGTACTGAAGAGAAATTAAAAAAAAACAGCTTACAACCTTATTAATTAAATATATTTAATTTTATTGATACATATCAAAATAGAAATAAAATAATAAAAATATCCCTATAAAAAAACGAGAAAATCAATATAAAAAATTAAAACAAATCATATAGTTAAAATGGATGTTATTTTTTATAAATTTATTGAGCATTTATCTTAACTAAATAAAAAAAGATTATCGCATACTATTTAATATAAAATAAATAATTTAAAAAAACATCAGGCTGATAATTTCTAAATAAAGTATTCACTTTTTCTAAATTAATAAAAATA